>JAEUHB010000305.1 GCA_016794665.1 Opitutaceae bacterium
CGCTATCAGCGCAACATCTTCGGCACCGCCGCGACCAACTACCTGCTCGTCGACGTGAACGCCCGCCTGCTCGACGGCTCGCCCAATCCCTTTTTCGGCCGGCCCTACCTCGGCCTCGACCAGCCGCTCACGCAGTGGATCCCCGGCCGGGGTGAGACGACCCGCGGCCAGCTCGCCTACCGGCTCGATCTCACGCAGGAGAAAAACGCACTCAAGTGGCTCGGCCTGCATCAGCTCACCGGCTACGACGAATTTTCCTCCGCCATCACCCGCCGCTACAGCTATCGCGACGTGCTGGCCTCGAACCACCCGTGGGTGCCCGCCGGCACGCTGCCCGCGCTCAACGGCAACATCGCCGGCGGCCAGACCGCCTCCAACGCGCGCTTCCGCGGCTATTTTCGCTACTACGTCGGCGACGCCAACGGCGCCAATGTCGACTACGCGCCGGGCACGTTCAGCTACGGCCCCGCGACCTACGTCTGGGGCAACGCTGTGACCGGCGTCTTCCAGCGCGAGCCCGCCCGCCTCGATCAACGCCCCACGCTCGACAGCGCCGGCGGCGGCAGCAACTCCCTCACGATCACCAAGACCACCGGCGGCGTAATCCAGAGCATGTTCCTCGATGGGCGGCTCGTGACGACCTTCGGCGTGCGCGACGACAGGGTCTACGACAAGCGCGGCCTCGAGCCCCGCGCGCTTCTCGCCGACGGCAGCGACTTCAACTACGCCGTCGTCAACCGCTGGGCCGAGGGCGACTACGCCGTCAACGGCGGCCGCACCAAGACCGCCGGCGGCGTCGTGCGGCCGTTCCGCGAACTCGGCCCGATCAGCCGCGCCGCGCGCGGGGCGGGGATCGGCGCCTTCGGCGCGCGCCTCCTCGAGGGCCTCACGCTCACCTACAACCAGAGCGACAGCTTCATCCCGCAGGGCCCCCAGCAGGACGTGTTTCGGAACCAGCTGCCCAACTCCAGCGGCGAGGGCCGGGACTACGGCTTCTGGCTCAACCTCAACGACGGCAAGTTCGTCCTCCGCGTGAACCGCTTCGAGACCAAGCGCATCAAGACGCGCAACGGCGACGCCGCCACGATCGCGCAGCGCACGCTGCGCATCGACGTGTTCCAGAACGACGCCCACCAGCTCGTGAACAACGCCCGCGCTTGGATCACGCAGGCCAACCCCGCGTTCACGCCCGCGCAGGTCGAGGCCGAGATCGCCCGCCAGACCGGCCTCTCGATCGAGGAGCAGCACGAGCTCGTGCTCCCTGATCCCGGCATCTCCGCCACGCAGGACGTCGAGTCGCGCGGCACTGAGATCGAGCTGAACTTCAATCCCGTGAAATTCTGGACGATGCAGGCCTCGCTCTCCGAGACCGAGACGACCAACACCAACGTCTCCCGCACCACGACCGACTGGATCGCGCGCCGCATGCCGGTCTGGACGACCATCCGCGACACGCGCACCAACACGCTCTGGTGGGACACTTCCTACGGCGGCAACACCCCGCGCCAGGCCTTCACCAACAACGTCGACATCCCGCTCAAGATTATCCTCCAGCAGCAGGGCAAGGCCAACCCCCAGATCCGGAAATACCGCTTCAAGATGGCGCAGAGCCTCCAGCTCGGCGGCCTCACGCAGCATCGCATCCTGCGCAACGTGGGCATAGGCGGCGCGCTGCGCTGGGAGGACAAGGGCGGCATCGGCTACTACGGCGTGCAGCAATTCCCCGCCTCGATCACCGAGCTCGATCCCAACCGCCCGATCTACGACAAGTCGCGCTACTACGTGGACGCCTTCGTGAGCTACCGCGCGAAGCTCTTCGCGAAAAAGATCGGCGCGACCTTCCAGGTCAACGCCCGCAACCTCGGCGAAAACGGGCGGCTGCAGCCGGTCGGAGCATTTCCCAACGGCGTCCCGCTCGCCTACCGCATCATCGATCCCGCGCTCTACATCGCGTCGGTGAAGTTTGATCTGTGAGGGTCGTGGGGAGGTGTCCGGTCTCAGCGACGTGTCCGCCAATAGAAAGTTATCCACGAAACCAACGCGACGAGTCCCAATGTCCAATTTGCCCAGTGCCATCCTGTGGCGGGGAGCAGCTTGCCGCTCTCGCTGAATTGCACGGATGTCCACACGATTGCGTGAACAAGCAGGATCAAGATTGGCCCGAATAGCGTGAACTTCATGGCGATCCGGCGCAGCTCACTTGGCGACAGATTGTCATATTCCAACAGGTAACACAGCTGTCATTCTCGCATGGCAGGCCAGGCGCCGATAGCTCCGATGGTCGCTGCTATCGCAACCGAATCGTGCAACGGAAAACTGTGCAGCAGCATGATCGGCAACGAGACCGCCGTGTTCGAAACCAGCGACACCAGGAAAATGAGCCTGTGGGGAATTTTGGTTTGAGGTGGCAAGCGGTGTCTCAATCTCGCCTGAGCAAGGATTGGTCGGCTTCAAGTCCGATTTGCTTACCCCATGTGCTTCACGATCACTCGTGAGCCATGTGCCTTTCTTGACTCGCTTCCGCCCGATCCTAGGTTCGGCCCATGAGCCTGCTGAAGGAACTTGAGGTCGCTGTCCTGCGCCTCCCGGCCAAGGATCGCGTGCGGCTCGCCGACCGGTTGCTCGGCACGTTGCCTGCGCCTTTGGGCCAGTCGCCCGCGGCGATCCTCGCTGAGGCGGAGCGACGCGATGACGAGATTGAAAACGGTAAGGTGCGTCCGCTCACAGAGCAGGAATTCTGGGCCGGAGTTCGCCGTCGTCGCGCGTGACGGTTGTTTTCCACCCGGCGGTCCAATCGGACTTCAACCAGGCGCTCGACTACTACGAAGCTGCCGGGCTCAACCTCGCGGAACGGTTCGAGTCGGAATTCAGGAAAGCGATGGCTGCTATCGCCGCGAATCCGCGGCAGTTTCAGTTCTACATGCGGAGTCGGATTTTTCGCCGCGTGCGCTTGCCGAGCTTTCCTTACGTCGCCGTTTATCGTGAGCAGGCGTTTGGTGTTCGAGTGTTGGTGCTCAAGTCGGAGAAGCGGCGCCCGCGATTCGGACTAAGTCGTCGCTAGGTCACGTCTGTTGTGCTGATCACGCCATCTCGACACGCCATGGGCGACGCCTTGCCGTGATTTGCTGCTGCTCCTTGCCAGCGCGGCGGAGACTCTGGTCGCCCGCTGCCACGAAGGCCCGAATGGTCGGGAGCCGGAATCGCGCTTCCGTTTTGGGAAAAACCCCACACGATGCGCGGTTCCTTTTCCGTGAGCGACCACCACGACGACACCACTCCCGCCGACTCCGACGCCGGCCCTCTGGCGCGCATGCGCGACAAGTCGATGGGCTTCTGGGAGCACCTCGAGGAGCTACGCGGCACCCTCATCAAGAGCCTCCTCGCGTTCGTCATCTGTGCGGCGCTGATCGGCTATTTTGCCAAGGAGTTCAACGAGGTTCTGAAGTGGCCCCTGACGAGCGAAGCCGCGAAGGATCCCTCGATCGACGTGAAGCTGGGCGTCCAGTCGATCATGGAAGTGTTCACCATCCTGATCCAGCTCTGCGTCTTTGGCGGGCTGGGGGTGGCTTCGCCGTTCATTCTTTTTTTCATCGCGCAGTTTGTCTCGCCGGCGCTGACCGAGCGGGAAACCAAGGCGGTCGTGCCGATGTGCGTCTCGGCCATGGTGCTGTTCTTGCTCGGCGCCGCGTTCGCGTTTTTCCTGCTGATGCCGAGCACCATCAAGGTCGCGAGCTGGCTCGGGAACGAATTCGGCTTCGAGAACCGGTGGACGGCGGGGAACTACTACTCGACCCTCACCTGGCTGACGGTGGGCTCGGGCGCGGTGTTCGAGTTTCCACTTGTGCTGGTGCTGTTGGTGTGGCTTGGCGTGATCTCGACGGCGTTTCTCCGCAAATACCGCCGCCATGCCATCGTGGTGATCTTCATCATCGCCGCGATTGTGACGCCGACGCCGGATCCGTTTACGCAGACGCTTTTTGCCGCGCCGCTTTATTTGCTATTCGAGATTTCGATCCTCGTCTCGGCCCGAATCGAAAAGAAGCGGGCGGCAAAGGCCACCTGAGGCCGCGCCCGGCGAAAATGAAAAACCCCGCTCGATGCTCTGAGCGGGGCTTGGGAACCCGGGCGGGCGGCGCGAGGAGCGCGGCTCACATGCCTTTTTTCACGAAGGCGACGTCGCTGGAGTTGTCCTTGAGCTTGATCGTTTTCTGGCCCTGCGAATCCTTGCCGATGTAGTCGATGCTGGCGGCGACGAGGATGGGGAGGTTCTTGCGGATATCGCGGCTCTCGCCCTCGCTCGTGACGTCGACGGTCCAGATTTCCTGCTGGGGGCGGCCCTCGGCGGCTTCCTTGTTCTCGCGGGCGGAGAGCTTCAGGTATTTCTCGTAGACTACGACGGTCACGTAATACTCCCGGAAGCCCGCGAACTCGGTGCGCGGCGGATCCTGCACGGTCACGGTTTGATAGATCGGCCGACCTTGGGAATCCGTGCCTACCTGGACCCGCTCGGTGCGGACTTGGCCGGGCAGGGTGATGTAGACTGGTTCGGACACCTGCTCGCGGCGCATCTGCGGCGGGCCTACGCCATAGTCGAGGTCGACCACCATGTCGGGCTTCACGCCGGGCGGCGCCTCATACATGCCTTTGCCGGAAAGGGCGGTGCGCACCATGCCGGCGGCCTCCTTGTGGCGGAGCGAGTCGTCGGCGATGAGCGGGTTCTTGTTCTTGATCTCGTAGGAGATCGCGGGCTCGGCGTTGGGCTTGGCGAGCGAATCGATCTTCACCTCGTGCGTGGTGGCGCAGCCGGCGAACATCAACCCAATCGCGGCGAGCAGCACTGCGGGCGCGAATGAGGCGCGCCGGCGTCTCGCGGAGGATTCCGATGGGGTCTCGGCGTTCATGAGAGTGGAGTGAGCGACCGTATGCTAAGTTTTCGCGCGTGCAACTCCAACGACGCTTCCTCCGTCCGGCGCGCGAACCGGATGGGGCGGGGCGCTATTTCTTCCGGTCCGCCCGCTGCGCCTGGAGCACGACGCGGAACATCTGCACCGCGAGCCAGAAGACCCCGGTCATGCACGCCGCGCACAGCCCGCCCCAGAGCATGACCATCTTCTTGTCGTTCGACGGCACGTGCGGCGCGACCAGCGTGTAGATGCCGATGAAAAAGGCGATCGTGAGGACGGCGTCGACCAGCAGGCTGACCGGCGTGACGAGCTTTGTGACGGGCTGAGACATGCCGCAAAAGGAGAGCGAGCGGCCGGGGGTTGTCCACGGAAAATTCTCCGCGGCTCAGAGCGACTTTGGGATGGCGCGGGTCAGCACCTCGGGTGCCCCGGGAGTTACCAGCACATCGTCCTCGATGCGCACGCCGCCGATGCCGATGTGGTGGTCGACGCGGGACCAGTTCACGGCGTCTCGGTAGCGCTCGCGGCGGAGCGGATCATTCAGGATCGCGGGGATGAAGTAGAGCCCGGGCTCGACGGTCACCACATGGCCCGCGGCCAGCGGCAAATCCATGCGCAACGGGCGCAGGCTCGGCCTTGAGTCCTTTTCGCGGCCCGCCGCGAGGCCGCTGCCGTCGCGCACGCCGAGGCCGACCATGTGGCCGATGCCGTGCGGGAAGAACAGCGCGTGCGCCTCCTGCTCGACGAGCGACTCCGGCGCGCCGCGCATCACGCCCATCGCGACCAGGCCGCCAACGAGATCGACCGCCGCGGCGAGGTGAACCGCCTTCCACTCCGCGCCGACGACGCAGCGCTCGATCGCGCGCTGCTCGGCGGCGAGGACCGTCTGGTGCAGGTCGCGTTGAAACGCGGAAGGCGTGCCCACGACAAAGGTCCGCGTCACGTCCGCCGTGTAGCGATCGATCTCGGCCCCGGCGTCGATCAGCACGAAGTCCCCTCCGCGCACCGCCCGCGCGCTCGGCGGGCTGTGCAAAATCGCGGCGTTCGGGCCGTTGCCCACCAGCGAGTGGAAGCCGGTGCGGGTCGCTCCGGCGCGGAAAAATGCCGCCTCAAGCTCGATCTGCAGCGCGCGCTCCGTCACGCCCGGCCGCAGCCGCTCCGGCATCGCGGCAAAGCCTTGGGCTGTCGCGTCGGCCGCGCGGCGGATCGTCGCGATCTCCGCGGCGTCCTTGATCCGGCGTGCGTGCGTGAACGCGGCGCGCACTGCCGCCGTCAGCGCCGCGTCGCCGGCGACCTCGCGCACTGCCGCGCCGAGCTGCGCGATCGCGCGCCCGTGGCGCGCGGCCAGCCAGTTGGTGAGTTCACTGATCGGGCGCCCGGACAGTTGCGTGCGCCCTTCCCAAACGCGCTCAGCCTCGGTGACGACGTGGACAAACGACACCCAGCCCGCCTCCGCCCCTTCGCGCGGATCAAACGCCATGACGCCGCCGGGATGATCGAGGCCCGCGAGGTAGAAATACTCCGCGTGCGCCCGAAATTCATGCATCTGGTCGCTTGCTTCCGGCAGCGGAATCGGTTCGCCGGCGCCGACGACCAGCAAGCCGTCGCCGAGGGGCAGGGCGGCGCCGACGCGGGCCCGGCGGGAATCGAGGGGTGTTCTCATCAGGCGAGCTTGGTCGATTCCCCGGCCAGCGCGCAAGGTGTGGGATTGCCTCGCCGCGCGGCCGGAGCCATCCGTTGCGCGAACCTTCCCCGTTTCCCCATGCGCCACCTCAGCCTCGTTGCATTCTCCGTCGCTGCCGCCGTGATCGCGGCGGCACCCTGCGTAGCCGCTGCGGCGAAGCAAGGGCCCAACGTCCTCTTCATCATGGCCGACGACCTGCGGCCCGATCTCGCGACCTATGGCGCGCCCGTGCTCACGCCCAACCTCGATCGCCTCGCGCGCCGCGCCGTGCAGTTCGACCGCGCATATTGCCAGCAGGCGGTGTGCAACCCGTCGCGCTCGTCGATGCTCACCGGCCTGCGGCCGGACACGATCAAGATTTGGAACAACAGCACGCACTTCCGCACGCACCGGCCCGAAGTCACGACGCTCCCGCTTCATTTCAAGCAGCACGGCTACGACACGCGCTGCGTTGGGAAAATCTTCCACAACTGGCACACCGCGGAGAAGGGCGACGCCCGCTCGTGGAGCGCGCCGGAGTTCCTCCACTACGCCACGCACGGCGAGGACAATGCCCGCGTCGAGGGGCCGGTGCCGCCCAACCATGCCTCGCCGTCCCCGCGCAGCTACACTTCCGTCCCGCTTTGGGAATGCCGCGATGTGCCCGACGAGGCCTACTACGACGGCCGCGTCGCCGCCGAGGCCGTGCGGGTGCTCGCCGAGATCAAGGACCGGCCGTTCTTCCTCGCCGTGGGCTTTTGGAAGCCGCACGCACCCTTCAATGCGCCGAAGAAATACTGGGACCTCTACGACCGCGCGAAAATCCCGCCGCTCAACCCCGCCCGCGCCGCCGGCGCCCCCGACATCGCTCACCACGACGGCCGCGAAGTCCTCGGGACCGGCGCCCAGCGCTTCGAGCCCACCGCGGCGCAGATCGCCGAGATGCGGCACGGCTATTTTGCTAACATCTCCTACATGGATGCCCAGATCGGCAAGGTGCTCGACGCCCTCGACCGCAGCGGAGCCGCGGCGCGCACCATCGTGGTCTTCGTGAGCGATCACGGCTACCACCTCGGCGAGCACACGCAGTGGGGCAAGACCTCCACCTTCGAGCTCGATGCCCGCGTCGCCCTCATGATCGCCGCGCCCGGCAATCGGCACGGTGGCCGGCGCACGATGGCGCTCGCCGAGTTGATCGACCTGTTTCCCACGCTCGCGGCGCTAAGCGGCCTCCCGGCGGCGGCCGGGCTCGAAGGGGTGAACCTTGCGCCGGTGCTCGCCGATCCAGCGAAGACGGTGAAGCCAGCGGCATTTTCACAACATCCCCGTCCGAGCTACTACGATCGCGAGCCGGAGAAAATCCCGCGCGCGATGGGGGTGAGCGTGCGCACCGCGCGCGTGCGTTACACCGAATGGCGCGAATGGAAAACCGGCGCCACGCTCGCGCGCGAGCTCTACGAGGAGTCCGACGAGCCGGCTGAGACCCACAACCGCATCGACGATCCCCGGCTCGCCGCCGCGCAACGCGAGGCCGAGCGGTTCCTTCGCGCGCAGTTTCCGTCGCGGCAAAATTAAGGTGAGAAATGTTCCTGAGGCGAGAGCGTGGATTGGTAGCCCTGCTCGTGAGAGCAGGGACCATCGGCGCTTTGCAGGCGCGACCGTCCCGCCTCTCACGAGGCGGGCTACCGCAACCCCAAGCCACGCCGAGACGATCCGCCATTTTGAAAGCACGCCGTAATCCCATTCCTCCCATGCGCGCCCTGTTCCTGCTGCTCGCGGCGGTTGCCGCGACCACGCCCGCCTTCGCTGCCGGCCCAGCGCGGCCCAACATCATCTTCATCCTCGCCGACGATCTTGGCTGGGGTGACCTGAGTTGCTACGGCAACACGTTTCTCAAGACGCCGAACCTCGATCGCCTCGCCGCGCAGGGGAAGCTGTTCACCCATTTCTACGTCGCCGGTTCCGTGTGCTCGCCGAGCCGCTGCGGTTTCTTCACGTCGAATTACCCCGCGCGCCAGCGCATCCACGGCCACTTCGCGACACCGGAGATGAACACCGCGCGCGGCATGTCGCAGTTCCTCGACCCCAAGGTGCCGAATGTCGCCGCCTCATTGCGCGCGGCGGGCTACACGACGGCTCACGTCGGCAAGTGGCATCTGGGAAATAATTCCGGCGGCCCGCCCATTGCCGACTACGGCTTCGACTATGTGGGCGCGGGCGAGGGCGACGCCGGCGCCGGCATCATCGCCGGCGATCCGCACTACCGCGCGAAATCCACCGCGCTCTTTGTCGATCAGTCGATTGAGTTCATCAAGGGCAGCGGCGAAAAACCGTTTTACCTCCAGCTCTGGACGCTGGTCCCGCACGCCACGCTCAACCCCACGCCCGAGCAGCTCGCGCCCTT
>JAEUHB010000318.1 GCA_016794665.1 Opitutaceae bacterium
CGGATCGCGTGGAGCGATTGCTCGCCACCGGCAGGTAGCTCGATCCCGCTCTTGCGCGTTTCCGAAATTCCACCACTTTCGTCGCATGGTTACTCTACGGCTGCCCCCGATGCTCGAGCGAAAACTCGTCCGCGAGGCGAAAAGGCGCGGACGCACCAAGACTGCGCTCGCCCAGCAAGCCGTGGTCGATTTGCTGCAAGATGCCGAGGACGCTCGTGATGCCGATGCCGTGATGGCGCGCATCGCCCGCGGCGAGGAGCGTGTCCATTCTTCCGCCGCGGTGAAACGTGAATTGGGGCTATAGTTTCTCCGACTCTGCCCGCGCGGCACTGGGAAAACTGGATCGTCAGGCTCAGGCAAAGATCATTCGTTATCTCGAAGAACGGATCGCCGGGACCGCGGATCCAACGCGATTCGGCAAACCGCTCCGCGGTGCGCAACACGGCTACTGGCGTTACCGCGTGGGTGACTATCGTATCATCGCGACCGTCGAGCGCCAGCGCGTGCATGTGCTCATCGTCAAGATTGGGCACCGCTCAACCGTCTACGACTGAAACAGAGCGGCCGAACGCTTTAGCCCAGATACGGAATCGTCATCGGTCCCTCCGGCAGCACGGCGATGGGGGCGTCGCGGCCGATTTTCTCCAGCTCCGCGGCCACGCGCGCGGCAAGGTCAGGCACGGGCTCGAGGTGGGCGCGACGGATTTCGTCAGCGGCGATTTGCGAGAAGACGCCCACGCGCGCGCGCACGAGGATCAGCGCGAGGAGCTGCACCTGCCACTGGTCCTCGATGGGTTCCTTCGCGTGGTTGATCGTATCGAGCATCGCCTGCGCGGACGGGTGGCCGAAGAGGAAGCTCTTGAAGCTGCCGTGATCCGGAAAGCCGTCGCCGCACTCGGCCGCGGCCAGGATGAGACCGCCGTCGGCCACGATCTGTGCGGCGGCCGACATGCCCTTCACGGTCTGGTAGAGGTTCTGGTCGAGCGGAAACCCGCTATTCGACGTGACGACGATCGGGAACGCCTTCGGGCACGCGACCATCGCCGTCTTCTTGGCAAATGCACAGCCGGCGTCGTGCGCGGCGATCGGCTCACCACAGAAGAAGCCGGTGATCTCACGGCGGCGATTCTGCGTCACGTTGACGAGGAAGTCGACGGGCAGCAGCGCGCCGTTGGCGCGGACCTGCGCCTGCGTGGGATTGCGATCGAGCACGCCCCACGTGCTCCGCGGATCGCCGATCACCTGCGCGCGGTGGTAGTGCTTGATCGACGCGAGGTCGGCGACGGCGGGGAAGACGCCTTTGTAGCCGCCGGAGAAACCCGCCATGAAGTGCGGCTCGATGAAGCCCATCACGATGCGGCGGTCGGCCTCGGCATACGCGCGGTTGAACCACACCGGGCGCCCGTCCGCGGTCGTGCCCACCCGGGCGAGCGTCGCCGGATCGCGCGAGTCGTGGTTGATGATCCGGTAGCGGCCGAAGACCGCGTCGCCCACCATCTGCCGCAGCTCGTCCGGCGTGTTGGCGCGATGCGAGCCCGTGCCGTTGATGATCGTGAAATTCTCGGCGGGCACGTGCGCGAGCTCCGCGAACAGCCACGGCAGCAGGCGCTCGCGCGGCAGCGGCCGCGTGTGATCCGGGATCGCGATGGCCACGCGATCGGTTGCCTTGACGATTTCACGGAGCGGCGGCCGGCCGATCGGCGCGCGCATCGCCGCTTGGAACGCCGCGGCCTCGTCCGGCAGGCCGGGCACGAAGCGCGGCTCGACGACGGTGACATGGGCCGACGGCAGCTCCAGCGGCAGGCCCGTGCGGCCGTATTGCAGCGTGACGCGCGTGGTCTTCACGCGCGCCGCTCCTGCCGCCAGTGGTCCACGTAGACGGCGATGATGATGACGATGCCGACGATGATGAGCTGGTCGGCGTTGGACCACTCCATGAGCACCGCGCCGTTGCGCAGGATCGCCATCGTGAGCGCGCCGATCATCGAGCCGAGGATCGTGCCGACGCCACCGTTGAGGCTCGCCCCGCCGATGATCACGGCGGCGATGATGTCGAGCTCGAGGCCCACTGCGACCGTCGGGTCGCCCTGGGTGAGCCGCGAAAGCTGGAACGCCCCCGCCAGCCCGAAAAAGCACCCTGCAAGGGCGTAGACCAAGACCTTGAGTCGCTGCGTGGGCACGCCGCACAGGCGCGCGGTCGCCTCGTTGGAGCCGAGCGCGAAGAGGTGCCGGCCAAACACCGTGCGCCGCAGCACGAGGGTCGTCACAATCGCGAGCGCGATCACTACCCAGACGCCCGCGGGCAGCGCATAGCCGCGCGGATCGGCGGTGGTCATCCAGTCGTTGATTGGGGAGGAGTCGTAGTTGACGGTCTGGTTGTTGCCGAGTTTCTGCGCCGCGCCGCGCACGACGCACAGCATCCCGAGCGTGATGATGAACGGCACGAGCCGCAGCTTGGCGATCATGACGCCGTTGAGCAGGCCGATGAGCCCGCCCGCGCCGATCATCGCGGCGAGCGCCGTCCACGGGCCCGCGCCGTTCTTGATCAACAGCGCGCCCACGACGCTCCCAAACGCGATGCTTGATCCCGCCGAAAGATCGATCCCGCCGCTGATGATGATCAGCGTCATCCCGATGGCGCCGATGGCGACGATGACGGTCTGGGTGAAGATGGTCTTGAAGTTGTGGTAAGTGAGAAAGATCGCCTGGCCGTCGCTGTCGGGCTTCACCGCGAGCGAGAAGAGCGCAATCACGAGCAGCAGCCCGAGGAAGGGTCCGGCCTTCGCGGCGATGGCTTTGAAACGATCAGGCATGACGGAAACTCAGGCGCCGCCGATCGCGGCGTGCATGATGGAGGCCTCGGTCCACTCGGACCGCGGGCGCACGGCGGCGAGCTCGCCGCGGCACATGACACCGATGGTGTCGCACAGCCCGAGGAGCTCCGGCAGGTAGCTGCTCACGACCACGACGGCGCAGCCGCGGGCGGCGAGCTGGCCGATGAGCTCGTAGATCTGGGCCTTGCTCCCGACATCGATGCCGCGCGTGGGCTCGTCGAGGAGGAAAATCCTCGCGGGGTGCTCGAGCAGCCGCGCGAGCGCGACCTTCTGCTGGTTGCCACCACTGAGGTCGCCGACGGCCTGCTCCGGGCCGCGACACTTGATGCGGAGCTCATCGATCCAGCGCTGGGCGGCGGAGCGCTGGCGGCGGCCGTCGATCCAGCCGAAGCGGCCAAAGGCGCCGGGCTTGGTAAGCGTGAGGTTGTCCGCGATCGGCTGAACGAGCATGAGGCCCTCCTCCTTGCGATCCTCACTGAGGAAACCCACGCCCTGCGCCCAGCGATCGCGCGGCGCGTGCTTGCCGACCGGCGCCCCGACGACGCAGACCTCGCCCGCCGCGAGCTCGTCGAGCCCGAAGATCGCGCGCAGCAAGTCCGTGCGGCCCGCGCCGATGAGGCCCGCGAGCCCAAAAATCTCGCCAGCGCGCACGCGCAGCGTCGCTTGCCGCAGGCGCGGCTCGCTCGCGGCGGACTTGGTTTCCAGCACGACGGCGCCGGGCGCGTGCGCGGCTCGCGGATAGAGGTCCTTCACCTCGCGGCCCGTCATGAGCGTGACGATGTGGTCGAGCGAGGCGGAGCGCATGTCACCGGAGCCGACCGTCTCGCCATCCTTGAGCACGGTGTAGCGATCGGCGATGCGGCGGCATTCCTCGAGGAAGTGGCTGATGTAGATGATGCCGACGCCCTGCGCGCGGAGGCGGCCGATGGTGGCGAAGAGTTTCTCGGTGTCGGCCTGCGTGAGGCTGCTGGTGGGCTCGTCCATGATCAGCACCTGCGGCTGGGTGAGCAGCGCGCGCGCAATCTCGATCACTTGCTGCTCGGCGATGCTGAAGCTGCCCGCGGGCCGGTCCAGCGGGAGCGAGCCGTGACCGAGCAATTCGAGCGCGGTGCGCGCACGATCACGTGAGGCGCGCCGATCGATCACGCCGGCGCGGGCGGGCTCGGCGCCGAGCAGGATGTTGGCCTCGGCGGAGAGATGGAGCGCCAGGTTGAGTTCCTGATAGATCATCGCGACGCCTTGGAGGCGGGCGTCGTGCGGGCTTTCGGGCGCATAGGGCTGGCCGCCGAGCTCGAGCGTGCCGGCGTCGGGCGCGTGGGCGCCGCTGAGGATCTTCATCAGCGTGCTCTTGCCGGCGCCGTTCTCGCCGATGAGCGCGTGGACCTCGCCGCGGGCGATCTCGAGGGACACGCCACGCAAGGCGCGCGTGGCGCCGAAGAACTTGGTCACGCCGGCGAGGCGGAGCGCGGTCGCCGTCGATGCAGGAGCGGGGCTCGCGCCGTTCACTTCAGATACTTCGAAAGCGGCGGCTTCACGATGTCGGCCATCTCGGGGGAGTTGAAGTTCTCCTTGGTCACGAAGCCGACCCCGGTGTCGGTGACCGGATCGACTTTCTTGCCTTGGAGCGCGGCGACCATGGTCTTCACGCCGAGGTAACCCATCTTCATCGGATTCTGGACGACGAGGCCCTGGATGTCGCCGGCGAGAAGCGCGGCGTTGAGCGTCTCGCCGGAGTCGAAGCCGACGAATTTCACCCGGCCCTTGGCGAGGCCGGCGGCGCGAAGGGCGAGCAACATGCCCGCGGTGCCGGACTCGTTGACGCAAAAGATGCCGTTCACCTGCCGGCCGTAGCGCGTGAGCAGGTTCTCGCTCACGGCCTTTGCGGTCTCGCGGGTGGCGCCTGCATACTGGTCGGTCGAGAGCAGCTTGATGTTCGGAAAGTCCTTTTTCATGACCTCGAGGAACCCCTCCTCGCGCGCCTCGGTGCTGGCCGAGCCGACCTGAAGGCGCAGCATGATCACGTTGCCCTTGGCGCCGAGCATCTGGCCGAGCTGGCGCGCGGCGATGCGGCCGCCCTCGCGGTTATCGGTGGCGATATAGGCCGACGGCGCCTTGGACTCGAGGCCCGAGTCGATGACGACCACGGGAATCTTGCCGCGCACGGCGGCCTCGACCGGGGCGACGAGGCCACGCTTGTCGAGCGGCGCGAGCACGATGCCGTTCACGCGCTGGCTGACGAACGTCTCGACGACCTGGATCTGCTGCTCACGGTCATCCTCCTTGATCGGGCCCTTCCAGATGACCTGCACGTCGACGCCGGCGGCCTTGAACTCCGCCTCGGCCTTGCGGGCGCCGGCGTGGATGGACTTCCAGAACTCGTGCGTCGTGCCCTTGGGGATGACGGCGATTTTGTAGGCTTCGGCGGCGGTGGCGGAGCACGCGCACGCCGCAACGAGGGCGAGGAACAGGCGGGGGTTTCTCATGGGGGAAAGGGACGGAAGAATAGGACGCGGATTGGCCGGGTGGCGTCAAGGCATGGAACGCCCGCGGCGCGCGGACCGCACAGACAAGTCAACTAGCGGACCTGAATCACGTGGCGGAACGGAGTCACACCTGTGAGGTATAGACGAACACCCTCGGCGCGGAGCAGCCCACCACGCCACGAGTAGGCTTCGCCCGCAAGATTGCCTATGCGACCGCCCGCCGAGGCGACGCCGGGCCCGACCTCGATGGTGTCGCCACCGACGGCGTAGCGCGCGATGCCCGAGGAAAGGATGAAAGTATCCGGCTCTCCGGCACGAGGAGCCGCACCCGTCAGTGAGCCTCCCGATCGGAAGCATAGCTCCACCACGATGCCGATGCCCGCAGTGCCGTCGCTTGAGATTTCCAGCTCGAACTCCCCGGGCGCGCCGGGGCGCTCGCGGACGGCGACGCGGGTCGTCAGGGACTTCTCGTCGCGCGGGCGGCGCGGGAAATCCATCTTGCTGTAGAAGCGGCCGTCGTCGGTGAGCGGATAGTCGCCGCCGGGCCGCCGCGCCTCCGCCGGCAGCGGCTGGTAATAGGCCGCGCGCTGGGTCTGGGCGAGCAGCCACGCGTGCCCGTCGGGCGAGACGTCGAGGCGTTCGCTGCGGAAATAGCCGAGATTGAAGAAAGACGGGGCGATGCGCACGGAGTCGAGGACGGCACCGCCCTTGCGGAAGCGGAAAAAGGTCGGGTTGGTCGAGAGGCCGGACGAGAAATCGCGGTGCGCGGCATAGTCGCCTCCGCCGAAGATCGTGGCGCTCACCGCGCCGCGCCTGACGCGCACGAGGCCGGAATCGGGAAAGTGGCGGACGAAGTCGTCGGGGAGCGCGGCAGGCGCGGGCAACGGCCGCCGCAGCTCGGGCCACAGCATCCACTCCGCGACATGATCGGTGAGGCGCTCCAAGTCGGCGCGCTCCAATCGCGCGACGGCCGCGGCGAAGCGGGGATTCCGGTCAAGGAGCGCGAGGTAGCGCAGCGGCACGTAGTAGGCGGTCAGCCGGCGCGGTTCGCGGCCCAGCTGGTCCTGGCGGCGCGAGGAGACGTGCTCGAGTTCGCCGTCAGGATCGGCGTTGAGCAGGGTGAATTCGAGGTTGCGCCGGAGCGGTTCGAGGAGTGCGGGGCGGCGCAGGGCAACCGCGAGGTCGAGCAACGCTTCGTCGGTCACCGAGGAATAGATGGTGCTGCGCTCGCTGAACTGGCCGTCGCGATCCTGGTCGATGCCTTCGCCAAGCCAGTCGTCGATGCGAGCGACGTTCGCCGGCGCGGGCGCGAGGGCCTCGATTTGCGCGAGGGCGCCGCAGATGACCCACCGGTGGTTGGGCGTATGCACACCGCCGGTGCGGAGGATGAACGCGCCACGGTCAAGCAAGCGTTCCAAGCCCGCGCGCGCCGGCGCCGCCGCGGGATCGGCGTCGGCGCGGAGCAGCGCGAGGGCGAGCGCGAGGTGGCGCAGGGCGAAGCCGCTGTCAGGCGGCGACTGCGGGTTGCCCGCGGCGACCTCGGCGTCAAACGAGCCGTCGGCATTCTGCCGCGTCGCGAGGGTGGCGACAAGGCGGTCGAGCAGCGCGCGGACGCCAGAATCGCGGTAGTGGCGCGACGCGGTCTGTGCGTGAGCGGCGGCAACCAGTTTGGTGAGGCGCGACGCCTCGCGCGGCGAGGCCGCGCGGGGCGGGAGACCATCAAGCCATACGGAGACCTGGGTATCGTTCTGGCGAATGAGGGCGGCGAGAACGTCAGCAGGCGGGACAGGGTCCGCGGCGGCGACGGCGGGGAGCCGGAGGAGCGCGGTCAAGACCAGCAGTGAAATGACGGTCCTGGGGCAGGGCATGGGGAATCGTAGGGGAATGAATCGCACGGGAGGCGCACCCGGGGCGGAAATTCCGCGAGCGCCCGTGACGCAAAACGAAAAGCGCCGGGGACCGCAAGGCCGCCGGCGCTGTTTGGAAACGAGGAACCCGGCGAATCCACCGGGGCCGCGGTGCTCAGAGGCGCGTGGAGATGCCGAGGTAGAACGTGCGCGCCGGGGCGAAGTAGCCGTCGGCGCCCTCGCGGTAGCGTTTGTCGAAGAGGTTCTTCACGTTGAGCTGCGCGCGATAGTCGCGCTCGCCGACCTTGAAGCGGTAGGAGAGCATGAGGTTGAAGACCGTGAACGAAGGCAGCGTGACCTGGATCTGCGGGTCCTGCGAGAGGTTGGTGGCGTCGTTGTGCTGGAGGCCGCCGGCGACGGCGAAGTTCTTGAGCGGGCCGTTGCGGAAGGCGTAGCGGTTCCAGACGGTGTAGGTGTTTTCGGGGATGCCACCGAAGCGCCGGCCGACAAAAGTGGCGTTGTTGGACTTTGAGGTCTCCGCCTTGGTGGTGTGCGCCCAGCCAACGAGGAGGTTGTAGGCGTCGCTCGGGGCCCAGTTGATTTCGGTCTCGATGCCTTCGCTGGCCTCGGAGTTGCCGAAAATGAAGTAAGGCGAACGGCCGGTGGCGAGCTGCTTGGCGGTGTCGGCATAGGACAGGTTGCCGCGGTCGATCTTGTAATACGCGATCGTGGAGGCGAGGCGGCCGCCGAGGAGCTCGGTCTTGATGCCGGCGTCGAGCGCCTTGCTCTCGATGGGTTCGGAGGCGTTGCCGTCGGCGTCGATGGCGGTGTTGGCCTCGATGGATTCGCTGTAGGTGGCGAAGACGCCGACGTCGGGGAGGACCTTGACGATTGCACCCGCCTGCGGGGTGAGCGCGCCCTTGCCCTTGCCGTAGTCGAAGTTGGCGAGGCCGGTGGGCGAGAAGCGGCTGTAGCTGGAGTTTGAGACGGGACGATCAAAGTGCGTGCGAAGCCGGAACGCGTTGTAGCGGCCGCCCGCGAGCACTTGGACGCGGTCCTCGAAGAGGCGGATCTGGTCGACGAGGAAGTAGCCGACCGCCTCCTCGTAGCTCCAGCGGCGGATGTTAAAGGTCTGGCCGCTGGCGGTGAGCAGGGCGTTGACGCTGGCCGGCGTGGAGACGCCGGGGATGAAGCGGGTGGCGTAGACGTTGGTCACGCCCGCGACGGTGTTGTTGCCGGGCGAGTTGTTGTAGGTGTTGTTGACCGAGTTGAAGTAGCCCGGACGGGTGAACACGACGCGCTGGTATTCCTGACCGAGCTGGATCGTGTGCTTGGTCTTGCCGAGCGAGAAGCGCCAGGTGACCTTGTTGTCGAAATTGAACGACTCGCGGATGTTGATGAAGCTCTCGGTGCGGAAGCGCAGCGAGCCGTCGGCATAGGGCCGGGTGTCGCCGTCGGAAGGTTGTGTGCCGGATGTGTTGTCGAAGGCGTAGTTGGCGGACGACTGGAACACGATGCTCTCGCCGAGCTTCAGCAGGTAATCGAGATCGACCGTGCGGGAGCGCTGGATCTGCAGGGCGTCGTTGCTCATCGACCAGCGGTAGTCATAGGGTGCGAACATGTCGTAGAGCGGGTAGAAGTTGGGGGCGCCGAAGGTGCCGGAAAAACCGAGCGAAGTGAGGTAGGCGCGGTTGGCGGTGTCAGCCGTGGTGGTGAGCTGATTGACATTGGCCTGCGCGGCGATGGCACCGGGGACGCGGAAGACCTTCGAGTTCACGAGCGAGCGCACCGGATAGGAGCTGAGGTAGAAGCCCTTCTTGTTGATGGCCTCGAGATCGAGCGTGAGGATCTGGTTCGCAGTGGGCTTCCAGGTGGCGGAGGCGCCGGAGTAGCTCTCCTCGCGATTTTCGAACTCGCGCTCGCCGTTGTGGCGGTAGCCACCGGCCCCGACGCGGATCGCGAGGGTTTTGGAGGCGACGTAGTTGGTGAAGAACTCGCCGCGGACGAACTCCTCGTTGCCGGCCATCAACTTCACGTCGGTGAAATTGCCGCTGAAGACGGGCTTGGCGGTGACGGTGTTGACAATGCCGCCGGGGCGCACGGCGCCGAAGAAGATACCGGCGGGGCCTTTGATGACCTCGGTGCGGTCCATGTTCCAGGTGGTCATCAGCTGGCGGCGATATTGGCCGTTGCGGTAGGCGATGAGGCCGGAGAAGCCGCGGATGACGACGCCGGATTCGTTGCGCGGGTTGGTGAGCACGCCGGGCACGAGATTGAGCACTTCGCGGACATCGAAGGCGCCGGTGTCGGCGATGAGTTCGGCGCTGATGACGCTGATCGGTAGCGGCGTGTCGGCGATGCGCGTGCCGATGCCGGTGGCCGTGATGGCATTGGTGGCACGGTAGCCCTGGCTTTTCTCGGCCGTGACCATGAACTCGCCGAGGGCGATGACTTCATCGGAGCGAGCCGGCGCAGGCGCAGCCTGGCCAGATGCAACCGACGCGGCGACGCAAAGGGTGACGCCTAGATTCTGGAATATCTTCATGCAGTATTGGTGTGTAGGGTTCCCGCCATGGTGGCGTTTCACCGAGCAATGGAGAATTAATTGCGCCCCGCCACCGCCGCCTTATCTAACCGTTAGAATGCCCATCGCTTCACGTGCCCCCACCCTGCGCCAGCTAGCCCGGCGTCTGCGGCTATCCGTCGCCACCGTGTCGGAGGCGCTTCGTGACATTCCACGCGTCAGCGCCACGACGCGCGCCCGCGTCCAGCGGGCCGCGGCGCAGGCCGGCTACGAGCGGAACGCCTTGCTCGGGGCCGCGCTCTCGGCGGTGCGCCGCGCACGGCACCGCCACTATCGCGGCACCCTCGCGCTAATCGACACCGACGACGCGAATCACGCGCAATACGTCCTGTTTCACCAAGCGATCGTCGCAGGCGCGGAGGAGCGGGCCCAGGAATTGGGCTTCCAAACCGAACTCTTCTGGATCGGCAGTCGGGCGCCCGCGCTGCCGCTAACGCGCCTGCCGGGCATCCTCCACGCCCGCGGCATCGGGGGCGCGGTGCTCCTTCCCTTCAACGCCGCGCAGGATTTTGGGGACTTTGATTTCAAGCGGCTCGCCGCGGTGCAAATGGACCACTGCCTACTCCGCCCGCGGCTGCATACCGTGATGCCGGATCACTATCTGTCGATGCACGGGGCGCTGACGCAGCTCGCGGCGCGGGGCTACCGGAATCCCGGCCTGTGCCTCGAGGAACGCAAGGACACGCGGGTGAAAAACAAATGGAGCGCCGCATTCCACTCCTTCCACGGGGGACGCGCGCCCGCGCTCGTGGCGCCGAAAATCGGCAGAGCGGAATTCCTCGCTTGGTTTGCGCGGCACCGGCCGGACGCAATCGTGGCGCACCGGCAGGAAATCATGGACTGGCTCGCCTCCGCCGGCTTCGCGGTTCCGACTCAGGTGGGATTCTTTAACCTGAACCTGACCGAGCGCCTCGCGCCCTGCGCGGGACTTGACCTCGGGCCCCAACGCCTGGGCGCCGCCGCGATCGAGACCGTCGTGGCGATGTTGCACCGGCACGAACGCGGGGTCCCCACCCACCCCTACACCATCGCGCTCGAAGCCGTGTGGCACGACGGGCCCACGCTCCGGGACGGCGCAACCGCCGCGCCCGCAAACACCCCTCCGTAGCGAGGCTCGGCCCATTTTGGCGCAAGAAATGTTTCGCATTTGTAACATTGGCCGCTACGTCACGCGGCGATGTTCTCGCTCAAGAAGCTCTTCGGTAAAGACGACAAGTTCTTCGATCTGCTCGAAGCCGGCGCGGAGGAGGCCAAGACCTGCGTCGCGCTCCTGAAGGAATACCTCGAAAAATCCGCGCCCGGTGCCGGCGTGCCCCTCGACGACTTCATCACCGCGCGCCGCAAGGAAAAGCGCATCCGGCACACGATGACCGAGGAGCTGAGCAAGACCTTCGTGACGCCGTTGGAGCGCGAGGACATCGAGGCCCTGTCTTGGGCGCTCTACCGCATCCCGAAGCAGGTTGAGAAAATCGTCGAGCGCCTCTCCATCTACCCTGGGCGCATCCCCACAGAAGCGTTCAAGCGCCAGGCCGAGCTGATGCTACAAGCCGCCGACGCCGTTGTCTTCATGGTGAAGCAGCTGCGCGGGGGCACGACCATCGAAAAGATCCGCGAGGCCAATGACCGCCTGCAATACGCCGAAGGCGAGGCCGACAAGGTGATGCTCTCGCTCCTCAAGGAGCTTTATCACAACAAGGAGCATGACGCGCGCGAGCTCGTCATCCTCCAGGAGCTTTACGAGATGGTCGAGCAAGCCGTCGACCGCTGCCGCAACGCGGGCAACATCGTCGTGCAGATTGTCCTGAAGCACTCGTAATCCCGGTCGGCGCCGCCGCCCCCTCCCCCGCGCCCCAGGCTGCGATCCCATGACCCTTTTCCTGCTCGTTCTCTTCGCGGCGCTCGCGTTCGAATACATCAACGGTTTTCACGACACCGCCAACGCGATCGCGACCGTCGTCTCGACCAAGGTCCTCACGCCCCGCGCCGCGGTGCTCTGGGCGGCGTTTTGGAACCTGGTCGGCGCCCTCGCCGGCACCGCCGTCGCCAAGACCATCAGTGGCGGCCTCGTCGATTCCAGCGCCGTGAACATGCTCACGGTGTTCTGCGCGCTGACGGGCGCAATCGTCTGGAATATCTTCACGTGGTGGCTTGGCCTGCCGTCGAGCTCGAGCCATGCGCTCATCGGCGGCCTCTGCGGCGCGGCCATCGCCACCGCGCAGGGGAACTGGGGCGTGCTCATCTGGTCCACCACTGACGCCAAGGGCGCCGCGGTCGGCCTCTGGCCCAAGGTGATCCTTCCGATGTTCACCTCGCCGCTTGTCGGGTTGCTGGGCGGCTTTCTCGTCATGTCTCTCCTCACGCTCGCGCTGCGCAAAGCCACCCCGCGCTTCGTGAACCTGTTTTTCGGCAAAGCCCAGCTCGTGAGCGCCGGCTTCATGGGCTACGGCCATGGCCGCAATGACGCGCAAAAGACCATGGGCATCATCGCGCTCGCGCTCTTCACGGGCACGTCGCAGGGCGTGTTCAAGGATCTGCCGGAGTGGGCCTCCTTCCTGCGGGTGGAAAAATTCGGCACCATCCCGATGTGGGTCGTCGTCACGTGCGCGATCACGATGGCCGCCGGCACCGCGGCCGGTGGCTATCGCATCATCCGCACGATGGGCCACAAGATGGTGAAGCTGCAGCCAGTGCACGGCTTCGCCGCCGAGACCACCGCCGCCGTGATCATCGACGGCGCATCGCACATCGGCATCCCGCTTTCGACGACGCACATCATCTCGACCTCAATCATGGGTGTGGGTGCGACCAAGCGCCTGAGCGCCGTGAAGTGGGGCGTCGTCCAGCGCATCCTGTGGGCTTGGGTGCTCACCGTGCCCGTCACCGCGTTCCTCGCCTACTGGCTCGAGCGGATCCTAGTCGCCGCGGGGGCCGGTTCGTAAGCCCGCGACTTTGCCCGGCGCGAACCGTCCTGCTGCCCGCCCAGCCATGACGCCCGCGACTCGTTGCCTCTCCCACGCGATTGCCGCGTCCGTCGCGCTCGCCATGGCCGTGCGATTGGCGGCGCAGAGCAGCACCGATGGCTTGTCCAGTCCGATCGATGTCCGGCCACAGGCTGTTCCACTGGCGCGGCCCATCCTCCTGCATTTCCCGCCGAGCCCGCCGCCGCTCGGCCAAACCCTCCCGCCCTCCTCGGCCCCATCATCCGGCCGCGGCTCCGCGCCGTCGGAACTCGCGGCGCACGTCAACGAGCCTTTCTACCCGCAGCTCGGCGCGCAACTCACCACCCGCTCGCTGAGCGCCAAGCTCCGCGGGCGCATCGACCGCCACCGCGCCGAGAAGCTCGCCCTGCACGACGAACTCCGCGCCGAGCTTGACCGCCTCCGGGACGCCGAGCCCGAGGCCCGCGCGACCGCGCTCGCCGCCCTCGCGAGAAAACAGGCGCCCCAGCTCGCGGCCCTCGAAAAGGCCGCGGAGGAGCTGCGCCGCGACCTCATCGCCACCGATCAGGGCTGGTCCGCCCTGCGCGACTGGCGCCTCGGCGACCGCAGCCAGCGCGGCTACTCGCCCGCCGAGATTGGGCAGGTCATGCGCGGCTACGCCTACTACGAAAACGGCCTCCTTGCCGCGCAGCGCCGCCTCCTGCGCGAAATCCACCTCGAGCTGGCCGCCGCGGCCGAAACCACCGCCAATGCCGCCGCCGCGCAACCCTACCTCTTTTTCTCCCCCGAGCCCGCGCGCGTGCTCCTGCCCGATGACCTGCCCGCCGACGTGGCCGCGCAGCTCGCCGCCTACCAGACGCAGAAGTCGAAGCTGAAAAAAGAACTCTACGACGCGGTCTTCGCCCAGGAATCACAAAAGCTCAGCTGGATCCGCGGCAGCCCGCTCAAGGCCTTGGCCGAGGCGCAACGCAAGCCGCTCGACGAACTCGAGGCGCTGGCCGAGGAAATCCGCCGCGGTCTCGTCCGCCACGCGCCGCCCGCCGCGCTCGCGGAGCGCTCGCCGGTCTCCCCGCTGCTCCAGCAGCGCATCGAAACCGCCGTGTCCGCGCTCGGCACCGCCCAACGCGGCGCTTCCGCGCGGCTCAACGAGATTTTCGCCGCGCACCGCGACGTGCCCATGGCGACCTCCGTGCGATTCGAGCCCAGCGGCCTGCGCGTGATCATCGTGCCGCCCGGACCGGGCCGCGGTGCCCGGGGCGCTTCACCCGCGCCCGCCAGCGCCGACCCGCGCATCGCGCAGGTGCGCGCGGAAGCCGCCGCCGTCACCGAGGACTACGATCGCAAGTTTGCCGACCTCGCCAACGAGCTGAACGCCATCCGCGTCGAAATCGCCCAGGCCATCGGGACCACCCGCGCTGGCGCCGTCGACCAAGTGCTGAACGCCGCGGTCCGCGTCGCGCAGGCGCGCGAAAACGACGGGCACTATGGCGACTATCGGATCGCGGTCTTTCAGCCGGGCCTCTCGCCGGAGCAGCGCCGGCTGCTCTTCGACCGCGTGGTCGAGGGGCTCGGGCTGCCGCTGCCCCGCGGCGAACTCCAGCCCACCGGCCGCAGCGCGCGCTGGTGACGGGCTACGCGGCTCCCGCCCGGCCCGGGCAATTTCACCAACCCGCGCCTTTGGCCAGCGTGCGCACGCGCAGGAGAAACATGTTTGCCGTGATGTAGAGTGTGCCGCCGTCGTCGCCCCAGTTGCAGTTGGCGGTGGGCTGGCCGGTGTTGATGCGGCCGAGGAGTTTTCCGGCCGGTGAGATCACGAGGATGCCGCCGGGGCCGCTGCTCCAGACGTTGCCGGCACGGTCCACTTTCAACCCGTCGACGAGGCCGCGGTCGGCGCCCGTGAGGAGCGGCTGCGCGTCAAAGAACGTCCGGCCGCGCGCGATGGTGCCATCCGGCTGCACGTCGTAGGCCACGAGGCGCGTCGCCTGCTCATCGCTCACGCCCACGTAGAGCAGCTTTTCGTCCGGCGAAAAAGCGAGGCCGTTGGGAAAGGTGAGCTCGCGCTCGAGCAGCGTGACCTGCCCGGCCGGCGTGACCCGGTAGACGCCGTTGAACGGGAGTTCCTTGAGGGGCGAGTCGTTGATGCCCTCGAGCCCGTAGGGTGGATCGGTGAAGTAGATGTCGCCGTTTTTCCGCACGCAGAGATCGTTGGGACTGTTGAAGCGCTTGCCCTCGAAGCGGTCCGCGAGCGACGTGAACGTGCCGCCTTCGTAGCGCGCGACGCGCCGCTCGCCGTGTTGGCACAGCAGGAGGCGGCCCTGCGCGTCGCGCGTGAGGCCGTTGCTGCCGGGCTCACGGAAGCCGGGCTGCGGCGTGAGCAGGCCGCTCGGTTTCAGGAACACCTCAGCCCTCGTCATGCCGGGCCGCCAGCGCCACGCGGTGTTTTCCGGCACGTCGGAAAAGATGAGTTCGCCACCCAGCCACACAGGCCCCTCGGACCAGATGAAGCCCTCGGCGAGTTTCTCGACCTGCGCGTCGGGCGCGACGAGTGCATCGAAGGCCGCATCGAAGCGCTCGATGCGGGCGTGGAGGACGGGGGCATTGTTGTCGGCGGCCATGGCGGGAGAGGAAACGCGGAGGGGGCGAAAAGGAGACAGCAGGGAATGGAGCGGAGCACTGTCGGGGAGCGTGGAGCCGCATTACAAGTGCGCAAACTCGGCTGTTGAACCGCGGTCGACGCCGGGTAAGTTCACCGGCCATGAGCACTGTGCAGGAAATCGAAACCGCCCTCCGCCGCCTCACGCCCGCCGAGATGCGCGCGGTGCGCGACTGGCTCGACGACGTGATTGAGGACGAGTTGGAGTTCACGCCGGAATTCGCCGCGAAGATCGCGCGCTCCGATCGGGAAATGACGGAGGGCGCCAAGCCGCGCACGCGCCAGCCCTGATCGACTTGAGTCGCGCACTCCAAGTTTATCACGCGGCGTTCGACTCCGAGTTTCTTGCGCTGCCGGCGGCCAGTCGCCGCCGCATTCAAGATGCCATCGATGAAGCCGGGCTCGATCTCGCGCGCTACCCCCACCATCGGCTGAAGGGCTCGGCGCATTTTCGGCTCAGGGCCGGTGACTACCGCGTCGTCTACGCGTTCGACGCCCGGCGAAACGAACTTCACCTTCTCGCGATGGGTCATCGCCGCGAGATCTACCGCTGATCACCGCCCGAATGAAATTCACCCCCGCCAAGCCGCCGCTCACGGGCGAGACGCTCGACTCGCTCACGGAGCGGCTGCGCGCCCAGGGGGAGCCGGCGTTTCGCGCGCGGCAGATCCTCGACTGGCTCTACAAGAAGCGCGTTCGCTCGTGGGACGGGATGACCAATCTCTCCAAGCCGCTCCGTGCGTGGCTGGCCGAGACGTTTGATCTCATGCCGGCGACCCTCGTGCTCAACAAGCAGTCCGAGGACGTGACCGACAAGCTCCTGCTCGAGCTCGGCGACCGCTCGCTGATCGAGACCGTGATCATCCGGGCGCCGCAGGAAGGCGTGGGCGCGGACCACTCGCGCAAGACGATCTGCATCTCGACGCAGGTGGGTTGCGCGATGGGCTGCGTGTTTTGCGCGAGCGGACTCGCCGGCCTCAAGCGCGACCTCAGCGCCGGCGAGATCGTCGCGCAGCTCTTGCAGGTCTGCTACCGCGAGGACGCGCGCACGCCGCGCGCGCGGATGGAGCTGGCGTCGTTCGACAACATCGTGGTCATGGGCATGGGCGAGCCGCTCGCGAACTACGACGCGACGATCCTCGCCCTCACGATCCTCAACGCCGAGTGGGGCCTCGGCTTCGGCGCGCGCCGCATCACGATTTCCACGAGCGGGCTCGTGCCGAAAATCCTGAAGCTCGCCGAGGAGAAGCTGGGTTTCCGACTCGCGATTTCGCTGCACGGCGCGACCGACGAGGTGCGCGAGAAAATCATGCCCGTGAACAAGGCCTACCCGCTCGCGAAGCTGATCCCGGCCGTGCAGACGTTCACCGAGAAACACGGCCGCATGGTCACGCTGGAATTCATCTTGATCGAGGATGTGAACGACATGCTGCCGCAGGCGGAGAAACTGCGCGACCTCGCCCGCGATCTGCACGCGCACGTGAACCTCATTCCCTACAACACCGTCGAGGGCCTGCCGTGGAAACGCCCGAGCGTCACGCGGCAGGAGCGCTTCGCCGACGTGCTGCGCGCCGCGCGCATCTCGGTGACCCTGCGCCGTGAGAAAGGCCACGACATCGACGCCGCCTGCGGTCAGCTCCGGCTGAAGACCGAAAAGGATCGCGAAGGCGCAGTGGCGGTGCCGGCGGCGTGAGCGCACGATGGACGCCCTGATCGCGACCGCGAGATTCGCGCTGCTGCTGGCCGGGTTGACTGTGCCCGGCGCGCTGCTCGCCCGCGCGCTGCACGTGCCGGTCGGAGCCGCGACGAGCTTGGCCGGCTCGGCCGTGGCGCTCGGCGTGACGGTCGTCGCGCTGCAACTCTGCGGCGGGCCGATCTCGCTCGCGACGATGGCGGCGGGGCTGGGGATCATTTGCTTGGCAGCCCGCCTCGTGAGCGGCGGGCCGGACAGAAAATGCGAACCGGCCTCCGAAATGTCCCGCCTCTCACGAGGCGGGCTACGCGAACAGCTCGGCTTCTTCGGTTGGTGGACCCCGCTTTACGCCCTCTTCTGGATCGCGGTGCTGCTCCGCGTGTGGCACGCGCCGCTCAACGGCCCGGACATCGAGTTTCGCTGGGGCTGGCTCGCGGAGCAGATGCTGGCGCGCGGCTCGCTGGATTTCTACCCGCCGCGGACCACGGGCGATTTCTTCGACTACTTCTGGGCGGAGAGCATCCCGCCGGGCGTGGCGGCGCTGCACGCCTGGGCCTTTGCGTGCGCGGGCGGTGCCAAGGCGGCCTGGACGATCCCGGCCGCACTGCTGCAAATCGTCGCCCTGCACGAGGTCCTCTGGCGCACGGCGCAGCACTTCGGCGGCGACCGGGCGGCGCGGTTTGCCTGCCTCGCGGCGGCGGCGTGCCCGCTGCTCACCTGGGCCGTCCTGCTTGGGCAGGAAACGGGCCTGACGACGCTGGCCCTCGCCGGCCTCGGGTGGGCGCTGATTTCGTGGCGCCAAAACCTCGCGGGCCGCTGGGCCGCCCTGGCCGGCGTGTTCGCGCTGCTCGGCGCGGGGGCGCGCGAATACGGCCTCGTGTTTCCCGCGCTGGCCGCCGGGGGTTTTCTGGCGCTGCGAGCGGATCGGAAGACTTGGATCGAGTTCACCGCGATCGCCGCATTGGCGCTGGTCTGGCCGTTGCGGACGTGGCTGCTCACGGGCAATCCGTTTCACAGCATCGCGGTCGGCGGCCTTTTTCCGGTCAACGACCGCTTCGCCGCGTGGGTCGGGGCCGAGGCGGAGGCGTTCGGCGCGGCGCTGCGCAGGGGTGCCGGCTGGGCCGAGGCGGGGCGCTATCTGGTGCAACTGGCGCCAGCGGCGCTGTTCGGCTGGATTTGGCTCGTCGTGACAGCCGTGCGGCGCGGCCGGACGGCGTGGTGGGGCCTCGCCAGCGTGCTGGCTTTCCTCGCGCTCTGGGCGCTGTCCGTCCGCTACACCAACGGCGGGCTGTTCTACTCCCTGCGTGTCGCGGCCCCGGCGCTGGCCCTCGGCGCGGTCGCCGCCGGCGAGGCGATGACCACCACGGCCTGGGCGCAGCGGCGCGTGGCGTTGCTCGCGCCTGCTTTGCTGGGCTTCCTCGTGCTGGCGGCGCTGCCGCCCACGCTCGCGCTGCCGCGCAGCCACACCCGCACGCCGTGGCGCGAGTGGCCGGCCTTCGCGACAACGGCCACGACGCCCGTCGGCATCGACGACGAGATTGTGGCCATCGTCATGAAAGCGCGCGCCACCCTGCCCGCGCGCGAACCCGTCATCGTCCTGGCCGACTCGCCCGGTTTCCAGCGCCGCTTTGCGCCGACCGGTATCGACGTGCTGCCACTGTGGAGCCCGCACGTGAACTGGCTGTTCGACCGGGGCTTGTCACCCGAGGCAACGCGGAAGGCGTGGCGGGACTCTGGCTTGCGCTTCATCGTCGTGGCCAAGTGGCAGCCCAATCTCGAGTTCTTCAATCGCCACTCACGTTGGCAGGAGCCGCCCCTGCGGGCGGATTTCGTGGGGGAAACGAAGCTGGCGGCAGTGTTTGCGCTGCGGGCCATGGACTGAAACAGGCGCCTCGAACGCCCGATAAGTTTTCGCTTGCCCGATGCGGGCTTGCTTATTTTTACGCGAACCTCCCGGCTGAAACGTTTCGCCCTCCCTCTCGTCCTGCCCGTCCCGTTGTTCCCTTTCCCCTATTCCGTTTTCCCATGATTGAAGTCAAAGGCCTCGTCAAAACCTACGGCGCCAAGCGCGCGGTCGATGGCATCACTTTCACGGTGAAGCGCGGCGACATCCTCGGCTTCCTCGGCCCCAATGGCGCCGGCAAGTCGACCACCATGAAGATGATCACGGGCTTCCTGAGCCCGGATGCCGGCTCCGCCACCATCGACGGCGTCAATGTCGTCGACGATCCCGTCGCGGTGAAGCAAAAGCTCGGCTACCTCCCCGAGAGCGCCCCCGCCTACCCCGAGATGACCGTCGAGGAATTCCTCGACTTCATCGCCGAAGTCCGCGGTTTCCGGACCGCCGACGCCAGGCAAGCCCAAGTCGACCGCGCCATCCAGCTCACGCACCTCAATCCCGTCCGCAAGCAGTCGATCGAGACGCTCTCCAAGGGCTTCAAGCAGCGCGTGGGCTTCGCCCAGGCCCTGCTCCACGATCCCGCGGTGCTCGTGCTCGACGAGCCGACCGACGGCCTCGACCCGAACCAGAAGAACGAGGTCCGCTCCCTCATCAAAAACATGGCGGTCGAGAAGGCCGTGATTCTCTCGACGCACATCCTCGAGGAAGTAGACGCGATCTGCAATCGGGTGATCATCATCTCGCAGGGCCGGGTCGTCGCCGACGAGACGCCCGCCCAGCTCCGCGCCCGGAAGCCCGGCGCGCGCATCGACGAAATCTTCCGCGACCTGACCCGCGGCGACATCTGAACCAACCCTCCCCTTTCGCCATGCGTCAAATCTCCCCGATCTTCAAACGCGAGTTCTTCGGTTACTTCCGGTCGCCGGTCGCGTATGTGTTCCTGATCATCTTTCTGTTCTCCTCGGTCGGCCTCGCGTTTTTTGCCGGCGGCTTCTTCAAGGGCGGCATCGCCACCATGGAGAGCTACTTCTACTTCCATCCGTGGCTGTTCCTCTTCCTCGTGCCGGCCGCCGGCATGCGCCTCTGGTCCGAGGAGAAACGCTCGGGCACCGTCGAGCTGCTCTTCACGCTGCCCATCACGATTCTCGAGGCGGTGATCGGGAAATTTCTCGCGGCCTGGGCGTTCCTGGCGCTGGCGATTCTGCTCAGCTTCCCGATGGCACTCACGCTCGCCTACCTCGGCTCGCCCGACTGGGGCGTGATCATCAGCGGGTATGTCGGCAGCATCCTAATGGCGGGCGGCTACCTCGGCGTGTGCTCGCTCATGTCGGCGCTCACCAAGAACCAGGTCATCAGTTTCGTGCTGAGCGTGTTCGTCTGCGTGATGCTCGTCCTGCTCGGCACGAGCATGTTCAACACCTTTATGACGGGGTTCCTCAGCCTGCCGGTCGGGCTCACGGACCTCGTCGCCAATTTCAGCTTCCTCACCCACTTCGACGCCTTCACCAAGGGCATCATCGATCCCAAGGACCTGATCTTTTTCGTCTCGCTGACAGGGCTGACGCTCTTCCTCAACGTCGTCGCCCTCGAGCGCTAAACCATTCGCGACCGCCATGAAATCCGGCAGCAAGACCATCGCCATCGTCCTCCTCCTCGTCGGGCTCGTGCTCGTCAACTACCTCGCGTCGTCGATCCCCGTGCGCGTCGACGCCACCGCGGAATCAATCTATTCACTCTCCGAGGGCACCAAGCGCATGCTCGGCAAGATCGAGGAAAACGTCGTCATCGATCTCTATTTCACCAAGGACGCGAACAACCTCCCCATCGCCTACAAGAACTACGCGGCGCGTGTGCAGGAGATGCTCCGCCAGTATGTGCGCGCCTCCCGCGGCAAGCTCACCCTCAACATCGTCAATCCGCGCGCCGACACGCCCGACGAGGAGAAGGCCACCGCCGCCGGCCTCCAGCAACAGGTCGCGCAGCAGGGCGGCGAGCCGTTCTTCTTCGGCCTCGTCGTCACGCAGGCCGACCAACAGAAGACCGTCCCGGCCTTCACCCCGCAGCGCGAGCAGTTCCTCGAGTATGATCTCTCGAAGCTCATCTACAGCGTGCAGCAGCTCGACAAGCGGAAGCTCGGCCTGATCAGCAGCCTCCCGCTCCAGGGCACGAGCCCGCAGGAGATGCAAATGATGATGATGATGCGCCGCCAGCCGCAGCCCTCGCAGATGGTGATGGAGGAACTCGCACAGTCCTTCGCAATCACGAGCGTCGAGGCCTCCGCCGCGGAGCTGCCCGCCGGGCTCGACGCGTTGTTCATCGCGCATCCGCAGAACGTCTCGCCCAAGCTCCAGTTTGCCATCGACCAGTTCCTGCTCGGCGGCAAGCCCGTGTTCCTCGCGGTCGATCCGTCGTCGCAACACTTCAAGCGCCAGAGCAACCCGCAGCAGCAGATGATGGG
>JAEUHB010000331.1 GCA_016794665.1 Opitutaceae bacterium
CACGATGCGCTCACGCGCGAGCGCGAGAGCGGGCGCTTTCCCCTGCTCGCCGCGCAGGGCGGCTCGCTCGGCGCGCTGCTGGCCGCGCGCGTCGGGGTGCGCGCGCTGGCGGTCGCGCTGACCTGCACGATCGCGTTTGGCCTCGCGTGCGCGTGGCTGCGCGTGCCGCCCGCCGCCGACGCGCTGGGCTGGCTCGCCGGCGTATGGGCGCAGTTGGCGGCGTGGGCCGGACTCGCGGCCCTCATCGCCGTCGTGACGCGCACGCCGGCGGCGAGCCTCGCGGTGGCGTTGACCGTGTGGATTGCCCAAGGGGTGCTGTTGCCGGCCCTGTTCAATCTCGGCCTCGCGACCGCGCTGCCGGTGAGCGAGGGCCTCGAACTCACCGTCCGACAGCGGCAGGAAAGTCACTCCGCCTGGGACAAGCCCCGCGCCGAGACGATGGGGAAATTCTTCGCGCACAACCCTGACTGGAGCGGCACGCCGCCCGTCACCGGTCGATTCGCGTGGAAATGGTATTACGCCATGCATCAGGTCGCCGACGAATCCGTCGCGGCCGAGTCCGCCGCTTACGCGCGCAACCTGCGCCGCCGGCAGGACGTGACGGCGCGGCTCGCATGGCTGGTGCCGCCGGCGTATGCCCAGTTGCTGCTGAATCAGCGGGCCGGCACGGACCTCGACTCGCACCTCGCGTATCTGGATCGCGTGCGTGCGTTTCACGCGGAACTGCGCGCGTATTTTTATCCGCTGTGCTTTGCGGACGCGACCCTGGCGCCCGCGGACTATGCCGCGTTTCCGCAGTTCCGCGGCGGCGCGACCACTCCCTCGCCGGGCCTCTCGCCGTGGCCGTTGCTCCTCCTCGCCGCGGGCGCAGCCGCTCTCACCGGCGTATTCCTCCGGCGCCAAGCTTTCACCTGAACAATGCCATGCTCACCACCAAGAATCTCACCAAACACTTCCCCGGTGCGCGCGCGCCCGCCGTTGACAACCTCACGCTCAACGTCGCGCCCAGCGAGCTTTTCGCCCTGCTCGGCCCCAACGGCGCGGGCAAGACCACCACGATCAATTGCTTCCTCGGCTTCGTCACGCCCGACTCCGGCCGCGCGATCGTGGCCGGGCTCAACGTCGCGCAGCACCCGCTCGAGTCCAAGCGGCGGCTCGCCTACATTCCCGAGCAGGTAAACCTCTACGGCCACTTTTCCGGCGTCGAGAACCTCGCCTACTTCAGCGAGCTCGCCGGCCATCGCCATGACCGCACGGCGCTCCGCTCGCTGCTCGCGCAGGCCGGCCTCCAAGCCGAGGCGCACGAGCTGCGCGTCGCCACCTACTCGAAGGGCATGCGCCAGAAGGTCGGCATCGCCATCGCCCTCGCCAAGAAGGCCCAGGCGCTCCTGCTCGACGAGCCCACGAGCGGCCTCGACCCCAGCGCCAGCCACGAGTTCAGCCAGCTCCTGCGCAAGCTCCGCGAGCGCGGCGTCGCGATCCTCATGGCCACGCACGACCTCTTCCGCGCGAAGGAGGACGCCACTCACGTCGGCATCATGCGCCACGGGAAGCTCGCCCACATCCTCACCGCCGCCGAGCTGCGCCACACCGATCTCGAGAAACTCTACCTGGAAACGATGGCCGCCTGAGCTGCCGCCGGCAGGCCGGACTCCCGGGTTGCCTCCGCCACGACCGGGGGCGTAGCATCCGGCCCTGCCGTGACACCCTTGCCCGAACCCGAACCGGTCCGTGCCCCCCAGGACTCCCTCGGGAAGCTGTTCCTGCGTTTCCTCCGCTTCGGCGCCCTCGCGTGGGGCGGCCCCGTTGCGCAAATCGACATGATCCGGCAGGAGCTTGTCGCGCAGGAAAAGTGGATCACGCCCGGGCATTTCAAGCGCCTGCTCGCCATCTACCAAGTCCTGCCCGGACCGGAGGCGCATGAGCTGTGCGTGCATTTCGGCATGGTCGCGCGCGGGCGCTGGGGCGGCGTCGTGGCGGGCCTCGGCTTCATGCTGCCGGGTTTCGTGCTGATGTTCCTGCTCTCGTGGCTGTATGTCACGGCCGGGCTCACCAACGCCGTCATCGCCGCGATCTTCGTCGGCATCCAGCCGGCCGTCGTCGCGCTGATCGTGCGCGCGGTGCATCGCATCGGCGGCCACAGCCTCACGGATGCGCCGCTGTGGGCGATCGGAATCCTCGCCGCGGCCGGCGAGGCGCTCGGCGTCTCGTTTTGGATTGCGCTGCCGCTGGCGGGGCTCGGCTACGTCGTGGGCGCGGCGCGGCGCTGGGCGTGGGCCGCGGTGCTCGGCGGGATTTTTGCGGTCGCGCTTTGGCAATCATCCCCGGTCATCGCGGGCCGCGTGCCGTTGCTACCGCGCACCGAGACTGCGATCGCCACGGACACGCGGCAGACCGGGCAGGCCTCGCCGGCGGCGCTCTTCGGCTCGGGGCTGCGCGCGGGGTTGCTCACCTTCGGCGGCGCCTACACGGCGATTCCGTTCCTGAAGAACGACGCGGTGGAGCGCGGGCGCTGGATGAGCGAACGGGACTTCATCGACGGCGTGGCGCTGTCGGGCGTGCTGCCGGCGCCGCTGATCATTTTTTCGACATTCGTCGGCTACTTTGGCGGCGGCCCGCTGGGCGCACTGTCGATCACACTCGGCATTTTCCTCCCGGCCTTTGGTTTCTCGCTGCTGTTTTTCCGCCAGCTCGAAAGCGCAATGGCCAACCCGCTGCTGAAACACTTTCTCGAAGGCGTGACCGCCGCAGTCGTCGGATTGATCGCGGTGACGGCGGCGAAGCTGGCGTTCACGACGCTCACGAATCCTGCCGCCGGCGCGATCTTCGCCATCGCGCTCGCCGTGGCATGGCGCTGGAAATCCCGCTGGGCCGTGCCCGCAATCATCCTCGGCGCAGGGGCCGCGGGGTGGTTGTTCCCGGGGAACTAATCGATCGTATACGGCTCCTGCACCTCGTCGCTCTCGACTTGGCCGGCGGTGAGCGTGACGAGGCTGCGCAGCGAGCTGAAGTGCTGGCTCAGGTCGAAGTCGCCGCCAAGGCCGCCGATGAGCTTGTCGAACAGGTCGCGCTTCGAGGCCTTCAGCGCCTGGATGCGCTCCTCGATCGTGCCGGCGGTGATCATGCGGTAGACGAACACCGTGCTGCGCTGGCCGATGCGGTGCACGCGATCGACGGCCTGCGCCTCGACCGCGGGATTCCACCACGGATCGAGGAGGAAGACGTAGTCGGCGGCGTGCAGCGTGATGCCGGTGCCCGCGGCCTTGAGCGAGACGAGCATCACCGCCGCGCCGTTCGCCTGCTGGAAACCCTGCACGGGCTTCTGCCGGTCGAGCGTCATGCCGGTGAGCTCGTAGCGCGCGAGATCGGGGAAATGCTGCGCGAGCGCCTCCCGCACGCGGTCGAGCAGCATCACGAACTGCGAGAAGATGACGACCTTGTGCCCGCTGCCGACGATCTCGGTGAGTTTCTCGACGAGGAGGTTGATCTTGCCGGAGTCGGTGAGCGGGGCCTTCAGCCACGGCAGCATGTCGGGGTCGCAGCAGGTCTGGCGCAGGCGCGTCAGGAGCGCGAGGAAGCCGAAGCTCTTCTCGCGCATCGCCGCGCCCACGTCGTCGCCAAGGCGCTCGAGGCCCTCGGAGCAGATGCGCGCATACTCGGCGCGTTGCACATCGGTGAGCGGGCAGATGAGGTCCATCTCGACCTTTTGCGGGAGCTCGGTCGCGACTTCCTTCTTGGTGCGGCGGAGGATGAACGGCGCGAGCTGCGTGCGGAGCCGCGTGAGCGTGCCCTCGCGATCGGCGTGGAGCGCGGCCTCGAACGACGCGCGCGAGCCCAGTAGGCCCGGCAGCAGGAAACGGAAGATGCTCCAGAGATCGAGCTGGCGGTTCTCGAGCGGCGTGCCCGTGAGCACGATGCGGTGCGCGGCGCGGACGGCGAAGCAGGTTTGCGTGATCTTGGCGTCGGGGTTCTTGATGAACTGGCCCTCGTCGAGCACGGCGTAGCCGAACTCCGCGCCGGGGAGCAACGCGCGGTGTTTCCGCAACTGCGTGTAGCTCGCGAGCCAGATCACCGGGTCCTTGCGGGCGGCGAAATCGTGGCCGGTCTTGAGCACATCGACGGCGAGGTGCGGGAAGAACTTCCCGATCTCCTCGCGCCACACGGGGACGACGCTCGCAGGGCAGACGATGAGGTGGGTCTTGCTGGCGGCCTCCCGCGCCGCCAGGAGCGAGAGCACCTGAAGGGTCTTGCCGAGGCCCATCTCGTCGGCGAGCAGGCCGTGGCAGCCGACCTCGCAGAGGTGGTGCAGCCATTCGACGCCGCGACGCTGGTAGGGGCGAAGGAGTTCGGGGAGCGTCGGCGGCGCGGACGACGCGCCGAGCACGGACTGGCGCCACGCCTCGATCTCGGGGGAAAGCGTGAGCTTGAGGCGCGCGTCGTTGAACAGGGAGAAGATGAGGTAGGGCGACAGCGGGCCGCCGTCGGCGGCGTCGGCGCCGTGGGTTTCCTCCACGTTTTTCCGCCACGCGCTGAAGCTCGCCCACTTTTCGGCCGGCAGGGCCACGATCCCGAGGTTGGGCAGGATGACGGGCCGGCCCTCGTGCTTGAGCAGGGAGCGGACCTCGGTGTCGGTGAGCAGGCGCTCGCCGGCGCGAAAAATCCAGCGGAGGTTGAGGGCGGCGTGCTCGGAGGTGGCGGCCGTGCTGCCCCCGCCGGATCCATTGCCCGCCCGCTCGGCCACCGCCTCGATGTCGATCGTGCGCGTGCCCTTGAGGAGGTTGAGCGACTTCTCGTCGAGCTCGACGGTGAAGAGCTTTTTCCACGCCGGGAGGACGACCTTCAGGAAGTTCGGAATCTCGATGAGCGACTCCATCAGGTAAACGCCGGTCTCCTGATTGTAGTGGAAGTGAGCCTTGCGCGCGTAAGCGGCGAGGCCGATGAGCTTGGCGCGCTCACTGGAGGACACGTGGCCATTGCCGTCGGCATGGGCTTCGGGGCCGAGCGCCGGGTGCTTGGTCTTGCCGTCGGCGTCGAGCCACACGGCCTGGAAGGCGAGGCCGGCGGTCTTGGTCTTGAAGGCCAGCACGAGCGTGCGCACCGGGCCACCGGCTGTGGCAGGCGCCGCCGCGGGCGGCGTGGCGGTGTGGGGCGCTTTGCCGTTGCCGCCGGCCGCGGCGCTCTTCGCGAGCCCGCCGCCAAACGGGCGCACCGGGGCCGCTGCATGGGTGGACGCAGGCGCCTGGCCGTGCCCAACCGGCTTGGCGGCACCCGGGCCGTGGCCGTTGCTGCCGGCATGCGACTTGGGCGGCTCGCCGGGCAGCGGCGAAATCTCATCGGCCACCAGCTCCTCGATTTCATGCAGGCCGGCGACGGCCAGCGCGTGGGCTAGCTCATGGTCGGTGGAGGAGGAACGCACACTGATGCGGCCCTCCGTCCACTCAATCACCGCATACTCATCGCGTTTGTCCACGCGGCGATGGACGATCGCATCCTTGTCGGTCAGCTCCAGCTCGCGAACCTGGCTCTCGACGTAGATTTTCTGCCCCTGCTCCAGCTGCGACGCGGTGAACGCGCCCGCCCAGTCGGTCTCGAGTTGGCCGAACCAAAATTCGAGCGAATGGGGTGTGTAGACGCGCTTGGGTCCGTGCGACTGCATCAATCTAAAAGGGCGGACACTTGGAATCGGCCCCTCGGTGCGCAATCTCCAATTTGCCCCGGGAGAAAGCGGGAAAAAACATTTCCTGTCTCCGGGCGTTTCACTCGCGCAAAGCCCGCCAGCGCAACATCACCGGAGGCGTGTAAGCGCCGCGTTAATCTCCGCCGCCGTGCGCGCCGCCGCGCCTGCGTTGTCTCCATGCCAGCGCGCGGCCGCCGCCGCGAGCTCCACCCGTGCCGCCGGATCCGCGAGCAGGGCCCGCGCCGCCGCGGCCAGCGCGGCCGCATCCGCCACCTCGCGCGCCGCCCCGCGCGCGAGGAGGTCGCGCGCGATCACGCGGAAGTTTCCCATGCCGGCCCCAAACAGGATCGGCTTCCCCAGGGCCGCCGCCTCGACCGGCGTCTGGCCCTCGGTGTGAGGCGGCAGGCTCTTGCCCACAAAGACCACATCCCCGAGCTGCGCGAGCCGGCGCAGCTCACCCGTGGTGTCGGCGACGGCGACATCGACCTCTCCTGCCGCCGCACCGCGCGAACGAAAGTGGTGGCGCAGGCCCGTCGCCGCCAGCTCCGCCTCGATCGCCGCGCGGCGCTCGGCGTGGCGCGGCACGATGAGCAGCGAACACCGCAAGCCGGCGGAGCGCGCCTCGCGCATCGCCGCGACGAGCGCCGCCTCCTCGCCGGGCCAGGTCGAGGAGCCGAGCAAAACCAGATCGCCGTCGCGCAGGCCGAGCTCGCGGCGCAGCCGGGCGCGCTCGTCCTCGCCGAGGCGTGGGATGGTCACGTCGAGCTTGATGTTGCCCGACACGGTCACGCGCCCGCGCGGCATGCCGCAGGTGATGAAGCGCTCCGCGTCGTCGGCCGACACCGCGAGCAGCCGCGTGACGCCGCGGAAGGTCAGCGCCGCCGCGCGCGGGAATTTCCGGAGCCGCGCAAAGCTGCGATCAGACAGGCGGGCGTTGATGTTCAGCACCGGCACGGCACGCGCCGCCGCCGCGTGGAGGTGCTCCGGCCAGCGCTCGCCTTCCGCAAGGATCACGAGGTCGGGTGCCACGCGCCGCCACGCCCGCGCCACGCAAGGCCACGCATCGAGCGGAAAATACCCCATCCCCGCCACCAATCCCGCGTAGCGCTCGCGCGCCAGCGCGTGGCCCGTGCTCGTGGTGGTGGTGAGATAAACGTCCGCGCCGTCGCGCCGCAGCGCCTCGAGGATCGGCGCGATGGCGAGCATCTCGCCCACGCTCACCGCCTGCAGCCACACGCGCGGGCGGCCCGGGGTCTTCGGCGGCAGTCCCGGATCGGCGCCGAAGCGCTGCATGAACCCCGCGCCATAGCCCCCACGCCGCCGCATCCGCCACAGGTAGTAGGGCGCGAGCACCAGCAGCGCGGGCAAAAACAACAGGCGGTAAACCCAAATCATCGCGTAAACGTCCAGCCATTGGCCGCGAATCCTCCGGATGGTGCAAAGATATTTCTCATCCCTCCCTTTTGCCTTTGCGCCACCAGCGCGTTTTTTCACCACTCTCCCAATGCGCCTCCCCGCCCTCCTTGCCTTCGGCACGCTTGCCCTTGCCACCGCCTTCGCCGCCACGCCGATCCCGTTTCCTCACGAGACGAGCGATCTGAAAATGGACCCAGCGGTGGCGTTCGGCACGTTGCCCAACGGCCTGCGCTACGCCGTCCGCGCCAACAAGGAGCCCAAGCAGCGCGTCGCCCTCCGCCTCCTGGTCGAGGCGGGCGCCGTGCACGAGGCCGACGACCAGCAGGGCCTGGCGCACTTCCTCGAGCACCTC
>JAEUHB010000332.1 GCA_016794665.1 Opitutaceae bacterium
CGCCTTGTGAGACAGCACCAAAAGGAACGGCCCGCTGCGGCGCTGCTGGATGAAGCAGACGGCGCGCTGGGTGAAGATGTCCGTGACGTAGCCCGGCGCACGGGCCAGGCGGCCGTTTTCGTAGAGCTCGGGATCCGCGACCTCGCCCTGGCCTTTCATCGCCACCCAATAGTCGAAGCCCGGCCGCGGCGTGGGGTCATTTCCCATGTGCCACTTGCCGATGAAACCCGTATTGTAGCCGGACGCGTGGAGATTCCGCGCGAAGGTCCGCAGCTCGTGGCTGCGCGGGCTGCGGTCGGTGTTGTCGAGGATCCCATGATGGCGGGTCTCGAGGCCCGTGAGGATGTTGGCCCGGCTCGGCGAGCAGAGCGGCGTGACCGCGAAGAAGTTCCTGAACTGCGCGCCCTCGCGCGCGACGCGGTCGAGATGCGGCGTGCGCGCGAACGGATGACCGGCCGCGCCGAAGTCGTCGAACCGAAGATCGTCGACGACCACGAGCAGGATGTTGGGCCGGGTCTCGGCGGCGACCGTCGCCGTCGCAACGAGGAAAACGGCGAACGCCACGAGCAGCGAGCGGGTGGAGTGCTTTGTCATCACAACCCCATCCTTAGAACTTAAGCGCGGCGCTGACATACCAAAGTCGCCCGATCGGATTGTAGGTCGCGAGGTCTGCGCCGACGTCGCCACCGAAGGCTTGCGGGGCGGCGGGCGGCATTTTGTCGGCGAGGTTGTTGACGCCCACGGTGAGCTTCAGGCCGGAGAGCGTTCTCTTCACGATCGGCAGGCTGACGTTTTTGAAGGCGTAGGAGACCGAGGTGTCCCACGACATGTAGGACGGCACCGTGATGCGCCGCAGGCTCGTGCTGCCGGCGAAGATGATTCCGCCCGCGCCGAGATCGACGACGCTCGAAATGTAGGTGTTGTTCAGCGTCGCCGACCAGCGCCCGCGGCTCCAGTTGACCGCGGTGAACCATTTCATCCCGGGAATCGTGCCCTGCCCTTCGGCGAGCGTGGTCACGTGGCCGGCATACTCGTAGTAGCTCTGCGTGGGGAGCGCCTGGAACTGGTAGTCGATGAAGAACGTCCCGGCCGTGCTGACGTTGAATTGGCCGAACTCGGACTTGGGAAACTCGTAGGCGGCCGACACGTCGAGCGCCTTCAGTTTCTGGCCGGCGATGTTGACGCGGGAATCGGTCACGAAAACCACGTTGGGCGACACACCCGAGAGCAGCAGCGCGGAGAGCTGGCCCGCGGAAGTGACGGGCTGGGGCGCAGGCAGGGACGGATCGGGGTTGGTGGGGAAATTCCCAATCGCGACCTGCGATGCGAAGGGCGAGCGCGGTCCGGCGGCGTTGACGCTGCCGAGGATGTTCGCCGCGCCGGCGACGCCGACGAGCGAGCGCTGCCGCACCTCGATGTAGTCGAGGCCGACGGTGAGTCGCTTCAGCGCCTTCGGCGAATAGACGGCGCCGATCGACGAAGTCTTGGCGGTGGACGGCTTGAGATCGGGATTGGCGCCGGAACGCTGGCGGGCGAAGCCGGGCACGCCAAAAACGGTCTGGATGACGCCGGCAGCGGTGGCGCCTTCGGTGGTGGGACCAAAAAGCGAGAAGAGCGACGGCGCGACGAAGGCCTCGGAATAAGTGCCGCGCAACGTGAGCTCGTCGCCGACCGGGCGCCAGCGCACGCCGTATTTCGGGACGCGGGAGGCGCCGGCATCGCTGTAATTCTCATAGCGGTAGGCGGCCGAAAGCTCGAGCAGGCGCAAGCCAGGCACCCCCATGCGCTCGCTGGTCACGGGCACGCGAATCTCGGCGAAGCCGGCCTCGATGGTGCGCTGGCGCGAAATCGGATCGAAGAAATTGCCGTTCTGCCAGCGCCGCGAGGTCGGACCGGTGCTGAACGAATTCTCGTCCGGCGTCCCGGCCAATTTCTCCTCGCGAAAATCCACGCCGAGCGCGGCGCCAAACGGACCGGCGGGCAGGTCGAAGAGCGCGCCGGAAACCCGGGCGTCAACCTGCGTGAGCCCGGCCTTGAAGACGTTGGCGGTCGCACCGCGGATATTATCGAAGACGGCCGGATTGAGTCCCTCCGGCCGTGCGAGCAGGTCGATGGCGGGCTGGACGAGGGAGTTGGCGGGAGTGATGGCGGCCTGCCATTGCGCGAGCGTGGTGGTGTTGGGCGGCGCGCCGTAGTTGCGAAAAATCCGCGCGAAGCGTCCGCCGACCTGCGGGTTGCCGTTGGCATCGTAACCGCCGGCGAGCGCGAGCTGGAGATTGGGCGAGTAGTATTGCCCGCCGAGGGAATTCTCGAGCCGGTTGGTGTTGTGGTTGTAGCCGGCCTCCCACTGGAGGCGGTCGCCGAGCTTCCCGCGGAATCCGCCGACGATGCGGCGCAGTTGCGCGGAGTTGTCCGCGCGCCGCACATCCGGCGTGTAGCGAAACGCCGCAAACAGCGCCGACCGCGTGGGGTTGAACGGCGCGTTCACGGGAACGGCGGTCGTGATGCCGAGCGCCCCCTGCTGCGACCAGCTCTCGCTGAGCGAGTCCATCGCCTCGACGAACAACTCAAGCCGATCGGGGATGAGCTTGACTGTGCTCGCGAGTGTGAGCGCGCGTTTGCGCGATTGGATCGTGAGCGTGACGAACGGCGCCAGGTCGAACGTATCGGCGATGGGCTGGACGGAGGAGGCTTGGTAGATGCCGGAGGCGACGAGGTCGTTGAGATTGGCAAAAACCGCCGCCGGCCCCGTCGGGGTCGCGAGGCTCGGCGAGTTCAAACCGGGCCGCAGAAACGCCGTCGGGAACGCGGTCGAGGACTGGCCCAAGGCGCCCGAGATGGTCGCGGACTTGCCGCGCTGCGGATTCGAGAACGGGCGTTCGGACTGCAGCAAGGGCGTGATGTCCGACTCCGAAAAGGAAAGCGTCAGGCTCACCCGATCGGTCTTGGCGCCGGCGACGAGATAAGCGGAGCGCTGCGTGTAGTCGCCATCGCCCGGAGAGCGCGCGTAGCGCCCGCCGATTTCCAAGCCTTGGAAATCGTGCTTCAGCTTCACGTTCACCACGCCGCCGACGGCGTCGGAACCATAGATGGCCGAGGCGCCGTCCGTCAGCACCTCCATCGACTGGATCGCGGCCAACGGGATCTGATTCACGTCGACGAAGGCCCGGCCGCCGCGCGCGCTGGCCCCGCTGTCGGGCAAGCGGCGACCATCGAGGAGCACGAGGGTGGAGAGATTGCGCAGGGAAAGTTGCGATCCGCCGGTGGTGGCGGAGCCGCCGGCGATGTTGCCGTTGGTCGCGCCGAGGTTTCCGCTGCCCGCGAAACTGGGCATGCGGGTCTGCACGACTTCGAGGAGATTGGAAGCCAGGCCGGTGCGCTCGATCTCGTCGCGATTGATGATCGTGACGGGCACGGCGACCGCATCGGCGGCCGTGGGGATATTCGAGCCCGTGACGACAAAGGCGGCGAGGTTCACCGTCTCGAGGGCCGCGGAGGGAGCGGGCGAGGCTGTCTGCGCGCCCGCTGGCGCGGACACGGCCATCCAGCCGGCGAGAACGGTGAGCAGGGAGCGGGAGTTTGATTTCATGCTTTCGGAGGAAGAGGTTGAATTGGGCCGGGGCGCGGTGTCGGTCCCGCTCCGCGGCGCCCGGGGCGGCGTCATGGGCGATCGCTCGATGGAAAAGGCGGAGACCTTGGCATCCCACACGACGGCGAGGCCGGTCTCGGCGACCATGCGGTCGAGCGCCTCGCGGACAGGGAAGCGGCCGCGCACGGGATTCGTCTTCACGCCATCCACGGCGCTCACCACAAACACGACCTGCACGCCCCCGGCCCGAGCGGCGCGCTTCAAGGTGTCCACCGCGTCGCCGCCGGGAATGTCGAAAGCCACCGCCTCATCGACGGCCGCGCGGGCGGCGAATGGCAGCCAGCACGCGATCAGCGCGAGCAACACGCGGCGCGTGATTGCTCGCACCGGGCGCAGGCTCGGCTCGGACGGGGAAGGCATGGGTGTGGTCAGCAAGCTACATGGCTGGAACGAACTCGACCGGCGATTTCACTAAGGAAATCGTTCGGTGTCGTGCGACCAACCCGCCCTCAGCGGGCGCGGCGCAGTGCGATTTCGCCCTCAGTCCGGCGCTCGACCGCGATGCCCGCCGTGCGCACCAGCAGCTCGACGAAGCCATCGAGATTGTCGGAGCGAAACGACGCCACGACCGGCAGCTCACCGAGCGCAGGCTCGAGCAGCACGAGCTGGCGGCGGTTCACGCGGTTGAACTCCGCGACGACCACCCGCAGCGGCGCGGCGGAAAAATCCAGCAACTGCGGCTGCCACGCGCTGAGCCGGCGCAGTTCGTCCTCGCTCACCACCGAGATTTCCGGCGCGGCCGCGGGCTTCGAGAGCGCCACCCGGGCGCGCTGCCCGCGGCCGAGCAAGGGCGCAGCGGCGATCCCCGAGGGGAACCCGGACTCGGAGCGGGACAAAATCGCTGGCAACACCCTTACCTGCCCTTCGGTCACGGTGACTTCGATGGTTTGCCGCAGCAGGCTGACGTTGAACTCCGTGCCCACGGCACGCACCTCCACGCCGCCGGCACTGACGAGAAACGGCCGCGCCGAATCCTTCTGCACGGCGAAACGCGCCTCGCCCCGCAGCAGGGTGAGCCGGCGTTCCGCGGCGGTGTAGCGCACTTCGATCTCAGCCCCGCGGTTCAGCTCGGCCACTGAGCCGTCCGCCAGCACGCGCCGCTCCAACGGCGGCAGCGCCTCCGCTGGCGAGGCTGGGTCGTGGCGCAGGCCGACGAAGGTCGCAAAGCACGCCGCCGCCGCAAACGCGGCCATCGCCGGCGCCAGCCAGCGTCGCGAAGTTGGCCGGGCGAGCAACTTTGGGTTCGGCTCCGCGCTGTGCGCCGGCCGCCAATCGGCAAGTCCGTCAAGCGCGGACCAGTTTCCGCTCTGCCGGGCAAACCACTCGCGGTGGCGCGGGTCCGCTCGCAGCCACTGGAGAAAATCGTCCTGTTCCGCCGCCGTCAGGCCGGCGTCGCGGCGGACGACCCAGTCGGCCGCCTCGCGGCGGATGCGCGGGATGGCGGTGTCGGACTCGCCCGCGGGGCTCATCGGCCGCCCTTCCGCTCGCGCCGCGTGCGTGCGAAGAAGTCCGTGCAGCGGTCCAGCCCGATCGCGAGCTGCGCCGAGACCGTGCTCGTGGCAAGCCCGAGCCGCGCCGCAATCTCCTTTTGCGAGAGACCGTAGATCTTGCGCAGGGTGAAAATCTCCTGGCAGCGGGGAGGCAGGGACTGGATGGCTTCGGTCAAGAGGAGGAGGTCGTGATGGCGTGCAACGGCCTCGGGCACGTCGCCGTTTTCATCCATGACGAACAGGGCGCCCGATTCCACTAAGGGCTCGGGCGCGAAAACACCACGGCGGCGCAGCTGGTCGAGGGCGAGGTTGCGCGCGATGGCGAAGAGAAAGGCCTTGGGCGCGCGCAGCTCCGCCTCGCGCCGGGCCACGAGGATGCGGGCCATCGACTCCTGCACCAAGTCGTCGATCTCGAGCTGATTGCCAAAACGCGCGCGCAGCCACGCGCGGAGCACGGCCTCGTGCGGCTGCACCTCGGCGGCGAACCACCGATCGATCTCGGATGGCGGGCGTTCCACGGAATCGGCCGCGCGCTACGCGAGGATCGCCTTCACCACCCGCGCCTCCTCGACGCCCGTAAGGCGGACGTTGAGGCCGCGGAACTTGTGGGTGAAGCGGGCGTGGTCGATGCCGAGGCAGTGGAGGATCGTCGCGTGCAGGTCGTGCAGGTGAACCGGGTTATCCGTGATGTTGTAGCAGAAATCATCGGTGGCGCCGTATTCGATTCCGCCCTTCACCCCGCCGCCGGCGAGCCACACGGTGAACGCACGGCCGTGGTGGTCGCGGCCCATCGCGGGATCGCCGAGCTTGCCCTGGCTGAAGACCGTCCGGCCGAACTCGGTCGCAAAGACGACAAGCGTGTCCTTGAGGAGGCCACGCTGC
>JAEUHB010000359.1 GCA_016794665.1 Opitutaceae bacterium
TCTGCGAGGGCCGGCTGAAAGACGCCGAGCTGAAAATCGAGATCCTCAAGAAACAGAAGGGTGGCGCGAGCTCGTTTGAGAAGTTCGAGACCACCGCCGCCGAGTAAGCCCGCCGCCACCACCCTTTGCCGAGATGAACGATTCCGCTTCCCTGCCCTCGCCGCGATTGCTTGCCGGCATTCGTGGCCCGGCCGACGTAAAGGCCCTCTCCGCGGAGCAATTGCCGCAGCTCGCCCAGGAGATCCGCGAGGAACTCGTCGCCGTCACCGCGAAGAACGGCGGCCACATCGGCCCCAATCTCGGCGTCGTGGAGCTCACGATGGCGCTGCACCGGACCTTCGATTCGCCGGAGGATCAGTTTGTCTTCGACGTGGCCCACCAAGGCTACGTGCACAAGCTCCTCACCGGGCGCGGCGGCGAATTTTTCCGCAAGCTCCGCCAGAGCGGCGGCGCGAGCGGCTTCCTTTACCGCAGCGAGAGCGCGCACGATCCGTTTGGCGCGGGACACGCGGGCACGGCCCTCTCGGCAGCGCTCGGCATGGCGACGGCGCGCGATCTGCGCGGCACGGGCGAGCATGTCGTGGCGGTGTGCGGCGACGCGGCGTTCACCTGCGGCGTCACGCTCGAGGCCCTCAACAACGTCGTCGCATCGACCAAACGGCTCATCGTGATCCTCAACGACAACGAGTGGTCGATCGCGAAGAACGTCGGCGCCATCTCCAGCTACCTCAACCGGATCAGCACGAGCAAGACCTACAACAAGCTGCACCACGACGTCGAGGCGTTCTTCAAGAGCTTCCCCGCCGGCGTGGAGATGAACCGCGTCTACATGAAGTGGAAGCGCGAGACGAAGGACTTCTTCGTCGAGTCGTCGCTGTTTGAGAAATTCGGCCTGCGCTACCTCGGGCCGGTCGATGGCCATGATTTCGAGGCGCTCAAGAAAAACCTCGAGTTTGCCAAGCATTGCGACGTGCCCGTGCTGGTCCACGTGCTCACGAAAAAGGGCAAGGGCCTCGAGGCGGCGCTCGCGCATCCGGAGAAATTCCACGGCGCCTCGCCCTTCGACCCCGAGACGGGCGAGAGCAAGAAGGCCGCGCCCGGCACGCCGCCGAACCTGCAGGATGTGTTCGGCCAGGCCCTCACCCGCTTCGCCCGCGCGAATCCCAATATCGTCGGCATCACCGGCGCGATGCCGAGCGGCACGGGCCTCTCGCACCTCGCCGCCGGCGTGCCGAAGCAGTTCTTCGATGTCGGCATCGCCGAGGAGCACGCCGTGCTTTTCGCGGCCGGCATGGCCACGAAGGGCTTCCGCCCCGTGTGCGCGATCTACTCCACGTTTCTCCAGCGCGCCTACGATCAGGTGATCCACGATGTGGCGCTGCAGAACCTGCCCGTGACCTTCTGCATGGATCGCGCGGGCCTCTCGCCCAACGACGGCCCGACGCACCACGGCCTTTTCGATCTTTCCTACCTGCGCTGCGTGCCCAACGCCACGATCATGCAGCCGAAGGACGAGGACGAGCTCGTCGACATGCTGCACACCAGCCTGCAACTCCCCGGCCCCGGTTTCATCCGCTATCCCCGCGGCGCCGGCACCGGCGCCAAGATCAAGGAGCAACCCGCCACACTTCCCGTCGGCCATGCCGAGGTCCTGCGCGAAGGTTCAAACATCATGATCTGGGCGCTCGGCAGCATGGTGCAGGACGCGCTGAAGCTGGCGGAACGGCTCTCCGCCGAGGAGCATCTTTCCGTGGGCGTCGTCAACGCCCGCTTCGTCAAGCCGCTCGACCGCGCACTCCTCCTTAGCCACGCCGCCTGCATCCCGCTGATCGTGACGATGGAAGATCACGTGCTCGCCGGCGGCTTCGGCAGCGCCGTGATCGAGGCGTTGCACGACGGGGAATGCCCGGCCGTCGTCGAGCGCATCGGCTGGCCTGACAAGTTCGTGGAGCACGGCAGCAACGTCGAGACGCTGCGCGCCGCCTACGGGCTCTCGGCCGACGACATCCATCGCCGCGTGCTCGCCCGGTGGCGCAATCTGCACGCTGAGCACGTTTCGGCCGACGTCTAGTGCGAGCGGCAAGGACCGATATTGGTCGGGTCGGACCCGATAAAAAAAGAGCCGCGCACCCCGAAGGGTGCGCGGCTCGAAAAAGCAACCAGAAGCAAGGGCCCTGAGGCCGGATTACTTCTTGTCGGCCTTGACGATCTTGCCGGAGCCGCCGCACTTCGTGCAGTTGTTGCCCGCCTTGGCTGCCTCGACGCAGCACGGGTGGGCGCAGGTCTGGCCGTTCTTCGCAGCCTTGGTGCAGCAGCCACCGGCCTTGTTGGCCGGGGCGTCGCCCGCGAAGATGAGGCCCGCCGCAAAAAGCGAGGCGGCCGCGAGGACGAGGAATGACTTGGAGGATTTCTTCATTTTGTTTTGGGTGGCTGGTCGACTGTCGGTTGGTGCGGGCGGAGGGAATCGAACCCTCCTCTCATGCTTGGGAAGCACACATAATAGCCGATATACTACGCCCGCAGATTGGAAACGAACAGGGCATTTTTGTTTCCGTCCCGCAATGCGGGCAAGCGCAAACATGCCCCCGCCTCGGTAGACCGCCCTACTCCGGCAACGGTCCCTGCCATCTCGTGGGATTGAGCACCATCGAGGTCAATATCACCCGCCGGTCGTCGTCGTAGTTGGCGCCAAACACACAGAGCCACGGTTCCGCCAAACGCCCCCGGCTTACCTTGAGCACCGTCTTGTCGCCGGCTCCCGGGACAAGCTCCACCTTGGAAGGCAGTTTGTCCGTCGAGGCCACGTTGCCCATCTCCTCCCACTCATCCCGGGTGAGCGAACGGGCCTCCGCTCCCGGCCGTAGCACGACGCTCTGAGCAAGCAACTCGCGAAATCGCGCCGGGACCGCCGCCAGGGGCACGGCGAGCACATCGACCGGACGGCCGAAGATCACCTCAGGAAACTCCAGCGTATCCCCCTCGGGCCAGAAGACCTCGAGTCCGGCGCCCACCAACACCCCCTCGGGTGGCTGGGGTCGTTCGACCGCCGGAGCGTCGCCCCGGGGAAAAACGTGATACTCGTTTTCACGCCACACCGTCGGTCCCCCGATATGTCGCAACACGATCGACTGGCCGCCGGGCCACTGCTCGGGCGATTTTTGCCGCCACCCGTCCCAGTGGTGCTTCGCCCGCGATTCCCAAACTTGCACCGTGGGCACCTGCACGGGCGCGAGCTCGAGGTCGACTTTGCGCAAGCTCGGCCAGAGCGGCAAGCCGCCCCGGAGCGGTGAGGCATTGAGGCCGGTCTCTCGGAGCTTGCCGTTCAGCGAATCGGCGGTGCACGCGAGGCCAAAGCCGCGGTCGAGCGCGGGCGTTTTCTCAAACCAGCGCTTGAACTCCAAGGTCCCCGCCGGGCCGCTCACGAGCCGCACCTCGGCAAGTTGGTAGTTCTCGCGACCCTCCGTCGGCGAGTGCAACGGCACCGTGAAGCTCGCCTCGTTGCCCGAGGCCGTGAATTCGCGCCGCACCGTGTCGGACTCCTCGCGTTGCGTGCTGATCAGGCCGTCCCCCTTTGAGTAGCCGGCCCACGGGCCAAAAGGGAGGTTGAGGCGCCGGCGCTTGATCACGTCCCATTCGCGATAGGGGCGGTAGACAAAGTAGACCCCGAACGGCGCGCCGCGTTGGGCCGCTCCGCGGAGCGTGAATTCAATTTCCCCGGGCGCAATGGCTTTGCCGAGCGGGTGCAAATCGGGATCAGAGGCAGACATCGGAAGGAGCGTGGCGAAGGTGAACAGGAGAAAGCGCATCGGGAACGAGCCCATGCGCGCATCATGTCCTGTCAGGGCCGGGGCAACCATTGACCGGTCGGCCCCCGGCCGACTTACCCGGTTACGGGATTTTCCGCGGCCGCTATGGTCTCGCCTCCCCCAACCCATGCTGCACCGGCTCGCTCCCCTGCTCCTCACCATGTCCCTCCTCTCCCTCCTCGGCTGCTCCGGCAGCACCAAAGATCTCCCCGCAAAGCTCGCGGACATCCGCGTGAAGGTCGAGGTCGAGCACTCCACGGATCTCACCGATGATCGCGACTACACGCGCCGCAGCATCCGGGTCGTGCTTTCCAACGCCAAGGGCGCCGACATCGAGCGCGGCGACGTGAAGGTCGAGGTCAACGGCAAGCCGATGCGCTTCCGCGTCAGCCAGGGCAACTACTACGACCGCCATCCCTACTACATCCTCGACGACGACGACAAAATCCCGCTCACCCCCGCGAGCGATCTCCGCTTCGTGCTCACTCTGCCGGACGGCGCGCGCCACGACCTCGGCACGGTGCGGATGCCCGCGGCGCTTTCGCCGGAGCAGTTCGACTTTCCCACCACCGCACCCGCCACGCGTCCCATCAAGATCGGCTGGCGCGATCTCCTCGAGCCGACGCAGCTGCAGCTCGGACGGTCGACCGAGACCAAGACGGACGAGCGCACCTTTCTCACGGAAGGCACCGGCCCCTACGATCCCAACGCGCCGCGCCGCACGATCGGCCCCGGCTGGTTTCGCCGCCGCAGCGGCGACTGGACGGTGCCCGAGGAACTCCTGCGCACGATCCCAAACCAGAAGCTCCTTTGGCTCGAAGCCCGCATCGTCGCCACCAGCGAAGGCAAGGTCGCGGCGCCGTTTGCGAAGCAAAGCTCGTTGCAGGCCACGCGCGTCATCCGGCTGCAAATGAGATTCAGCCAAGGGAGCTGAGCGGCGCAGCCACTCGCCGCTTGCGGCGCGCGCGCGGGCGGCTTGTTTCGAGGCCGCGTGCCTTCCGCCGACAAGAACTTCGTCCATCTCCACGTCCACTCGGACTACAGCCTGCTCGACGGCTGCTGCCGCATCGACCGGCTCATGGACCGCGCCGCCGAACTCGGCATGAGCGCGATGGCGCTCACCGACCACGGCAACCTCTACGGCGCGATCGAGTTCTACCAGCAGGCGAAGGCCAAGGGCATCAAGCCGCTCATCGGCTGCGAGCTCTACCTGGTCGAGACGTCGCGGCTCGAGAAAAAGGGCCGCACCGACGACGAGGGGAAGTCCATCTTCCACCTCGGCCTGCTCGCGAAGAACCTCACCGGCTATCAGAACCTCCTGAAGCTCGTCTCCGACGCGCACCTCAAGGGTTTTTACTACAAGCCGCGCACGGACATCGAGACGCTCGCCAAGCACGCGAACGGCCTCATCGGTTTCACCGGTTGCCTCGCGTCGCTGGTGCCGCAGCGACTGCTCGCGGGCAATTACGAGGAAGCGCGCAAGGCGTGCGCGCGCTTCGTCGAGATTTTCGGGAAGGAAAACTATTTCGTCGAAATCCAGGACCACGGCATCCCCGAGCAGAAACAAGTTATCCCCGGCCTGCTGAAGCTCGCCGAGGAATTCGGCCTGAACGTGATCTGCTCGAACGACGTCCACTACGTGCGCAGCACCGACGCTGGCCCCCATGACGCGATGCTCTGCATCCAGACGGGCGCAAAGCTCGACGAGGAAAAGCGCATGCGTTTCTCCGGCCAGGAATTCTACCTGAAGTCGCGCGAGCAGATGGAGAAGCTCTTCGCGGAGGTGCCCGAGTCGGTGACCAACACCCAGCTCGTCGCCGAGATGTGCGACCTCGCGATCCCTTTTCCCAAGGGCAGCGAGCGCTACCCGAAGTATCCGCTCCCGCCCGAGGTCTCCTCCAAGACCGACCGCGCGGGCTACCTCCGCGAACTTTGCCACGCGGGGTTGAAGACCCGCTACGGCCTCGACGTCGCCGCACGGGAAACCTTCGCCGACGCCGCCCTCGCCAAGACGCTCCTCGAGCGCCTCGACTTCGAGCTCTCGATCATCGGCAAGACCGGCTTCATCGACTACTTCCTCGTCGTCTGGGATTTCATCGACTGGGCGAAGAAGCAGGGCATCCCCGTCGGCCCGGGCCGCGGCTCCGGCGCCGGCTGCATCGTC
>JAEUHB010000372.1 GCA_016794665.1 Opitutaceae bacterium
GCGTTTTTCAGGCCGCTGCGCGTTCGACTGTTCTATCAAGGAACGAGTCAGACGCTGCTCCTCGGGACCGGGGAGAGAAGCCCAAGTTCTGCACATTCGATTCACCGCCCCGACCGGTGAATAACTTGGGAGCAAACTCGCTCACCGGTTATTCACCGTGGGAGGAGTCGGAAGCCAGTGTCGGCAGCTGCCCAGCGGCGACGGCGGCGTGCCAGTCCGCCTCGTCGTCCACGTCGCGCAACGCAGGGAGCTCGCTCCAGCTCACACCGGCCGAGCGCAACCTCTCCCGCGTCTGCTCGAGCACAGCCGGGGTGCCCCAGTCGATGCCGACGAACGCCGCGGGGCACGCGCGGCGCAAACCGATCAAATAGTAGCCGCCGTCGAAGGCGGGCCCGAGCACCGCCGGTTGGCTGGGTGACGCGAGCGCAAGGGAGGCGCGGTGCAGAGTAGCGGCGTCCAGCGCGGGGCAATCGCCACCCAGCGCAATCACCGCCGGCGCGCCCTGGGCAAAGCCCTCGGCGATAGCCGCGCTGATGCGCACGCCGAGATCGCCCGCGGGTTGGGCCTGGTAGGTGCGCGGGCCGAGCCACGTTCGCATCTCCGCCTCCGCATCCGCGGGCGCGAAATGAATCGTCACGGGCCATCGCGGCGGCAACGCGGCGAGCTGGCGCTCGGCGAGCGCCCGATAGATCGCGAGCGCACGAACCGGGCCGAGCGTCGCGGACAAGCGTGTCTTCACGGTCCCCAGACGCGGGGCCTTGAGCAGCAGCGCGAGCGCCGGTGTCATGGTTTCGATTTCGGCGGCGCGTGGGTTGGCACGCTGTTGAGCGACCAATCATAGGCGAGGAACTCGACCTTCCATGCGGCAGGGCTCGCTTCGATCGAACGGCGAATCTCATCCGGCGCGTATTTGGCGGCGGCGAGCAACGCGGCATGTGGGCCGGTGCCGAAGTCCTTTCCATACCACTCGAAAATTTTCGAAAGTTGCGCGGTCTTTTTCCCAAGATCGAATTGGTTGCGCGCGCTGTCGCGCAGGAAGAGCCGGGCTTGATCGTCCAGCTGGGCCTCGAGTTTGCCCGCCTCGTAGGCCTCCGGGCGCAGCACCGGGCAGGAGCCGGAGGCGCAGACGAGCGCGAAGTGAGCGCGGGCGTCCTTGAACTGCGCGCGGATGGTCTCGTGCTCGATTTGATTCAGCGTCATTTTTTTCCCGCCCACCTCGGCGAAGGGAATATCCCAAGCCGTGGTCTTCAGAATCTGGCCGAGCACGAGGCCGCCCTTGCCGATCTCCGTGATGCTCTTCGCGGGCTGGCGATCGACGATGAGCTGCAGGGTGTAGGCGTTGTAGGCGTTGAGCCAGAAGGCGAGGCGCTCGGCGTCGCTGTCGAGCTTGGCCGGATTCGTGGCCGCGAGTTGCCCGAGATAGCGCGGCAAGCGCGAATCGCTGCGCAAGGCGACGTAGTCCACCCGCCCGTCGCGCACGTGCGTGGCGAGCACCTGGGAGAATAGGGCGTGGTCAGGTGAAGCGGCCATCGCGGTGAGCGTGATGATGGAGAGAAGGAACAGGGTTTTCATGATCGGTAGCGGCGGGCCAGAGTTTCCGGCGAAGTGCCGGCCAGGAAGCGGAGCAGGAGCCGGGTGTTGAGCCACTGTTGGCGCAAAGGACCGCGGTGCCGAAAACGCCGGGCGGAGGTCGTCACCGCCGCGGGAAAAGACCACACGCGCGTCACTCGCCGCGCCCGCCGCAGCAGTTCGACATCCTCGAACAAGAGCCACGGGGGAAACCCGCCGAGTTGCGCGTAGAAATCGCGCCGCACCACGATCGCCTGGTCGCCGAAACGGGTGAACACCGAGTCGAAGCGCGTGAGCCACGCGCACGCGCGCAGGAACCAACCGCCGTCATCGAAAGCGAGACGGAAGGTTCCGATCCGCACGTCGTCGCGAATGAAATACGGCGCGAGCACCGCCGCGGCGTGCGCCGGCAGCAGCGTGTCGGCATGCAGAAAGACGAGCCACGTGCCTTGAGTCGCCGCCGCCCCGGCGGCGAGTTGCACGCCCCGTCCTCGCGCGGAGTTCACCACGATTGCGCCTTGCGCCCACTCGTATCCGCACTTGTACATCACGAGATTTGCCGCGTCCCCAACCTCCTCATGCAGCCCCGTGTGGAGGCTGGC
>JAEUHB010000399.1 GCA_016794665.1 Opitutaceae bacterium
GGCGACGAGACCTTCATCGGTCCCTTCGTCGAGATTCAGTCCGACGTGAAGGTCGGCCGCCGCGTGAAGATCCAAAGCCACACCTTTGTGTGCTCGGGTGTCACGATCGAGGACGAGGCCTTCATCGGGCACGGCGTGATGTTCACCAACGATCGCTTTCCCCGCGCGACCAACGCCGATGGCTCCATGCAGGGCGCCAAGGACTGGAAATGCGAGCCGACGCTGATCGGCCGCCGCGCTTCCATTGGCAGCAACGTCACTATCCTTTGCGGCGTCACGATCGGCGAGGAAGCCGTCGTGGGCGCCGGCTCCGTCGTCACAAAAAACGTGGCGCCCCGCACGGTCGTCGCCGGCAATCCCGCGCGCGTCCTTCGCACTCTCCCATGAACGTTCCCTACTTCGATCTCAACGGGCAGACCAAATCGATTCGCGCCGAACTCGATCGCGCAATCGCCGAGCAGCTCGACCGCGGCTCCTTCTGCCTCGGGCCGGCGGTGGAGGCGTTTGAAAGGGACTTCGCGGCCTACGTCGGCGTGAAGCACGCCCTCGGCTTCAACAGCGGCACCTCCGCGCTGCACGTGGCCGTGCGCCTGCTGAACCTCAAGCCGGGCGATGAGATCATCAGCACGCCCTACACGTTCGTCGCCACAAGCTGGGCCATCGCCTATTGCAACGTGAAGCCTGTCTACGTGGACATCGATCCCGCGACGATGAACATCGATCCGGCGAAGATCGAGGCCGCCATCACGCCGCGCACCAAGGCGATTATGCCCGTGCATCTTTACGGCCACCCGGCCGACATGGATCCCATCGTGGCCATCTGCAAGAAGCACAACCTCGCGCTCATCGAGGACGTCGCGCAGGCGCACGGCGCCAAATACCGGGGCCGCGGTGTCGGCACCTTCGGGCAGACCGCCTGCTTCAGCTTCTATCCCGGCAAGAACCTCGGGGCCTGCGGCGAGGGTGGCGCGCTCGTCACGAACGACGACGCGGCCTGCAAGCGCAGCCGCGCGCTCCGCGAGCACGGCTCCTACGAGCGCTACTACCACGACGAGATCGGCTACAATTACCGCATGGAAGGCATCCAGGGCGCCGCGCTCGGCGTGAAGCTGAAGAAGCTGCCGGAGTGGACCGCACGTCGCCGCGCGATCGCCCACCGTTATCATCAGCTTCTTGCCGGCACGCCGCTCACGCTGCCGAAAGAAGCGAGCTACGCGGAGAGCGTCTACCACCTTTACGTCGTGCGCCACGCGAAGCGCGATGCGTTGCGGGAGTTCCTCACCAAGCGCGGAGTCGGCTGCGCGCTGCACTACCCGTTGCCCTGCCACTTGCAGAAGTGTTTCGTTGACCTCGGTTACAAGGTCGGCGCGTTCCCGATCGCTGAAAAGGCCGCGCGCGAGTGCCTGAGTCTCCCGATTTTCCCGGAACTCACGGACGCGCAGGTCGAGACTGTCGCCGCGACGATCAAGGAATTCTTCGCGACGAACGCCTAAGTCGGCTGACAGGGAAGGCTTGTCATTCTGCGCGAAGCGGAGATCCACTTGGATCGACGCGGCGCACAGACATGACGAAATTGCACGACTCCACCGCCTGGCCACCGAGCGCGGCATCGCGCCCGTCGCCATGAGTCTCCGGCCCCGCCTGCTTTTCTTCAACGGGCCGTTCGACTATCTCGGCGAGCGCCTGATTCTCTCCTACATCGAGCCCTTCCGCCGGCTGCTCGATCAGGACTTCGATGTGGTGTCGGTCGAGGGCGATCGAGATTTTGCGGCCGAAGTGAAGAAGCACGGCCCCGACCTCGTGCTGTTCCACGGCGGCGTGGAGTCGCCCAAGGAGCCCGAGGTGACGATCCGCAACACGGACAAGTTTCCCGACCTGCCGCGGCTCGGCTGGATGTTCCGTGATCCGTTTAGCCCGTCGCGGCGCAACTCGATGAACCGGTTCGCCGCGTGGGGTGTCCACCAAGTCGTCACCGACTTTCGCGCGAGCGACTGCCCGATTCCGTTTTTTCGCGACAGCCTCTACCTGCCGTGGTGGATCGAGGCCGAGACGTTCTGCGACTACGGGGAGAAGAAGACCTTGCCGATCACGCTCACGGGCTCGGGCTGGCTCGTGCGGCAGTTTTACGCGTGGCGGCTGCCCGTGTTTTTGAAAATCGCGGAGAAACTGCCCTGCTACCACGTGCCGGCCTTCGAGACGCACATCAAGAACGACGCCTACGTGGGTGAGAGCTACGCGCGCCTGCTGAACCGCAGCCATTTTTCCGGCGGCTGTGGCACGGTCGCGCGCTACCTCACGCTCAAGCTCCTTGAGATCCCCGCCGCACGTGCCTGCCTGGTCTGCGAGGAGATTGAGGTGCTCAAGGCAATGGGCTTTGCCGACGGTGTGAACTGTGTCTTCGCCACCGCTGACAACGTGGTCGCCAAGATCCAGGCGCTCATGGACGACCCCGCGCGGCTCCAGGCCATCACGGACGCGGGCCACGCGCTCGTGCATGGCACGCATACTCGCTCGCACCGGCGGCTCTTTGCCGAGTGGCTGCGGCTTTGGAAAACCAAGCAGCCGGGAGAGCGCATCGTGCAGCCCCACCCGTTTGAACCGCTGCGCCTTGCGGGCGCCGACGAGGCGGTGCCGTCGCGTTTTCCCAGTGAAAACCCGCTGACCGAGGCTCTTGTCGAGGGCTACGGCCTCTTCCAAGCAGGGCAGGCGGCCGAGGCGTTCAAGCGATTCGAGTGGGTAATCCAGATAATCCCGCACGTCGCCGAGGCGCGCGTGGGCGCGGCGCTTTGCCTTTTGCACACCGGCGACCTGCCGCTTGCGCTCAAGCAGCTGGAGCACGTGCTTTTCGTGCAGCGCGAGCTATGCAACTACCGCCGCCCCGATCCGGTGAGCATCTCCCTGCACGCGATCATCAAGGCGCGGATGGGTGACGTCGCGCCCGGCGCCGAGTTCCTCAACGTGACCGCGCCGGTGCGGCACCCGGCGATCAACGCCGCGCGCTGGCTCTTTGGCCAGGCCTGGCCGGAGCTGCGGCGCAAGCACGCGCCGCTTCAGGTCGCGCGCGGCGACGAGTCGCGGAACACTGAGACCATCCACCTGCTGCCGCACCGCACGTTTGCGGAGTGGGCGGACTTTTGGTCGCCGTTGCTGAAGCCATGAGCCGCCCGCGCCTGCTTTATTTCAACGGCCCGTGGGACTACGTGGGGGAGCGTATCCGCGAGTCCTACATAGCTCCGTTCCGCCGTTTGCTGGAGCAGGATTTCGAAGTGATTTCGATCGAAGGTGACTGCGACTTTCGCCGTGAGGTCGAGGCGCACCGTCCGGACCTCGCGCTTTTTCACACCGGCTGTGAGGCGCCGCACGAGCCGGAAGTGAAGATAGTGAACACCGATGCGTTCCCCGAGCTGCCGCGCCTCGGCTGGGTTTTTCGCGATCCGTTCAGCCCGTCGCGTGCGGCGACGATGAACCGGATGCTTGCGTGGGGCGTGCACCAAGTGGTGGCCGACTTCCGTCCCAGCGATGCGCTTTCACCGTGGTTCGAGCACGCATTCTACCTGCCTTGGTGGGTGGACGACGCGGTCTTTCGCGACTACGGCGAAGCGAAGTCCCTTTGGGTCGCGCTGACGGGATCCGGCTGGTTTACGCGCTGCATCTACACGTGGCGTCCCGAGATTTGCCGGCAGCTTCTCCCCAAGGTCCCGATTTTCCATGTGCCGGGCGGTGGCAATCGCCGCACAGACCACGACTACACCGGGGAAAACTACGCGCGGTTGCTCAATCGGAGCCGTTTTGCCGCGGGTTGCGGCACGGTCGCGCGCTACGTGACGCTCAAGCTGCTCGAAATTCCCGCGTCGCGTTGCTGCCTCGTCACCGAGGAGACAGCGGCGGCAAAGGCCCTCGGGTTCCGGGATGGTGTCAACTGCGTCTTCGCCGGGAAGGAGAACGTGGTCGACAGGCTGATGGCGCTGGCCAACGACGAGCCGCGCCTCCGTGCGATCACGGATGCCGGATTCAAGCTTGTGCACGAGAAGCACACCCAGCGGCAACGACGCGTGTTCGCCGAGTGGTATCAGCTCTGGAAAAACAAGGCGCCGGGCGAGCGCGTTGTGCAGGTCCACCCGTTGGAGCCGCTCCGCGTCGTTCCCGCGGGCGCGCCGGCGCCCGCCGGCACCTTCCCAATTGAAAATCCGCTCAACGACGCCGTCCGGGAGGGCTACGCGCTCCTGGCGGCGCATCGCTGGGCGGACGGACTCGCGAAATTCGACTGGGTCATTGGCATCGTGCCATGCGTCGCGGAGGCGCGTCTCGGTGCGGCGCTGTGTCACCTGCGGCTCAACCGCCCCGCCGACGCGCTGCCGCATTTGCGCTACAATCTCTGGATCATGCTCGAGCATTTTCGTTTCAGCCAGGCGGATCCCATCGACATGGCCTTGATGGCTGCGCTGCTCATGCGGCTGAAGGACGCGAAGTCCGCCGTCGCAATCCTCGATCGCAATCCCGACCTGCGGCACCCGGCGCTCAACGCCGCCCGCTGGATCTTCGCGAAAGCCCAGCCCGCGCTCACGCAACGGCCTGCGTTCCAAGTCGCCGAGGGCGACGAAACGGTGAACACCGCGACCGTGCACATCCTGCCGCAGCACACCTTCAGGGAGTGGGTTGCGCTGTTGATGTCGTGCCTCAAGTAGGGGCGGCAAAACCTGCCTCTCTGTTGGGTGATTTTGCCGCGAGTGGAGGTAACCCATTGTAATACATGGGATAGGCATTGCGGCGGAATCGATGGCACATCGCGTGCAAATTCGCCGTTGCATGAGCCTGCCCTTGGAAATTTCCCCCGGTGCCGCAACCCCTGCCGCCGATTTGGACTTGGCGCGTTCCGCCGCGGACTGCGTGGCCCTCGCGAGTCACGCCGAGCGCCTCGGCGACACGGATCTGCAGCGCCGATGCCTTGACCGCGCCATCGCCCTTGATCGCCATTGTGGCGACGCACTCCTCGCGCAGGCGGCGCTATCGCTCGACTACGGTGTGCCGTCGCTCACCTTTGCCCTGCTTGAGGAGGCGGCGCGGGCCGGCCTCCTGCCCGCCGAGGTTGCGCCGCTGCACGCCGAGCTTGCCAGCCAGGCGAGTGAGGAGCCGGCGCTCCAAAACTACCTGCGGGCCATCGGTCGTATCGCGGAGGAAAAACCGGCCACGACCCTCTCCGTCCTGCTCGTCACAAATCTCTTTCCTCCGCAGGAACTCGGTGGCTACGGCCGTATGATGTGGGAATTCGCCCACGGCCTGATCGCTCGCGGCCACCGCGTGCACATTCTCACCTCCGATGTCGCCGACTTCGGCCAGCAGCCGGGCGCGGATGAAATCGAAATGGAGCGGCATGTCGCGCGCACACTCCAGCTGGCGGGCACCTGGCGCGGCGGCCGCGCCGTGCCGATCACCGACCGGGTGGAACTCGCGCGGCGCCTGCGCGACAACGCGGTCCGGGTCCAGGCCGCCGCCGCCCAATGCCGCGCGGATCTCGTGCTCGCGGGCAACCTCGACTTCCTTGGGCCCACGCTCGTGCGCCCGCTCCTTGATCGCCGCATCCCTGTGCTCCACGCGGTGGCCAACGCCAATCCCGGCTACGGCCCCGCGGAACTGCCGCCCGATGCGCACTACTGGATCGCCGGCTGCAGTGACTGGAACGCCGACGCGATCAAGCAGGCCGGCTACGTGCCAGCGCGTCTGGAGACGCTCTACCCCGGTGCGCGCATCGACCGGTTTTTCCGCCTCTTTCTGCCCGACACCCAGCGCCTGCGAATCTGCTACGCCAGCCTGATGCTGCCCTACAAGGGCGCCGACACGCTCGTGCGGGCGCTCGTCCGCCTGCACGACGCCGGCCTCGACTTCACCGCGGAGATCGCGGGCGACGCGCCCGACCCCAAATTCCGCCTTGAGATGGAGGAACTCGTGCGTGCGCGCGGCCTCGCGGACAAAGTGCGTTTCACCGGCTTCCTCGACCGCCGCGGGCTCGCGGCGCTCTTTGCGCGCAGCAACGTGCTCGTGTTCCCGAGTCGCTTCCAAGAGCCGTTCGGCATCTCGCAGGTCGAGGCGCTCGCCGCGGGCCTCGTCGTGGTCTCGAGCGGCACCGGCGGCGCGCGTGAAATCATCCGCGACCGCATCGACGGGCTGCTCTTCAACGCCGGCGACGACGCCGACCTGGCGAACAAGCTGGTCTCGCTCGCGCGCTCGCCCGAAACCATGGCCCGCCTGCAGCGCCAGGGCCAAGCCCGCGCAACAATCTACGCGGTGGAAAATTCCGTCCGCAAAATCGAGGCGCTCGCCGCGGAACTGCATGCGGGGCTCGCCGCCGCCGCTCCCGCCGCCGCAAACGATCTCGCCGCCGCGCGCCGGCTGCTCACGGCAAAGAACTACAACGCCGCCCTGACCAAGGCGCTCGGCGCGCTGAAGGCCGACCCTGCGTGTGCCGACGCGCACCTGGTGCTCGGGGAGATCGCGTCTGCGCGGCCCGACGGCGCGGTGCGGGCGATCGAGTGTTTCCGCGACGCTGCGCGGCTCCGTCCTGACGACCCTGCCATTGAACGCGCGCTCGCGCTCGCGCTGATCCGCGGCGGCGAGCGGCGCGCTGGCATCGATCTCCTCCAGCGGGTGCTCCGGCTCACCCCCGACGATCTTTCCCTCTCGCTCGAGCTTGCGCGCACGCACGAGGCGGAAGGCAACCACTACGCCGCCGAAAAGACCCTCTGGAGCGCGATTATGCGGCACGACGACGCGCCCGAGGCTGCGCAGGCCTGGGGTGATTTCCTGAAACGCCGCGGCCAGCTGCGCGAGGCGCTCATCTGGCACCGCCGTGCGGCGGGGAGCGGGGATTTCGGCCTGCCGCCGGTATCCGCCGGCCGGAAGCATGCGCTCTTCGTCGTGCAGCAAGGGCTCGCATGGCCCGGGCTCGCCTCGGTCTACGCGGCCTACGCCGCCGATCCGGAGTGGAAAGTGACCGTCGTGGGCGTGCCCTTCCGCCACCACACATTTGCCACGGACGCGGAGCGCGAGAGCGTGTTTGAGTTCCTGCAACGCGAGGGCATCCCGCACGTTCGCTGGGATCGGTTCGCACTCGCTTCCGGCGCGGCCGACGTCGCGTTTGTCAACCTGCCCTACGATGAGACGCTGCCCGCCGGCTGGCGCGCGGCCGATCTGATGCGGGCGGTCCCGCGCATCGTCTACCTGCCCTATGCGCTCGTTGTTGTCGGCGGCCAGGAGAACACGACCTGCCAGTTCAACCTTCCGCTCCAGCAGCGCGCGTGGCTGGTCGTCGCGCATAGCGAGCGCAACAAGGCGATGTTCGCCAAGCACTGCGCGACCGGCGACGCCCACGTGGCGGTGACCGGCCACCCCAAGCTCGACGCGCTCCGCGGCCTCGCCTCGATCGACGACGCGGATCTAGCGCGCTTCGCGGGCGGCCGGAAGACGATCGTCTGGAATCCGCACTTCGACGTGCGGCCGGACGGTTCGGAGTTTGGCGCCGGGCTTTCGACCTTCCTGCGCTGGCAGGAGTTCATGATCGCGGAATTCGCGCGTCGGCCGGAGCTGGCCTTCGTCATCCGGCCGCACCCGCTGTTTTTCTCCGCGCTCGAGCAGAAGCGCGCCTGGACCCGCGAGCAGCGCAACGCCTTCGAGGCGCGCGTCGCCGCCGCCGGCAACATCCTCCTCGACCGGCGGACCTCATACTTGCCGGCGTTTGCGCGTTCGGCGGCGCTCATCTCAGACGCGTCGTCACTCCTCATCGAGTATGGCGCGACCGGGCGGCCGCTGCTCTACCTGCAGAACCCGCGGGGGCCTGGTCTGAACGAGGATGGTGCCTTCGTGCGTGACCATTGCTACACGGCTGGGCGCGAAGGCCAGATTGCGGAGTTCATTGATCTGGTCGCGCGAGGTGAGGATCCGCTGGCGCGGTCGCGCCGCGCGGCGTTTCCGACCTACGTGCACCAGCCCGCCGGCTCCGTGGCCGAGGCCGTGAAGGCGGCCGTGGCGGAGCGTCTGGAGGCGGAGCTAGCCGGCGACGACGCGACCCGCGAACTGGCGGCGCACTGAAGCCATGTGCGCAATCCTTTTCACGAACCGGGCCGGGGTCGGGCGCACCGGCTTTGCCGCAGCGCTCGCGACCATGCGCCACCGCGGGCCTGACGCGCCGGGCCGCCATGCTGTGCACGGATGCTGCCAGCTGGGGCACAACCGGCTGAGCGTGCTCGATCCTAATCCGCGGAGCGACCAGCCGTTCTACACGGCGGACCGGCGCCACGCGATCGTCTTCAACGGCGAAATCTACAACTTTCGCGAACTCGCCCGCGCGCACGGCATCCCGCTGCGGACCGGCTCCGACACCGAGTTGCTGCTCGAGCTCTATGTGCGCCATGGCGAGAAGATGCTCGGCTGGCTTTACGGCATGTTTGCCTTCGTCGTGCTCGACACGGTGACGGGTGAGTATTTCGCGGCGCGTGATCGTCTCGGCGTCAAGCCGCTTTACGCGCACGAGACACCGGAGGGCCTGATTCTCGCATCCGAGATCGCCGCCATCCTCCGGCTCGTGCCGAATGTGGCGGCCGATGAGGTCGCGCTGCGGCAGTATCGCGCGCTGCGCGGGTTCTTCGGCGGGCGCACGCTCTACCGGGGGATCGAGATGTTTCCGGCCGGTTGCTTTTCGCGGAATGGAAGAATCAACCGCTATTGGTCGCTGCCGGAGGGCCCGCAGGCGCCGCCCAGCGACGAGGAGCTCGGGGCGCTCGTTCGTTCCGCGGTGGACTACCGGCTGGTTGCCGACGTGCCGGTCGGCAGCTACCTGAGCGGCGGGCTCGACAGCAGCGTGGTCGCCGCGCTCGCTCGCCGCGCGCACACCTGGGTGACGGGGCTGCCGGGCGAGAACGAGTTTGAATGGGCGGAAAAAGCGGCGCGCCATCTCGGCACCACTCACCGCGCGATTACCGTGGAGCCGGGCCGATTCCTCGCGGCCGCCCGGGAGATGATCGCCGTGCGGCGCGAGCCGCTGGCGGTGCCCAACGAGGTTTTGCTCTTCGAGATGACCCGCGCGGTGAAGGCGGAGAACACCGTCGTGCTGAGCGGGGAGGGGGCCGATGAACTGTTTGCCGGATACGACCGGATCTTCCGGTGGGCCGGCAGGGCGCGCGCGTGGGACGTGCGCGAGTTCGCCGGCCACTACTGCTACGGCGCGCAGCCCGACATCGAGGCGGTCGAGGAGGCGGTGTCGCCCTTCGTGGATCGCGAGGAGCCTTTTGCCATCGTCTCGGCCTTTTTCCAGGTTGCCCATCTGCATGGGCTGCTGCGGCGGCTCGACAACGCCACGATGCTCTGCGGCGTCGAGGGCCGCGTGCCCTTTGTCGATCACCGGCTCGTCGAGCGGCTCGCGGGTGTCCCGCTCGACTACAAGATGGCGGGCGGCGTGGTGAAGGCACCGCTCAAGCGAGTCTTCGGCCGCCTGCTCCCGGCCGAGGTGGTGCATCGTGCCAAGGTCGGCTTTCCCGTGAACCTCGAGCGTGTGCTGCCGCCCGGCATGGGCGCGGCGATGGATCGATGGTTCGACTTCAATCTTTCCGAACTCGGAATCGACACAGGAAACCTTGTCCCCGCTTACGCATGAAAATCGGCTACACCACCGGCGTCTTCGATCTGTTCCACATCGGCCACCTGAACCTGCTCCGCAATGCGCGCTCGCTGTGCGACAAGCTGGTGGTGGGTGTCACGACCGATGCGCTTGTCGCCTACAAGCACAAGCGCGCCGTGATGCCCTACGAGGAGCGCCTCGAGATCGTGCGATCATGCCGCTACGTGGACGCGGTCGTGCCGCAGGAGACCATGGACAAGCTCGCCGCTTGGGAGAAGCTGCGCTTCGACGTCATGTTCGTGGGCGACGATTGGTTCAAGAACGCGCGCTGGCAGAAGATCGAGCAGCAGCTCGCGGACGTGGGCGTAAAGATCGTCTATTTCCCCTACACGAAGGGCACGAGCTCGACGCTGATCAACGAGGTGCTCGGCCGTCTGCGCACGGGAGAGATCGAGGAATTTGCACCTGGCGCTTTGATGCCGCAGCACCTCGAGCTGCAGCGGCGTGTTGCCTGAGCGGAGGCTGGAACGCAAAAAGGCCGGCGCGCAGGCGCCGGCCCTGAAAATGCGAAGGCCCCGGGTGTGAACCGGGGCCTTGCTTGCACAACTGGTGAACAGTGCCGACGCAACACGATCGGGGCCTTCGCTGGGAATCGCGGGCCGGATCCGCTGAGCCCGGCCGCCGTTACGAGCGGCGGCCGGGTCTGGGCGAATCAGGACTATCCCTGGGCGGGGCTTAGCCGATCAGACGCAGCGCGTTCTGGGCGCTGGCGTTGGCCTGGGCGAGCATCGCGGTGCCGGATTGCACGAGGATGTTCCAGCGGGCGAGCTGGGTCGATTCCTCCGCAACGTCGACGTCCATGATGCGGCTGGTGGCCGCCTCGAGGTTGGCCTTGTTGATCGTGAGCAGCTCGGCGGCGAAGCCAAGGTGGCTCTGCTCCGCGCCGTTTTGCGCGCGGAACGTGGCCACGTTTTCAATCGCCGTCGTGACATCGCTGAGGCTGATGTCCGCGAGCGACGAGACGCCGGTGTCGGTGATGGCACCGACGCCCGAGGTCGTGTCGCTGACATCCCGGCCCTGGAGCGTGACGCTCGTGGCGCCGTCTTCCGTCACCGAGACCGAGAGGTCCGTGGTGCCGAAGAGGGCGACGCCGTTGAACGACTCACCCGCGATGTCCGTGAGCTGCGTCTGGAGTTCGTTGAACTCCGAGTCGTAGTTCGCGAGATCGCTGGCGCTCTTGGTGGGGTCGGAGTAGAGGGTCTTCAACTCGCTGATGCGGTCGAGGACCTTCGCGCTGACCTTCAGAGCGCCATCCTGAGTCTGCAGGAGGGACACCGAGTTGGCGATGTTCGTGGCCGTCGCGCCCTGACGTTTGGCGGCGGCAGCGAGCTTCGTTGCGACGGCAAGACCGCCGGCGTCATCCGCAGGGTTCACGATACGGGAGCCGCTTGAGAGCCGGTTGAGGCTCCGCTGCAGCATGCTGTTCGACGCGGAGAGGTTGTTGGAGGCAACCGTCGCCGAGTAGTTGGTATTAATCACGACTGACATGTGTGTATCTTTCCTTGATGAGTGCGACGTCCGTCGTCGCCACGTGGCCGGATATGCGGCGCCGGCCCGCCGTCTGCGGCGAATGCCGCAAAGTGACTTCGCCCCGCCGCAAGGCAGCGCGAGGTCGGGGGGCTGTGACCCAAGGAATGAACCAGACTGACTTTCCTGACCTGTGGACTTTCAAAAAACCGCTGGCGAAACGACCGGCCCTAAAGGCCCCATCCCCGGTGACAGACAACCGCGTGTGCTACCGGGCCGCGGCGGCGGGTGACTGGCCCGCCGCCGGGTGGGCTCCGTGGGGAGGCCGTGCTTAGCTGAGCAGCTTGAGCGCGATCTGGGTGCTGGTGTTCGCCTGCGCGAGCATCGCGGTGCCGGATTGCACCAGGATGTTGAAGCGGGCGAGCTGGGTTGATTCCGCCGCCACGTCCACGTCGAGGATGCGGCTGGCCGCGGCCTCGAGGTTGGCCTTGTTGACGGTGAGCAGCTCGGCGGCGAAGCCAAAGCGGCTCTGTTCGGCGCCGTTCTCGGCGCGGAAAGTGGCCACGTTCTGAATCGCGTCCGTCACGTCGCTCAGCGAGATATCCGCGAGCGAGGTGACCGCGCTGTCCGTGATGGTGCCGACGCCCGAGGTGGTGTCGGAGAGGTCGCGGCCGACGATGGCGACGTTGGTGGTGCCGCTCTCGGTGACGGGCACGTCCAAATCGCTGGTGCCGAAGAGGCCGACGCCGTTGAACGTCTCGGTCGCGAGATCGCTAAGCTGGGTCTGGAGCTCGGTGAATTCCGAGTCGTAGTTCGCCTGGTCGCTGGCGCTCTTGGTCGGATCGTTGTAGAGCGTGCGCAGTTCGCTGATGCGCTCCAGGACCTTGCCGGCAACCTTGAGCACGCCGTCCTGCGTCTGGAGGAACGAGATGGCGTTGCCGATGTTGTTGTTCACGGCGCCTTGGCGGCGCGCGGTCGCGGTGAGCTTCATCGCGACGGCCAATCCGCCGGCGTCGTCGGCCGGGGACACGATTTTGGAACCGCTTGAGAGGCGGTTGAGGCTCTTCTGCAACATGTCGTTGGAGAAGGCCAGGTTGTTCGCCGCCTGAATGGCGGAGAAGTTGGTGTTGATGACTACTGACATGGTGATCGTCCTTGATCGTTGAATATGGCGTCCGTGCCACAGTCGTATCCGGGGAGGCGGCTCCGGATCGCGCCGGTCGGAACACTTGTCCCGACAGGGCAAGCTATCGTCGCGACCCGGCAAAATCTTTACCCCGACGCGCGGAATATTTTTCCGGAAGCCCGGCAGGAATTTCCTAAATCCTCGCGGCCTCAAGCCGATCGCGCGCGGGTCGATAGGGGAGGGCGGCCGCCATTGCGTCCACTCCCGTCTCAACCATGTCATCCGGACTTCAAGTCGCTGGGCTCGCTTCCAACTTCGATTGGAAGAGCTTCGTTGATCAAATCATCAACCTGGAGCGCGCGCCCGCCAGCCGGCTTGAGACGGAGCAGGCGACCAACCGGCAAAAGGTGACGCTGCTCAGCACGCTGGGCACCAAGCTCTCGACGTTGCAGGGGACGGTCCAGGCCCTGAAGTCCGACACACTCTATGGCAAGCGCACCGCCGCCTCCGGCACGGCGGACTCCACTTGGAAGGCCGCGGCTGCCAACGACACCGTCACGGGCACCTACGCCATCGCGGTGAGCCGGCTTGCGGCCGCGACCAAGCTCGCCGGAGCGGCCGACATCGGCGCAGGGCTGAATCCGGTGTCCGGCGACGTGTCCGGCCTCACGCTGGCCAACCTGCCCATCGCGCAGCCTGTGACCGCGGGCAGCTTCACGATCAACGGCACCGTCGTGACTGTCTCCCTCACGGACTCGCTGCAGGACGTGTTCGACGCGATTGCGACGGCCACGAGCGGCAGCGTCACCGGGGCCTACGATCACACGACCGATACCGTTTCGCTCACCGGGTCGGGCGTGGTGATGATGGGCGCGGCCAACGACACCTCTAACTTTCTCCAGGCGATGAAGCTGGTCAACGGCGCCGGCGCCACGGTGACGAGCACTTCGCGCCTCGGCACGGTAAAGGCCTCCGCCCCGCTCGCTACCGCCAACCTCGCTTCCCCTATCACCGGTGTGGACGGCAACGGCGACGGCACGTTTTCGATCAACGGCGTCTCCATTGCCTACAATATCAACACGGATTCCCTCTCCGCCGTCATCGCCCGGATCAACGCCTCGTCGGCGGGAGTCAGCGCCGGCTACGATACGATCACCGATCGGCTCACGCTCACAAACAAGACCACCGGCGACATCGGTCTTTATGTGAACGATCCAGCGGGCGGCTTCCTCGAGGCGACCGGCCTGCGCGGCGGCACCACGTTTTTGCGAGGTCTCGATGCCCAGTTCACCGTCAATGGCGGCTCCACCCTCACCAGCCGCAGCAACACCCTCGACGCCGCCGCGCATGGCATCGCCGGGCTGAGCGTCACCGTCGACTCCACCACCACCCAGTCAGTCACCGTCGCAAGCGACACGGCCGCGTTGCGCGAGAAGATCGAGAAGTTCATCACCGACTTCAACGAGGTGCAGAAGTTCATCGATGCCAACACCAGGGTCTCCAGCGACTCGAAGGGCAAGGTGACGGCCGCGCCCCTCTCCGGCAACCGCGAGATCCAGGAATGGGCCACATCCCTGCGTCGCATGGCCTTTGCCGCTGTCTCCGGCCTCACCGGCACGGTCGACCGGCTGGAGGACCTGGGCCTCGATTTCAGGGCCGGGACGAGCGAGCTTGAGATCGAGGACAGCGCGAAGCTCGACACTGCGCTGCAGAATGCCGGCACGGACGTCAAAGCGTTCTTCACCACCGCGACCACGGGCTTCGGCGCCAAGCTCGAGACCTACGTCACCAACCTCACCGAGCAGAACGACGATCAGCAGGACCGCATCAACCAATTCAACAACGATCTGGACGAGCAAATCGCGAACATTGAGCGCCATCTCGAGCAGCGGCGCGCCCTCCTTGAGTCGGCGTTCATCCGCATGGAAGAGGCGCAGCAAAAACTCAAGCAGCAGCAGACCTCGCTGGAGAACATGTTCGCCCAGAGTAAATCATGAACACCCTTAAGATTCTCCTGACGGCCACGACCGCGGTCTTCGCCGCGCTCGGCGGAGGCTGCGCCCATCCCCATTCGATCGCGGACGGAGCGCGGCTAGGGCCTTTCTTCGCGCCGGGCAATTTTTCCGGGGACCCTCACTTGGGCATCCTTCGTCGCGTGGTGGTGATGCCGGTGTGGGCCGGCGCGCCTGGCACGGCCCCGGAGGCGGTCGCCGCGCTGGACGAGGTGGTGCTTGCGGCGCTGCAGCGGCAGAATCGCTTCGAGGTCGTCACTTTCACGCGTGACGAGTGCCGCCGCCGCTACCTCGCGGATGCACTGGCCTCGTCCGGCGCTTTGCCGGCGGACCTGCTTGAGACTTTGCGGCGCGAACATGCGGCGGATGCTGTGCTGTTCGTCGACGCGACAGTCTACCAAGCCTATAAGCCGCTCGCTCTCGGCTTGCGGGCGAAGCTCGCCGCCATCGACGGCTCGCGGCTGCTCTGGACCTTTGATCAAGTATTCGCGGCCGACGACCCGGCGGTGGCCAATGCCGCGCGCCGCCACTTCATCGGCCGCGATCGCAGCGTGCCAGCTGACCTCACTGGGGTTGCCCTGCTGTCGCCCTCCAAATTCGCGGCTTATGCGACCACGGCGATGTTCGCGACGCTGCCGCCCGTGATGCCGCAACGAGTGGCAGCCGGCCAATAGGGCGTGCCAACCGAACAATTCTGCTAAAGCCCCCCGAAAATTGGCCGATATTTTACCCATCGCTCACAACCACGGTCCCGACGGCGCCCGCCGCCGACCGAGGACCGAGAACGAAACCACGCCATGATCTCTCCCACCCAATCACCTTTCCGCCCTGACCGGCCCGACCTGGACGCCAGCCGCCAGCGGGTGCCCCACCGCGCAACGCCGTCCCAACCCAACGGCATCACGGGTGACAGTGTCACTTTCCTGCGCACCCAGCTCGCGGAACAGCCGGAAGTGCGGCCCGAGGTCGTCGAGCGGGCGCGCGCGCTGGCTGCCGACCCAGACTATCCCTCGATTGAAATCGTTCAGCGGATTGCCGAGCAAATCCTCGGCGCGCCCGATTTGAGCGAGGTTGAATAACCGAACTCATGGTCGCCTCAGGCTACGCGCGGGCCTACCGCAGCAACTCCGTCCTCACCGCCAGCCCCGGCCAACTCGTGCTCATGCTCTACGATGGCGCCTTGAAGTCCTTGGCGCTGGCCCGCGAGGCCTTCGACACCCCGGCCGATGATCCGCGGCGGATCGCCGTGATCAACCATCAGCTCCTCAAGGCGCAGGCGATCATCACCGAGCTGCAGGGTGGGCTCAATTTCGAGGCGGGCGGCGAATTTGCCCGCACAATGCACCGCCTTTACGACTATCACCTGTCGCGGCTCCTTGACGCGAACCTGCGCAAGCAAGTCGAGCCCGTCATCGAGGTCGAACGCTTGGTGCGTGAGTTGCGCGAGGCTTGGTCGCAGATGCTCGGCCAGCAGCGCGAGGCCGAATCCGCCGCCGGGCAAATCCGGAGCGTCGCTTGACATGGAGACTCCCGTCCAACGCTGCCTCCGCATTGCCGCGGCGCTCGAGGACTTGAGCACGCAGGAGGCGGCCGCGCTGGCCGCACACGAATTTGGCACCGCGATCGCGCTGCAGGAGCGGGCGGAACCGCTCGTGGAATATCTCACCAGCCACGCGGAGGATGCAGCGGACGATGCGCGGATCGAGGCTCAGCTTGCACGCATCCGCGAACTGCGCGGTCGTAGCGAGGCGCTGCTCTCCGCTGAAATCGAACGGACACGCGCGGAGTTGCGTGAGGCGGGCGCCGCGTGTTGCCGGCTGGCGCGGGTGGCTCCGGCCTACGGATCGGCGCGCCCCACCGCGCCGCGGCTGCAGGCGGTCGGCTAGTAGCGGGGGGGGGTGAAAAAAATGAACGCGACCCGAAAGGGTCGCGCTTCGTTGCATGCCCACCTTGGCGCGCGGCTAGGCGCTGGCTGCTTTTTGGAACTTCTCGGTGGCAGGCGCCGCCGGAACTTGAGTGATGCTGGCCTCGGCCGGGGCACCGGCGAGCCACGCGGTGGCGATGCGGGAGGCCTCGCTCTTCCAGTTGAGCGTCGGCGTGGAGTAGACGGCGAGCACGGGGACCGCTTCGCTGCCATTCCAGTTGAGGCTGGCCTTGAGGCACAGCGATCCGTCCGCGAGAGTGAAAGACTGTAGGAATATCGAGCCGCCCGCGGCCAGGCCTTCGCCCGCGGTGCGGGGCTTGAGGGTGAGGCGCGCAAGGCCATGGTGGAAGTTCACCATGCGCGTGGTATCCCACGCGCCGAGCTGGCCGGCCGCGGCGCCAGCGGCGACGGCGCGCTCAATGTCTGACAAAAACGAAAGGAGACGCATCGGAGATCCGGGAAATCGTCCCGGCGCAGCTAAGCTTTAAGAAAATTCTCAAGCTGCGAGCCCGCAGGTCGAAAATGTCTGTGAATGTCGCCAGCGCCCTCCGCCTCGTGTCAGTCTATGTTTCTCCGGCAGCCCGCCCCCGGCGTTGTGCTCCTGGTCGAGGACGACGACGGCGTGGCCGACGTGGCCAAGGCCATGCTCGAGCGCTGCGTGCCGCGTGTGCTGCGCGCCGCCAACGGCGCCGAGGCCGAGCGCCTCCTCGCCGCCCACCGCGACGAGATCGTGCTTGCGATGGTCGATTGCTGGCTCCCCGACATCATGGGCCCGGCCCTTTGCCAGCGCTTCCGCGGCGTGATGCCAGCGCTGCCGATCTTGCTCACCAGTGGCTGCGACAATGTCGACGCCCGGCAGCTCGCCATGGGCGGCCGCGCGGCGTTCCTGCCAAAGCCTTTTTACCCCGCGCAAGTGATGCGCGAGGTCACGGCGCTCCTCGGACCTGACCAGCGCCACGCCGCCTAAAGCGCGGCCGGCCGCAACATTTGTTTGAATCACGCGGGGCGGCGCGTTTGATGGGGTGACTTCCCCAGCGCAACCCTCTGCACCGCCCTCCATGTCCTTTGAGAAAGTCCTGATTGTCGAAGACGATCCGGTGGTTCGAAATCTCCTGCAGAGCATTTTCCTGCGGCACAAGCTGCCGGTGACGATGGCAGAGAGCCTTGCGCAGGCGCAGGGATGTTTGGAAAAGGAGCCGTTCGATCTCATGCTGCTGGATCTGCGGCTCCCGGACGGCGACGGCCTCAAGTTTCTCGAGCAGGTGGGCACGCTGCCCGAGCGCCCGCTCGTCGTCATGATCACGGGCCACGGCACGATCGAGTCGGCCGTGGCGTGCATGCGGGCGGGTGCGTTTGACTACGTGCTGAAGCCCTTCTCGCCCTCGCAGATCGACGTGATCCTGCGCAAGGCCCAGACCTACCGCCAGCTCGTCAAGGTCAACAGTCTGCTTAGCGACGATCCGGACGACGAGGAGTCCGTGCTCGTGGGCCGCAGCCCGGCCATGACACGCCTGCGCCAGCTGATCGACCGCGTGGCGCCAACGGATGCCACGGTGCTCGTGACCGGCGAGAGCGGCACGGGCAAGGAGATGATTTCGCGCGAATTCTACCGTCGCAGCCCGCGGCGCGGGCAGCCCTTCATCAAGGTCAACTGCGCCGCCGTTTCGCAGACACTGATCGAGAGCGAATTTTTCGGGCACGAGCGCGGGGCCTTCACGGGGGCGACGGAGCGACGCGAGGGCCGCTTTGAGCTCGCCCACAACGGCACGCTGCTTCTGGACGAGGTGAGCGAGATTCCGCCCGCCCTGCAGGCCAAGCTGCTGCGCGTGCTGCAGGAACGGGAGTTTGAGCGCGTGGGCGGGGCGCGGACGATCAAGGTCAACGTCCGCATCATCGCGACCTCGAACCGTGACCTGATGGCGCATGTGGCCAAGGGCGATTTCCGCCAGGATCTTTACTACCGGCTGAACGTTTTTCCCGTCGCGGTGCCCTCGCTGCGGGAGCGCATCGAGGATGTGCCGCTGCTGGCGGACCACTTTCTGCGACGCTTCGCGCGCAAGCACGGGGTGAAGGTCACGGGCTTCGCCGACTCGGCGCGTGCCGCCCTCATGGGCTACCGTTGGCCGGGCAACGTGCGCGAGCTCCAGAACACCGTGGAGCGCGCCGTGATTCTCTCCGAGTCCGGCCGGGCCGTCACGGCTGCGGCGCTGGGTCTTCCCGGGGACTTGGCGGCCACGGATTCGGCGTCCTTGCGCCCGTGGGAAGCGGAAGTGGTGGCTCTCCCCGAGCCGGCCGTCGCGGCCGCGAACGCGGGTGCCGTGAATGCGGCAGAGGCGGCGGCAGCCTTCACGGACGGTGCGGGCCAGGTGCTGCGCTTGGATGCCTTGGAGAAGCAGGCCATCCGCGTCGCGCTGCGGCAGACCGCTGGCAACCGCACTCAGGCCGCCAGCGCCCTCGGCATCAGCATTCGCACGCTCCGCAACAAGCTGCAGGAATACCGCGAAGCGGGGGAGCCCATCGACGTCGACGCCGAGTCGGCGGAAGCCTGAAGACCCCCGGTTGCTTGGAATCCAGGCGGGCGTTCCGACGCCTTGGCGATTGCGCGCGGGCGTAATTCTACGCCATCGCGTCCCTTTGCGATTAAGCCTCCGGGCGCCGCGCCGATTACTCCAACATCCCCCGAGACCGACCCGTTTCCCCGCCACAGGGCGCAGTCCAATTTGGTCAGGGGGTGTGAAGGATAGAACCGGCGGGCGGTGCGAGTGTGGTCGCGCCGCCCGCTCCTTTGTTTTTGTGCCTGAAAATCGCGCGTTGACGCGAGTCCGGGGCGTCGCGAACTTTCCTGCAACATTGGCGCGACCGCGTGTTCCAAACTCGTCGCTCCCCCTTGCATGAAGCCATTTCGCCTCGCCCTCACTCTCGCCGTCCTCGCCGGCCTGCTCCGCGCTGCTGATGAGGAACGCCGCGCCCCGCCGGTCGAGATTCCCGACTTCAGCAACCTCGACGAATACGTCTACGAACCACGGAGCACGCTCACCTTTGGCTTCCGCTACGTCAGCGGGGCCAAGACCAGCTTTGCCGGCACCGGCCGCCTCCCGTCGCCCGAGGATCCGGGCGCCCCGCGCGGTGCCAACCTGCAGCGCGTTTACCACGACGGCGCGGTGCAGCCCGATGGCCGCGTCGTGTCGCGGCTCGATAGCAGTGGCAACCCCATCATCGACCCCCAGACCAACAACCCGGTCTTCGATCCCATCGCGCCGGACGGGCGCACGAATGCGTGGAACTATACCAGCGCCAACCAGCTGACCGCGTTCCCTGGCTACGTCGCCTTCAACAGCTACTCGGCCACCATCGACGACAGCGCGGTTCGCAAGAAGGACTCGGAGTCGACCAGCGGTCTGGATATCGCGATGTCCCGCGACATGGGCAAGCTCTTCGGCCGCCTGCCTTGGACCCTCACCGCCGGCATGTCGATTAACGACATCTCGGCCAACACCGCCGACAACGTCCGCGCCCGCGTCCAGACCATCAGCGACCTCTACTCGCTTTTCGGGCAAGTTCCGCCCGACGCGCCCTACACCTCTCCCAGCACCTCCACCACCAACGTCGTTGATGCCGCTGGCAACCCGCTGCTCAACGACGATGGCTCCACCCGCACGGTCACCACAGACACCAGCGTGCTCATCAGCAACGAGCCGGCCGCCCGCACCACCACCTCGGTGATTGACGCGACCAGCGTCGCCAACCGCTGGCAGGTCAAGGGCGCCTACTATACCTTCCGTGCCGGCCCGACGGTGACGCTGCCTTTTTTCAGCCGACTGAAGGCCACCGTCAGCCTGGGCGCTGCGCTGGTCTACTCCGGCACGACCTACACCGTCACGCAGACGTTCACGCCCGCCTCCGGCGCTGAAATCGCCGACACCAGCTTTAGCAACGACACCAAGCTCCTGCCTGGCTACTATGCCGACGCCAGCCTGCAATTTGACCTGACGGAGCGCACCGGCTTCTACGCGGGCGCCATCCTCCAGTCTGCCGGCAGCTACACGCAGGCTGTCGAGTCGGCCAACGCCAGTTATTCCACGAAGATCGACCTCGCCAACCAGCGCGGCATCCGCGCCGGAATGTCCTATCGGTTTTGAGATTGGATCGGAGGGCCTGACCTTGGTCTGGCCGGGCATGCCCAGGCGGCCCCGGCGCGCTGCGGCCCTACCCCGATCCAAGGTCCGCCAACACGGCGTCGATTGGCCGTAGCGAGCCCGCGGGGAAAAAGGAGTTTATCCGCGTGATCGCCTGTTGGATAATACCGTCCGGGCAGCTGGCGCCGCCCGTGATCAAAACGCGCTTCGGCGCCGCGCCGTCACCCCACAAGGGTCGCCTTTCGACGTGCCCGTGGCCGTGGCCGTAGACGTAGTGATCGACGGCGGCGGGTGACACGATGCCCGCCTCGGATTGGACGAAGAATGCCCGCGGCCCTAGCCGTTGCTCGCAAAGTCGGAAGAGCTGGTAGGTGTTCGATGAGTTTTTCCCGCCGATCACAAACGCCGCGTCGAGCGGCTCCGCCAGCGCGCGCCCTAGCGCGTCCTGGTTGACCTGCGTCGCGTAGCAGAGCGTGTCGCGGCGTCCGCCGCCGCCCACGCGCGTGTCGTCGCCGAACTTCGCGCGATACACCCCGCGCAGGTGCTCGATGATCGCGAGCGTCTCGTTCATCAGGAGCGTGGTCTGGTTCACCACGGCGACGCGCTCCAGGTGCCGCGCGACATCGAAGCCGGGTGTGTGGCGGCCGGCAAAAAACGTGAAGAATCTCGCGCGCACCGCCGGATCGTCGCTCGCGATGAGTTCGCCGAGCCGCCGCGCCTCCTCGAGATCGCGCACGATCACGGCGGGGGCGTGGCGGCGGGTGTTCGAAAACGTCGCCTTGGTCTCCTCGTGCTCGTGCTTGCCGTGGATGACGACGGTGTAGCCCTCGCGGCCGTAGGCGCGCGCCGCCTTCCAGACTTTCTCCACCAGCATGCAGGTTGCGTCGTAGGCGAAGACCGCGATGCCCTTGCGCACCAGCCGGCGCTTGTCGTCATCCGTCGCGCCAAAGGCCGGGATGATCACGATGTCGTCGGGCGTGAGCGTGTCCCAGAGCAGCGGCGCGCCGGGCTCCGCGCCGGCGGGGTGGGGCGCGCCCTTGTCCGTCTGCAGGTAGCGCAGCCCGCGCCGCAGCAGATCCTCGTTCACAAACGGATTATGGATCAGCTCGGAGAGCATGAAGACGCGCTTGCCGGGATTTTCCGCGAGCGTCTCGTAGGCGCGCTCGATGGCGTTCTTCACGCCGAGGCAAAAGCCGAAATGGCTCGGGATCACGTAGCGCACGGCGCCGAAGTCGAGGGTCACCGGCGCCGTCGCCGTGCGCTCGTGCTGGCGCGCGAGGGCCTTGATCGCGGCGCAGAGCCGCGACTGGTAGAGCGCCTGCGCTGCGGCGTCCTGCGCGTAGATGGCGGCGTTGCGCTCCTGCGCGGGGCGGAACTTGTAGATGAAGTCGCTCTCGCCGAGGTGCAGATAGGGGATGTCAACGAGGTGCGGCTCCAGCCCGCGCAGCACCACCGCGAGCGAGGGCGCGAGGGCCGCGGGTTCCTTTTCCAGGGCCTCGATCGATTGAAAGATGATCTCGGCGTCGAGTGGCGCCCCGGCGGCCTGCGCAAAAAACACCCGGTAGCTGCGGCCGCCGGCCTCGCAGGAAAAATACTCCGCCGGCGCCGTGTGCGTGGGAAACGCGCCCTCCAGCCGCGCCGTCGCCATGGCGAGGTCCGCGCCGGTGAAGGCGAGGCCGGCCTTGGAGCCGAGCCGGCGCACGGCAAGGCGGTTGCCGGCGTCAAATGCGAGGATGGCGATGAGCGCGGACACGGCGGGCCTCAGTCGTCGTCGCTGCCGTCGTCCGCAAACGGATCCCCGACGAACTCGATGCCGAAGAACTCCTCCGCTTCCAGCGCGGCCATCACGCCCTCGGTGACGACCTTGCGGTCGACGGGGCCGAGCGTGAACCAATCCATGTTGATCAGCTCCGCGATGCCGGCGCGCGCCTGCGCGCGATCGGTGACGCCGGCGAGGAACTCGTCGGCCTGATCGGCGATTTCGGCGATGATGGCGTCGAGGTTCATTCGACGGCGCCGCGGTGCCTACTTGAGCACCTCGGCGAGCTTCGCGATGTCCTTGCCGCCGCCCATGGCGAAGTCCGGCTTGCCGCCCCCCTTGCCGCCGATCTGCGCGCTGATCGTCTGGATGATTTTTCCGGCCTGGTGGCCGGCCTTGATCGCGGCGGGGGTGCAGAAGGCGACGAGGCTGGCCTTGTCGCCGAGCGCGGCGCCGAGTTGCACGACGCCTTCGCCGAGCTTGGCTGCGACTTGCGAGCCGAGGCTGCGCAGCGCTTCCTGATCGGAGATGCTCACGACGGCGGAGACGAACTTCAGTCCGTCGCGCGTGGTCGCTTTCGCGGCGAGTTCGTCGGCGAGGCCGGCGAGAGCCTTCTGCTGAAACGCCTTCAGCTGCTTCTCGGTCTCCTTCTGCTGGGCGAGGAGCGACTCCAGTTTCTTCACGACGTCGCTCACGCCACCGCCGAGATGGGCGGCGACGGCGGCGAGCGCGGCTTCCTTGGTGGTGACGAAGTCAAATGCCGGCTGGCCGGCGACGGCCTCGATGCGGCGCGTGCCGGCGGCGATGGCCATCTCGGCGACGACCTTGATGAGGCCGATCTCGCCGGTGGTGCTCACGTGCGTGCCGCCGCAGAGCTCGCGGCTGTAGCCGCCGATGTCGACGACGCGGACGAACTTCCCGTATTTGTCGCCGAAGAAGGCGAGGGTGCCCTCGGGCTTCTTGTCGAACTCGGTCTCGTAGGTCTCGACCTTGGCGTTGTCGATGACCTTG
>JAEUHB010000415.1 GCA_016794665.1 Opitutaceae bacterium
GGCCGTCACAACCTACTGCGCCGCGATCCGCGCCGCCGGCGGCGAGCCGGTTTTCTACGAGATGGGCTGGGGCAAGTCCGACCGTGAGGCCGAGGGCCGCCGCCGCATCTTCGATCTCGCGGTGAAGAACCGCATCCGCCTCTTCGCGCCGTGCTCGTCGGCGTGGGCGCGGGTTTATCGTGAGCGCCCGGGTCTCGCGCTCCAGCACCCGAAGGACAACTCGCACCCCGGCGACGCCGGGCATTTCCTCAATGTTGCGGTCTTCCACGCCGCGCTCACGCGGGAGTCGCCCGTCGGCCGCCTGCCGCGCACGTTTCCCGTCTGGCCGCACGCGCTCCCGAAGGCGGAGACCGACGAGGAGAAAGCCGCCGAGGCCGCGCGCATCGCGGCGTTCAAGCCCGACGCCTACCAGGCCACGCTCGCGAAATGGATGTATCGGAATGCATCCATGAACCTCTCCGCCTCGCTCGACGACGCCACCGCCCGCTACCTCGAGACGGTCGCCTGGGAAGCTTGGCAGGACGTTGACCGCCGCCTTTCCGCGGCGCTTGGCCGCTGATTTTCGTTTCTCCGCCACGCTTTTCCCATGACCCCGCTCAGCCGCCTCCGCTTCATCGTCGCTGCCGCTCCGCTTTCGGCCATTGTTTTCAGCCAGACCGCGCCCCCGTCGCCAGGCGCGTCCTCGTCCGCCGGTTCGACCGTCCAGCTCTCGCCCTTTGAGGTGAAAACCGATGGCGATGTCGGCTACCTCGCCACCCACACGCTCGGCGGCAGCCGCCTCAACACCTCGCTGAAGGACACCCCCGCGATCATCGACGTGTTCACCAAGGAATTCCTCATCGACATCGGCGCGACCAACCTCGAGCAGGCGATGGTTTACGCCAACAACAGCCAGATCGACGACGGCGACGCGCAGCGCGTGAACTCCGGCAACACTCAGCTCGCCGCCAGCAACGCATTCAATTTCCGCTCGCGCGGCATCCTCGGCAACAGCACGCGCAACTACTTCGAGACCCGCCTCGGCACCAACCTCTACAACGTCGAGCGGCTCGACGACTCGCGCGGCCCCAACTCCGTGCTCTTCGGCATCGGCTCCGCGGGCGGCATCGTCAACAACTCGCCCAAGCGCGCCCAGTTCGGCCGCGCCTTCGGCGAGGTCGGCGCGCAGGCGGGCACGCAGGAGTTCTCGCGTTACACGCTCGACTACAACCTGCCGCTCGCCGCGCAGAAACTCGCCCTCCGTCTCAATGCGCTCCACGAGGACAAGGCTCACTGGCGCCACTACCTCGGCAACATCCGCCGCGCCGGCAATCTTGCCGCGACCTGGCGGCCGTTCTCCGCCACCGAGGTCCGCTTCGACGCGGAGAAGGGCGATGTGCGTGGCACCATCGGCCGCAATTACCCGGCCAACGACAGCGTGACCCGCTGGTGGCGCAGCGGCTCGCCCGTTGTTTCCGCCGTGACCACGACCGCGCCCACCGCCGCGCAGACTGCCCTCGGCCTCAACCGCCCGCTCACGGCAACGCGCCTCGTCGTCGTCGAGAACCAGAACATGGTCATCAACGTCCAGAACGCGTTCGCCACCGTCGCCGACAATCCCTATATCCCGAGCATCATCCGGCAGCCCGATGCCGTCCCCTACGAAGGCCTGCAGACCGGCCCCGGCGGCCGCACGCGCCACGATTTCGACAACACCACGTTGATCGTCGAGCATCGGTTCACCCGCAACCTCGTCGGCGAGATCGGCTACTACCACGAAAAGGGTTCGTGGCTGAACTACGATGTGGGCGGCACCAACATCATCATCACCGGCGATCCCAACGGCCTCCTGCGGAATCCGGCCAACGTCTTCCCGCTCGGCTCCTTTCGCCCCGCCGCCAACTCCGCCGGCGATCTGATCAACCCGAACGCCGGCCAGAGCTACATGGAGACCGCGTGGCAGCGGCGCTTCGGCAGCACGTCGAGCGACAACTACCGCGCCACCCTCGCCTACGAAAAGGATCTCGACCGCTGGGGCCGCCACCGCGCCGCCGCGCTTGCGTCGCGGCAGGAAGAGCGCCGGCTCAACTACGCCGAGCGCGAAGTCTGGCTCGGCGCGCCGTTCAACGCCGATCCCGCCAACGACAACAACTCCGTCTGGCGCCGCGCCTACGTCACGCTCGGCGACGCCCGCTCGCAGCGCGTGCCCGATCCGCTCGCCGGCCCGCCGCTCTCGATCAATTTCCCCGGCCGCGCCACGCCGCTCACCAACGGCTGGATCCCCAACGGCGGCGGCACGATCTCCGGCCGCAAGATCGACAGCCAGATGGCCGCCGTGCAGAGCTCATGGTGGCGCGACCGCGTGGTCACGACCCTCGGCTTCCGCCGCGATGTCGCGCTCCAGACCCGCACCACCACTGTGCGCGACGCCACCGGGATCTGGGCCGGCACCCAGGGCATCCAGGTTTTCAACGCGTCGTCGCCCAGCTCGAGCTTCGAGTTCACCGGCCGCACGACCACCGCGGGTGTCGTCGTGCATCCGCTCGGCTGGCTGTCTGTTTTCGGCAACGTCTCGCGCAACCTCGGCCTCCCGTCCTACACGCTGCGCTACGGCCCCGACGGCGTCACGCCCCCGCCTCCGATCGGCCGCGGGTTCGACGCCGGTGTGCTGCTGAGTTTCGCGCGCGACCGCGTCACCGTGCGCGCGAGCTACTTCACCACCGTCGCGCGCGACGAGGCCGCGACCATGGGCGTCGATGGCGCGTTCACGCCCGACTACAACCGCATCATCGCGATCCTCGACGATCCCAACGGCGACCGTAACACCGCCGACCGCCTCTACACGTCCGCCGAGATGGCGAAGTTCCCGCTGCTGCGCCCCGTCGCGACCGCCAACGCGGACACGCTCGACAACGACAACCGCGGCTTCGAGTTCCGTATCACCGCGAACGTCGGCGAGCGCCTGCGCTTCATCGTCAACTATTCCTATGCGTTCCAGGAGCGCACCAACGTCTACAAGCAGACCTACCCGCTCTACGCGCAGCTCGATCAGTTCCTCACCGAGATCCAGCGCGCCCGCCCCGGCGCGGATGTGCGGGGCGCCCGCGGCACCGAGGGCCAGACGCTCGAGGCCATCCGCACCGCGCGCCTCGACGACCTTGATGTGCGCCGCCTCGACTTCGAAGGCGCCTACGGCAACCGCGCGCACAAGGCCAATTTCTTCGCCAACTACAACTTCAAGACCGGCCCGCTGCGCGCGTGGTCGTGCGGCCTCGGCGGCCGCTACCTGAGCCCGATCTACGCGGGCCGCGTCGCCACCGCGCCCGGCGTCCCACCCAGCATCGCCGCCGGCGCCGTCGCCAACGACATCCGCGGTCCCGACGTGTTCGGCAACGACAGCCTGCTCTTCGACGCGATGCTCCGCTGGCAGGGCAACGCGCGCCTCCTCGGCCGCAACCACCGCCTCGCCGTGCAGTGCAACGTCCGCAACCTCCTCGACGACCACGCGATCTCCCTGCGCCGCTTCAAGACCGACGGCGTCACCCTCGACCGCTGGGCCCTTACCGACCCGCGCGAGATCGTCCTTTCGGCCACCGTCCGCTTCTGAACCCGCCATGCTGCGCCCGTCGCTGTTTTTCCTCGTCGCACCGCTCGTCGGCGCCGCCGTGCCCGACTTTGCGCGCGACATCGCACCGCTCATCCGCACGCACTGCCTCGACTGCCACGACGCGGGCACGCGGAAGAGCGGACTCGATCTCGAGCGGTTCACCGACACCGCGGCGGCGCTCGCCGATCGCGCGACGTGGGCCGCTGTCCTCGAGAAGGTCGAGTCGCACCAGATGCCGCCGCCGAAGGAACAACACCTGCCCTCCGCCGCCGAGCGCGCCCGCATCGTCGCGTGGATCGGGCACCTGGCCGCGTTGCCCGACGCCGCGCTTGGCGTCCGCGATCCCGGGCGGCCAGCCCTGCGCCGGCTCACGCGCCTCGAATACAACAACACAGTGCGTGACCTCCTGCAGTTGCAGGGCGACGTCTTCATGTTTCCCGAGCGCCTGCCCCTGGCGGACAAGTCCTACTTCCAGCCCGCGAGCGGCCGGATGGGCGACACCTTCGAGGTGCGCTTCCGCGAGTTCGGCCAGAAATATCCCGTGCTCCTGCGCGCCTCCACGCTGCCCGGCGACAACCGCGCCGAGCACGGCTATCGCAACCGCGGCGACGCCGCGAACTTCACGCCCCTGCTGCTCGAGAGCTACGTCGCCCTCGCCGCCGAGATCGTCGATCATCCCGAGTTGCCCGCGCGCAGCGCGGTCTTCGCCGATTTTCTCGGCGTCGTGCCGGCGCCCCTCCCCACCGCCGCGCCGAAGCAGGCGCCCGACGCAGCGGCGCCGCCCGTGGCCGGCGAGTTTGCCGCGAAAATCCGCACGATGCCGGCAGCCGCCGGCTCGGCGCACACGCTCGACGCATTTCGCATGCTCATCGCGGCGGCGTGGCGCGACGGCCGCGGCGGCATCTTCGATGTGCCCGCGCCGCTGGCCAACCGCACCATCGCCGGCAAGGGCGGCCTCCTCACGGTCCCTTACGGCGCGCGCGCGCTGACCATTAACCCCGACATCGATCTCTGGACGGCCGGCTTCTCGACCACCGAGGCCGCATCCGGGAACCTGATTCTGACGAACAAGCAAAAAGGACAAAAGGTCATGGAGCTAACCTTCGCCCTGCGCGGTGACGACCGCGACGAGGGCGTCGAGGCGGTCGGCGTGTGCGTGCTCGGGCGCCGAGCCCAGCGCGGCCGCGTCACACTCACCGCGCTCACGTCGGACTCGGAGGAGAAAGCACTATCCGCCGAAATCGCCGAGGGCCCCGCGGGCACAACGTTCTTCAGCTTCGCGGCAAATCCCGGCGAGCGCATCGTCAAGCTGCGCGTCGATGGCTCCGCATTTTCCGGCGACCACGTGCTGCTCGACGATCTCGCATTCGCCACGAACGGCCGCACCCAGCCCGCCGCCGCCCTCGCGCCGGCCACCACGCCGCCGGCGACCGCACCGATCGCGAAAAAAGATCAGCCCGCCCCGGCTCGCGCCAAGGTTGCCGCGGCGCCGAAGACGTTCCCGCCCCCGCCCGTGCGGCTCGCCGCGTTTCTCGAGCGCGCCTACCGCCGCCCACCCGCGGCCGAGGAATCGCAGCGTTACCTCGCGTTGTTCGAACGTGCGCGGGCCGCCGGCCAAGCCGAGCCCGCCGCGCTGCGGCTCGCGGCGAAGGCTATCCTGGCGTCGCCCGGTTTCCTGTTCCTCGCCGAACCGGCCAAGCCCACCGAACCCGCCGTGCGCCCGCTCGATGACTTCGAGCTCGCCTCGCGCCTCGCGTATTTCCTGTGGGCGGCGCCGCCGGACGACGCCCTGATTGCTGCCGCCCGCGCCGGCCGGCTGCGCGATCCGGCCGTGCTCGCCGATCAAGCGCGCCGGATGCTGCGCGATCGCCGCATTGCGGAGCTGGGCGAGTCGTTCGCGATGCAGTGGCTGCGCCTTGACCAGCTCTACACGGCGAAGCCGGATCCGGATTTGTTCAAGGCGTTCTACTCCGGCCCGCAGGGGAAGGACACGTTGCACGCCGCGTTCCTCGCCGAGGCGCTGCTGCTCTTCGAGACCGTGCTCGTTGAAAACCGCGGCATCCTCGATTTCATCGCCGCCGACTACACGTGGCTCAACCCACGCCTCGCGCGCGTCTACGGCCTCACGCGCGGTCTGCCACCCCTGCCGCCGCCCGCACCAGCCGGCCCGGCGGGCCGCGAATTGCGGGAGGCCGCCAACAAGGCCGCGAACATCTGGCAACGCACCCCGCTCACCGATCCCGCACGCGGCGGCTTCCTCACGATGGCGGCGCCGCTCACCGTCACGTCGCTGCCCTTTCGCACCAGCCCGGTGAAGCGCGGCGCCTGGCTGCTGGAGACGGTCTTCAACCGCCCGCCGCAGGAACCGAAGGTCGCGTTCGCGATCGAGAACGACACCAAGGCCGCCGCGGTCGCGCAGAGCGTCCGCGAGAAATTCGAGGCGCACCGGAACAAGCCCGCCTGCTACTCCTGCCACATCCGGCTCGACCCGCCGGGTTTCGCGCTCGAGCGCTTCGATGCCATCGGCCGCTGGCGCGACACCGAAGGCGGTGTGCCCGTCGATGCCCGCGGCGAGTGGAACGGCGTGCCCTTCGACGGTCCCGCCGCCTACAAGGCCGCGTTGCTGCGCGATCCCCGCGAGTTCACGCGCGGATTCATCGAGCACCTCCTCAGCTACGCGCTCGGCCGGAAGCTTGAGCTCTTCGACGCCCCCGCCGTCGCCGAAATCCAGGCCGCCGCCGCGGCGGATGGCCACCGTCTGCACACCATCGTCGCCGGCATCGTCCAGTCCTACCCCTTCCGTCACACGCGCAACGGCGACGCGACGCCTACCGGGCGATGAGCGCCTTCCTGCAGCACTTCCCCACCGCCGTCGGACTGCTTGCGCTCGCATGGGTGGGCGCGGGCGCGGCCGATCGCACGGCGTCCGATCTGCTGCGCGGCGCGATCGATCTCCACTGCCACTCGGCGCCGGATGTCGTGGCGCGCTCGGTCAACGACGTGCAGCTCGCGGCATCGGCGCGCGCCGCGGGCCTGCGCGGCCTCGTCATCAAGAACCACTACACCTCCACGGCCGGCCGCGCCCAGCTCGCGATGCTCGCCGTTCCCGGCATCGAGATCTTCGGCGGGATCGCCCTCAACCGGGCCGTCGGCGGCCTGAACGCCGAGGCCGTGCTCCGGCTGGCGGAAACGGACGGACACCGCGGCCGGGTCGTGTGGCTGCCGACGTTCGACGCCGAGAACGCCGTGCGCGCCGCCGGCGAGAATCGACCCTCCGTCGCCGTCGTGGCCAACGGCCAGCCCGTGCCGGAACTGGCCGGTGTCTTCGCCGTGATGGCACGGCACAACCTCGTGCTCGCCACGGGCCACTCGTCCGCGGCGGAGAGCCTCGTGCTCATTGCCGCCGCGCGCGCCGCGGGGATCAAACAGATCGTGGTCACGCACACGTTGTTTCCGTCACTCCGCGCCTCTGACGCGGACCTGCGCGCCATGGCCAAGCTCGGCGCCTGGATCGAACTCGCCTGGCTGATGCACTACGCGCCGGCGCCCGGCCCCGGTGTGCCGGCCGCGCTGGCCCGCCCGCAGGTGCCGCTCGCGCGGGCGGTCGAAGTGATTCGAACGATCGGCGCCCGTCACATCGTGCTCTCGTCCGACTTTGGCCAGGCCGCCAACCCGCCACCGCCCGAGGGCCTGCGCTCGTTCGTTGCCAACCTCCTCGCGGCAGGAATCACCCCGGCCGAGATCGACCTCATGCTCCGGCGCAATCCGGCCCGCGTGCTCGGACTCTTGCCCTAACGCACACCGCCGCGGTCCGACGATTTCCACCACTCGCCAGCTTTCCCAACCAAATCCCAATCCCCATGCAACCCGTCCGACTCTTGTTATCCGCGCTCGTTTGCGTCGCCATCGCCCGCGCCCAGACCACACCGCCCGCGCCTTCCACCGATTCGGTGGTGCGGCTCGCGCCATTCGAAGTCAGCGCCGATGACTCCAAGGGCTACGTCGCCACCAGCACGCTCGGCGGCACCCGCATCCGCACCGAGTTGATCGACGTCGGGTCCGCCATCTCCGTTTACACCGAGGAATTCCTCCGCGACCTCGCCGCCTTCGACAACGAGACACTACTTGCCTTCACGGTGGGCGCGGATGTCGGCGGTGTGCACGGCACATTTCTCAACGCCAACTCGCAAGGCGAGGAGAACGATAACTTCGGCCTCGGCGCCAACTCCAACACCCGCATCCGCGGCCTCGCCGCCGCCGACAACACGCTCAACTACTTCAAGACCGAGGCCTCGTGGGACAGCTACAACACCGGCCGCATCGAGGTCGTGCGCGGCGCCAATTCC
>JAEUHB010000184.1 GCA_016794665.1 Opitutaceae bacterium
CGCTTTCGCGGCGGACGCGAAGGTGCCGCTCGATCCGATGACCGGCATGAAAATGGGCGCGGACTGGGAGACCGTGCGCAATCACTGCATCGCCTGCCACTCGCCGCAGACCTTCCTGCGTCAGCGCGCCACCGAGGCGAACTGGACCTCCACCCTCGAATGGATGCAAACCAACGGCGGCCTCTGGAAGCTCGATCCCGCGGTGCAGAAAACGATCATCAAATACCTCACCACGTATTACGGGCCCAGTGCGAGCGGGACGGACCGCCGTCCGCCGATCCCCGCCACGCTGATGCCGCCCAACCCCTACGCCACCGAAGCGAGGCTTGAGGCCGAGGCGAAGAAGAAGCAGGGCCCTCTGCCCAAGCCCGCCGCCCCCCGGTGACGGGAATGCCCCAGCGGTTCGCTCGGGCCAGCGGGTCCATGCTTCGCCGCCGGTTTCGCTGCGAGCTACCGCAGGACCGCGGGCTGCGTCGGCAACGGCAAGTTCCCTTCTCCCGCAGGAACTCCGTGATTGTGTATGCGCTGTGAAGGGGCGGGCTCTTTCGAGCCGGTGGGATCGAGGCAGGGTCGCGCCCGCAGTCCGCAACCGGTGATTCTCTCAGCAACTTCAGTGTTAAGGGTTGAGTGACGGACGCTGAGCGTTCGATATCCACCCCCCGCCGTTTCCCGCCGCATGTCCAGCCCCGCGCCCGACCCTTCGCCCGCCCCGGCCGGCTCCGCCGTTTTCCTGAGCTACGCTTCGCAGGACGCGGCGGTCGCTTCGCGCCTGTGCGATGCCCTGCGCGCGGCGGGTGTCGAGGTGTGGTTCGATCAAAACGAGCTGGTGGGCGGCGACGCGTGGGACGCGAAAATCCGAAGACAGATCGCCGAGTGCGCGCTGTTCGTGCCGGTGATCTCGGCGGCGACGCAGGCGCGCACCGAGGGCTACTTCCGGCTCGAGTGGAAACTTGCCGCCCAGCGCACGCACATGATCGCGGACGACGCGGCGTTCCTGCTGCCCGTCGTGATCGACGAGACGCGCGATGCCGAGGCCCGCGTGCCGGCGGAGTTCAAGGCCGTGCAGTGGACGCGCCTGCCCGGCGGCGAGAAGGGCGAGGCATTCGGTGTGCGGGTGAAAAAATTGCTGACCGGCTCGGCCATGGAGCCGGGGCGCCCCCGCCCCGGAGAACGCGACTCGGGCGCCGCGTCCCCCGCCACAGCGTCAGCCAAGCCGCGCCGCCGCGTGCCGGCGGCGGGCTGGATCATCGCGGCCACGGCAGCTCTCGCGGTCGCCGGGTATTTCGCGTCGCGGCCGGCGCGGGACGCGGCCGCGGGAACACACTCGCCCGCGACGGACAAAGCAATCTCCTCGGCGCCGCAAACCGAAGCGCAGAAGCTCGTCGCGCAGGCGCGCAAAATTTACGACGACGGCGACGAACTCAATCGCGAGAACCTATTTCTCGCCGAGGAGTTGGTGAAGCGCGCGATTGACCGCGATCCAGCCGAGCCTGCGGCGTGGGAGCTGGCGACGTGGCTTTCCTACACGATGGTCTGGCACAGCATCGACAACTCCGAGAACCGCCGCGACCTGCTCAGCCGGCAAGCGTCCCGTTTGATCGCGCTCTCCCCGGAATCGATTCCCGCCCGGGTCGTGCACGCGAATGCGCGCCTCACGCCCGGCTGGTCCGGGGCGACCACGATGGCCACGCGCGAAAAGGGCATTCTGGAAGTCCAGCGCGAGCTGACAGCGCTGGCCCGGCGCGAGCCCGACAACTGGCAGATTCAACGCGCCCTCGGCACGGCGCATCGCTTCCTTAGCCGCACCGAGGAATCGATCGCGGCCTTGACCCGCGCGCTCGAGCTCTCGGGCGGGCACCCGGCTGCGGTCGGCGATCTTATCAACGTGCTCGTGCGCCGGGGCCGCCATGCGGAGGCGGAGGCCGCGCTTGCAATTGGGCTGGCGCGCCAGCGTTCGGGGCGATTGCTCACGTTCGACCTCCTGCTCAAGACGCGTTGGCGGGGCGACACTGCCGCGGCGATTGCGAGCGTCGAATCCGGCGCGTGGCCCGCCTGGCTCAATCGCGAGGATCGCGGGGCTTTTTTCGCGTGGCAGTCGTATTTCTGGGGGCGGCAGCCCGAGCAGGCGCTTGCGGTCGTGCGGGGTGTGCCCCGCGACTATCTGCGCGACGCCAATTTCTCCGGCCCGCGTGCGGTGCTCGCCGCTCGCGCTTACGAGCGCGCCGGGCAAACCGTCGCTGCGCAGGGCGACTGGCGCACCGTCATTCAAATTGCCGACCGAGAACTCGCCGCCAACCCGGAGGAACTCTCGGCGCTCTATTGGAAGGCGTGGGCGCTCGCGCGGCTGGGCGACACGACGGCCGCCCGGGCGATTTGCGCGCTGATCCAGCAACGCACCCGGGGTGATCAGCCGGTGTTCCTGCGTGGCACGCATCTCTCCGCATTGCTGGCAACCGCCGGCATGAGCGAAGCCGCGGTGGAGGATCTGCGCGGCTATCGGACCACTATTACTGACGGCTACGTGATCACCCGCGCCGTGCTCACGCTCGACCCTGCTTACGATCCGTTGCGCGCCGATCCGAGGTTTACGGAAATTCTCAAGTCCGCGCCAGCTCCCGCCGAAACCGCCGCACCCGCCGAAAAATCCATCGCCGTCCTTCCCTTCGCCAACGTCGGCGGGGACAAGGACAACGAGGCGTTTTCCGACGGCATCACCGACGAGCTGATCAGCGTGCTCGGGCGCGTGCCGGGGCTCACGGTGAAGGCGCGCACCTCGTCCTTCTTCTTCAAGGGCAGCAGCGCGCCCGCGCGCGACAAGGGCCAGAAGCTCGGCGCCGCGTATCTCGTGGACGGCAGCGTGCGGCGCCTCGGCGACAAGGTGCGCATCACCGCCCAGCTCATCCGCGCAGCGACGGAGGAGAACGTGTGGACCTCCGAGCCGATCACGGACGACACCAAGGACGTGTTTGCCGTGCAGGAGAAAATCGCCGGCCTGATCGCGCAGGCGCTTAAGCTGAAACTTGGCGCGGCCTCCGCCGCCTCGAAAGCACCGGTGAATCCCGAGGCCTTCGAGCTCTATGTGCAGGCCCGGCGGGCGTGGAATCTGCGAACGGACGATGGGCTCGCGCGGGCCGAGCAGTTGCTGAACAGCTCGCTTGCACTCGAGCCGAATTTCGCCCGGGCCCACGCCGCGATGGCGGATGTTTGGTCGATGACTGCGCAGCGAGACCGCACGTTTTCCAAGGTAACAGGACGGTTGGGACCCGCGGTGGAGCAGGTGGAAGAAAGATGCAAACTGGCGATCTCGCTCGATCCCGGGTCCTCCGAGGCTCATGCCTCGTTGGGTAACTTCTATTGGGCCGTTTGGCGCCGAGCCGAGGGCGAGAGCGAGTTACGCGAGGCCATCCGCCTGAACGGAAGTTACGCATCAGCGCATCAGTGGCTCGGCCGCGCGCTGCTGCTGGATGGACGCATCGACGAAGCGCTCATCCGACTGCGGCAGGCAACCGAGCTTGATCCGTTGTCTCATCGAATTCTGGACAACTACGCTTGGGCGCTGATTTTCGCCGGCCGATTCAGCGAAGCCATCGAGTATTGTGAACGCGCCCTCCGCCTGCAGGACACTGCGCCGCAACCACGTGCCCTCAAGGCGGTGGCGCTGGCGCAAACCGGCCGACTGAGCGAAGCGATGATGCTGGCGCAGATGATTCCAGCCGGCGATTCCACCTATTCCATGTTCCGTGCCATCGTTTTTGGCCTGGCCGGTAGAACTGCTGACTTGAAAAACGAGCTGTCTGGTTATGAAAAGGACGGCCTGATTTCAAAAGTTGCCGGGCTGGCAGCGTTGGGACTTTACAGCGAGGCCCTTGAAGCGCTCGATCCCAGTTGGATTGTTTCAACGCGGGCGGACTACTTGTTATTCCACCCCATTTTCGATCCCATGCGGAGTGATGCCCGCTTCAAGCGTGCGATCGAGACGCTTGGCCTGACCGAGGCCCACGCCCGCGCACAGGCGTGGCGCGCGGCGCATCCACCGGAAAAGCCGGCTAGGTAGGGCGTCCGCGCCCAAAGCGGAAGTCTGCACGGGAACCCAGTGTGTTTTTTGCAAACTGGCGCTTCGTGTAGGCCAGCGCGCTTGCGCGCGCCCGATCTGCGCTCGCAAGCGCGCTGACCTAGGATAAGGCGATTCGATGAAACTTCATTTTGAAACAACCCGTGACGCTTGCGCGCCGTGGCGGAAGTTGGGTTTGCGCGATGGGGCTCCGGCGCCATCATTGCTCCCGTGTCACCCCGTGCCTCCCGCATGAAGTTCCCGATGATGAGACCTGCGCTCGCGCTGTCCGCGGTTTGTGTCGCGACCTGCGCCGCCGCGCCCGTCGACTACAACCGCGACATCCGCCCGATCCTCTCGGAAAACTGCTTTTCCTGCCACGGCCCCGACGAAAAAGGCCGCAAGGCCAAGCTCCGCCTCGACCTCGCCGAGTCCGCCCACGCCGCGCGCGGCGACATCACGCCCATCAAGCCCGGCGACCCCGCCGGCAGCGAGGCCTGGCAGCGCATCACCAGCCCGCACGACGACGAGGTCATGCCCCCGCCGGAATCGCACCTGAAGCTCACCGACGCGCAGAAGGAAACGCTGAGAACCTGGATTGAACAGGGCGCCGGTTACGCGCGGCACTGGTCCTTGGTTGCGCCGGTGAAAGCGCCGCTGCCGGAAATCGAAAATCGTAAATCCGAAATCGTAAATCCCGTGGACGCCTTCGTCCGCGCCAGGCTCGCGCAGGAAAACGTGGCTCAGTCACCCGAGGCCGACCCTGCCACGCTCATCCGCCGTCTCTCGCTCGATCTCACCGGATTGCCGCCGTCGGCCGCCGAGGTCGCGGCCTTCGTCGCCGATCGTTCGCCCGACGCCTACGCGCGGCTCGTCGCCCGCCTGCTCGCCAGCCCGCACTTCGGCGAGCGTATGGCCCTCGATGGGCTCGACGCCGCGCGCTACGCCGACACCAACGGCTTCTCGATCGACGGTGGCCGCCACATGTGGCTCTGGCGCGACTGGGTGATCCAAGCCTTCAACGACAACAAGCCCTACGACGCCTTTCTCGTCGAGCAGCTCGCCG
>JAEUHB010000119.1 GCA_016794665.1 Opitutaceae bacterium
CACCGATCCGGCGCTGAAGACCCTCGCGATCGAGATCATGGTGGCGCACGCGCTGCGGGCCGCCCCCGCGCAGATCGCGGCGATTGTCGGCGAGTCGCGGGCTTCGGGCGAGCTGCGCGCGCAGGCCTTGCGGTTGCTCGCGGAGCGGCGCGGCGACCCGGCGTTTGCCCAGGCGCTCGACACCGCCCTCGCGGCGGGTGCGCCCGCGGCGCTGCACCGCACCGCGCTGTCGTTGCTGTTGCCGGAGCGCGCGGATCGATTGGTGAAGGAGGCGGGCACCGTGCTGGCCAGCCGCACCACGCCGGAGAAGCAGCACGCGATCGCGCTGCTCGCGCAGGCCGCGACGCCGGCTGCCGACGCGGTGCTCGCGCCGTTGGCCGAGTCGCTTGCCGCCGGGAAATTCGAGCCGGCGCTGAAGTTTGTGGGCATCGAGGCCATCCGCGCGCGCGAGGCGGCCAATCCCGGGCTCGGCGCGAAGTTGAAGGCCTATGCGCTCTCCGCCGCCGGCACCGCCCAAAGCGAACTGCTCGCGGGCGGCGATGTCGCGCGCGGCCGTGACGTGATGGCGAACCACCTCAACGCCAACTGCACCGCCTGCCATTCCGTCGAGAACGCTGGGGGCAGCGAGGTCGGCCCGAATCTCCGCACCATCGGCAGCCAGCGCGACGCCGCCTACCTGCTCGAGTCGCTGCTCAACCCCTCCGCCAAGATCGCCACCGGCTACGGCCTCGTGAATGTGACGCTGAAGAACAAGACCGAGGTCACCGGCACGCTCGCGAAGGAGACGCCCGAGGCCGTGACCGTGCGCGCCTTCGACGGCAAGCAGCAGGTGATCCCGCGCGCCGAGATCGCGAGCCAGACGCCGCCCGTCTCGATCATGCCGCCGATGGCGGGCATCTTGCAGCCGCGCGAGCTGCGTGACGTCGTCGCGTATCTCGCGAGCCTCCGCGGCGGCGGCCGCGGCAATCGCCCCGCGCCCAAGCAAGACGGCGAGCCATGAGCGGGTGGGGGAGCCGAGTCCCGTTTGGGTTGCTCGCCTTGGCCGCAAGTGCGTCGGCGCTGGCCGCGGAGGTCGCGGTCAACGGCCCCGCGGAGTTTCGCGCCGCCGTGGCCGCGGCCAAGCCCGGCGCGCGCCTGCTGCTCGCCGGCGGCAACTACGGCGCGGGCTTTCGCTTCGTGGATCTCCGCGGCGAACCGGGCCGCCCCATCGTGATCGCTGCGGCCGATCCGAAGAATCCGCCGGTGTTTCGCGATGGAGGCGTCGCCATCCATCTTTCGAATCCGGCCCACGTCGAGCTGCACGGCCTCGTCATCACGCGCATGACGCAAAACGGCCTGAACCTCGATGACGGGGCCGCGGGCGCCACGCCCGGGAGCGCGCGCGGCATCGTGCTGCGCGGCCTGCGCGTGAGCGACATCGGCGCGGAGGGCAACAACGACGGCCTCAAGCTTTCCGGCCTGTGGGACTTTCGCGTCGAGGACTGCGTGATCGAGCGCTGGGGCACGCGCGGCGGCTCGGCGATCGACATGGTCGGCTGCCACCAGGGCGTGATCACGGGTTGCACGATTCGCCACAATAATCCCGAGCCGCCGAACTGCACCGGCGTGCAGGCCAAGGGCGGCTCCAGCGAGATCGCGATCCTCGGCAACCGCTTTGAGCACGCGGGCGGGCGCAGCATCAACATCGGCGGTAGCACGGGCCGCCCGTTTTTCCGGCCCGCGCTCGGTGCAGGAAACGAGCACGCCGAGGCCCGCGCCATCCGCGTCGAGGGCAACACATTCCTTGGCTCGGTCGCGCCGGTGGCCTTTGTGGGCGTCGACGGCGCGGTGGTCCGTTTCAACACGATCGAGCGGCCGGCGCGCTGGGCGGTGCGCATCCTGCAGGAGAACCGTGCGGCGGACTTCGTCGCGTGCCGCCGTGGCGAGTTCACCGACAACATCGTGGTCTTCGATTCCGGACGCTGGTCGGAAGGCGGTGTTAACATCGGCGCCGGTGTGGCGGCGGACACGTTCACCTTTGCGCGCAACTGGTGGTATTGCGCCGACGCCCCGGCCCGCAGCGCGCCGCGCCTGCCCGTGGCGGAGATCGGCGGCGTGCATGGGCGCGCACCGGAAGAAGCGCGTGCGGTTGCCGGTGCGGCGGCGTGGCGCGAGCGCTAGGCGCGATTCTGGCTCGCCTGCGGGCCCGTCGCGGGCAACGTCGCCGCGCATGACCAGCTCAGATTCCAAGCCCCCCACGCTTGCCTCTTCCGCGGCCTGCCCGTGCGGCAGCGGTCGCCCGTTTGGCGATTGCTGCGAGCCGCTGCTCGCGCAGCGCTCGAAGGCCGCCACGGCCGAGGAGCTGATGCGCTCGCGTTTCACCGCGCATGTCGTCGGCCACCACCTGCACCTGCACCGCACCTACCTCGAGACCGCGCGCCAGCCGTTCGTCGAGGAGCCGGAGGGCGAGGCCGTGAAGTGGACGCGCCTCGTGATTCGCTCGCATGAGGCCAACGTGAGGCCCGACGTTTCCTACGTGGACTTCACCGCCTATTTCGAGGCCAAGGGGGCCGAGCACCCGATGCACGAGAAGTCCGAGTTTCACCGCATCGGCGGCGAGTGGTTTTTTGTCCGCCCGATCCGCGAAGGCCCGGCGCCCGTGCGCGCCGCGCCCAAGGCCGGCCGCAACGACCCGTGCACCTGCGGCAGCGGGAAAAAGTTCAAGCACTGCTGCGGCCGCTGAGCCCGCGCGCGAAGCCGGAGGGTCCCGATGAGCTCGCAACCTGATCCGCGCATCGACGCCTTCATCGCGAAATCAGCCGACTTCGCGAAACCGATCCTCCGGCGCCTGCGCGCCGTCGTGCATGAGGCCTGCCCCGAGGCGACGGAGACGATCAAATGGGGCATGCCGCATTTCGAGCACGCGGGCGCGATCCTCTGCATGATGGCGGCGTTCAAGGGTCACTGCGTCTTCGGCTTCTGGCATCAAGGCATGGAGAAAATCGCCGGGCCGCACCGCGCGTCGCCCGACGAGGCGATGGGCAGCCTCGGCCGCATCACGCGGCTCGAGGATTTGCCGAGCGATGCCGTGCTCAAGCGCCTCGTGCGCGCCGCCGCGAAGCTCAACGAGTCCGGCGCACCTGCGCGCCCTTCACGCCCAAAAGGGGCGGCGAAAGCGCTGCCCGTTCCGGCCGATCTCGCCGCGGCCCTGAGGAAGAACGCGGCCGCGGCCAAGACTTTCGCCGCATTTCCACCCGGCAAGCGCAAGGACTACATCGAGTGGATCACCGGGGCGAAGCGCGAGGAGACGCGCCGCTCGCGCCTTGCGACCGCGATCCAATGGCTCGCCGAGGGCAAGGCGAGGAACTGGAAATACGAGAATTGCTGAGGCGTGTGAGATAGGCGGGGTGCCATCGCACCGACGACCTTTTATGGCAACGCCGCGGCGATCGCTTCCATCACGGACTTCGGGCCGAGCACAGGGAAGCTCTTCGGCGCATCGACGGCGACAAGACCGGTGCCGTCGGGTTTATGACGGCAATGGTGATTCGTGCTTCTTCGACCCATGCGGCCCCGACGATCAAACGAGGCTGCTACACCAGATACGAATCAGGTCGCGTGAACTCGTCCCGAGTCGTCGCGATGTTTAGCTTTTCTCTGCTCAGGCAGAGACATAAACACGAATGCATCGCTGCTCATCAGATAAAGCGTCTCGGGTAAGTCGTCTATGGCTTTGATTGCAGCTTTTGCAGCAGCGTCCAACTCGGCCATTTTCTTGTCATGTAGCGCTGGCATTTCATCGGCGATGCTTCCGCCCGCGCTGAATGTGTCGGACTTATAGTGCACAAGGCCATTGCGTGCCTTGACCACAACCTTCAGCTGACCGTAAGCGGCTCCGCTTTTGTCGATCTCCCGTCCCGTAACGAGCAGTGGTATGACGAGCCACTTAGATACCAAGTCGAGCTTGTCTAAGTGCTGAGCAACGTAGCCATCTCCGAGGTATCGTGCAGCAAAATCGTAGATCTGAGCTTCCAATGAAAGAGCGCAAAAAACGACGCAAGAGATCGCGCTCCTCACGGCTAAATTGTCTGCGGCACGCCACGCTGTCTCGTCGTGAGTCTTAGACTGGAGAAGAGTTTGACTACGCGCCTTCTCGAATGCGCAGCCGTGCTCGCGAGCGAGTTCCGCGTAGATAGGATGCAGCAAATTGACCCTGATGTTGTGTAGCGGTGGTCTCACAGTGATCGCGGTTAGGTCGCAGAATTTTGAGTCAGCGCGTCCAAGAGTGTTACGAATAATCGCCCGCGCTTTCACGGCACGGCCGCAGCGATCGCTTCCTTCACTGATTTCGGCCCGAGGACGGGGACGTTTTTCGGTGCGTCGACGCCGTCGCGCGGGATGGCGTCGGCGAACTGGCCGGTATCGCCGAGCTGTTTTTGGAGGCGCGTGATCTCGGCCTTGAGCTCGGCGATTTTGCCGGCCTGCGCGGGATCGTTGATGAGATTGCGCTGCTCGGTCGGATCCTTGGTGAGGTCGAAGAGCTCCCATGCGTCCTTCTTCCAGTAGTGGATCAATTTGTGGGTGGCGGTGCGGACGCCGTAGTGGGCGCGGGTGTTGTGGTGGCCCGGGTCGTGATAGTAGCGGTAGTAGGCGCTGGTGCGCCAGTCGCGCGGCTTCTCGCCGCGGAACAGCGGGGCGAGCGAGCGGCCATGCATGTCGGCCGGGACCTTCACGCCGGCGAGATCGAGGAAGGTCGGCGCGAAGTCGGCGTTGACGGCGAACAAATCGGTGACCGTGCCGGCCTTCACGCCCGGGCCGCGCGCGAGCAGCGGGATGTGCAGGCCGGGCTCATACATGAAGCGTTTGTCATACATGCCGAGGTCGCCGAGATACCACCCGTTGTCGGACGAGTAGATCACGATGGTGTCGCGCGCGAGGCCGGTGCGGTCGAGGTAGTCGAGGACCTCGCCCACGGAATCGTCCACGCCCTGCACGCACGCGAGGTAGTCCTGCATGTAGCGCTGGTATTTCCATTTCACGAGCTCGCGGCCGGTGAGGGTTTTCTTGGTGCCGTCGGGCTGCGTGACCACGACCTCGGTGGGCTTGGTGGCCAGCCACTGCTGGCGCGCGGGCCCGGGCGCGAGATCGGCGGGCGGCTCGAGCTTGAGGTCGCGGCGCGTGAGGTCGCGGGCGATGGTTTGCTGGTTCTCGGGGAGCGCGGCGGGGCGCGTGGCGTAGTCGTCCCAGAGCGTGGCGGGCTCGGGGATGACCTTGTTGGCGAAGAGCGCCTTGTTCTTAGGATCAGGCGTCCACTCGCGGTGCGGCGCCTTGTGGTGGAGCATGAGGAAAAACGGCCGGTCCTTCGGGCGCGTGTCGATGAACTCGAGGCCGAGCTTGGTCGTGACCTGGGTGGCGTGGCCGGAGATTTTCACGCGGCCGTGCGGCGTGAGGAACTCGGGGTCGTTATAGACTCCCTGGCCGGGGAGAATGATCCAGCGATCAAAGCCCGTGGGGTCGCTGCCCAAATGCCACTTGCCGATCATCCCGGTGTGGTAGCCTGCGGCTTGGAGGAGCTTGGCGACGTTCTGCCGCCCGCCGTCGAAGACATTGAACACCGGCACGCCATTCGTGTGCGAATATTGCCCGGTCAGCAGCGTGGCTCGGCTCGGGGTGCAGATGGAGTTGGTGACAAACGCGTGGTTGAATCGCACGCCGGCCTTGCCCAGGCGGTCGAGGTGCGGCGTCTGGTTCACCTTCGAGCCATAGACGCCGATGGCGTGCTGCGCGTGGTCGTCGGAGAAGATGAAGAGGATGTTCGGCCGCGACGCGGCGGCCGCCGCGGGGAGAAGGGCGAGGGGGGAAAGGAGAACGGAAAGAAGCAGGAGGTGACGCATGGGTGGGGAAGGGGTGCCTTGGTGGCAGCCGAGGCGAGCGGCGTCAATGCGCGCGCTTGCCCCGGCGCGGCGCGTTGCTTGGCTGCGGGGATGAAGACACCTCGGGCGCTTGGCCTCATCCTAGTCCTGCTCAGCGCGGCGCACGCGAAAAATTGGCCGCAGTATCGTGGCCCGGCGGCGACGGGGCTGGACGACTCCACGGCGCTGCCGACGACCTGGAACGCGGAGACCGGCGAAAATATCCGCTGGTCCGCGCCGATCCCGGGTCTCTCGCACGCCTCGCCGATCGTGTGGGGCGACCGCGTGTTTGTCGCGACCGCGGGCAACCGCGATGGCAGGAAATCCGATTTGAAAGTCGGCCTCTACGGCAACATCGACGCCGCCAAGGGCGACGACGTGCAGCAGTGGCGCCTGCTCGCGCTCGACAAGGCCACCGGGAATATTCTCTGGAACGTGCTCGCGCACGAGTCCGCCCCGCGCGTCGCGCGCCACACCAAGGCCACGCACTGCAACTCCACGCCCGCGACCGATGGGCATCGCATCGTGGCGTTTTTCGGGAGCGAGGGGCTCTTCTGCTTCGACGCGACCAACGGAAAGCTCCTCTGGAAAAAGGACCTCGGCCCGATGGACTCCGGCTATTTCCAAATGCCCGCCTCGCAGTGGGGTTTCGCGACCTCGCCAGTCATTCACGACGGCAAGGTCGTCGTGCAGTGCGATGTGCAGAAGGGCTCCTTTCTCGCGCTCTACGATCTGGCGGATGGTCGCGAGATCTGGCGCACCGAGCGCAAGGACGTGCCGACGTGGAGCACGCCGGCGGTCGTGACAGCCGCGGGCCGGACCCAGATCGCGATCAATGGCTGGAAGCACACCGGCGGCTACGATTTCGCGACGGGCAATCCACTCTGGATGCTCAACGGCGGCGGCGACATCCCCACGCCCACGCCGATCGCGCGGGGCGATTTGATCTATTTCACCAGTGCTCACGGCCGCAGCGCCCCGATGCGCGCGATCCGCGCCAATGCGACGGGCGACATCACGCCCGACAACGTCGACTGGAAGCACCCCGCGATCGCGTGGAACCATGACCGCCGCGGCAACTACATGCAGACCCCGATTCTCGTCGGGCCGCATCTCTACGGCGCCCGCGACAACGGCCTCCTCACCTGCTTCGATGCGCTCACCGGCGAGGTGCGCTACAGCGAGCGCCTCACGAGCGACGCGACGATGGGTTTCACGTCCTCACCGGTGTCCGATGGGCGGCACCTTTACTTCACCAGCGAGATGGGCCTCGTCCACGTTGTGCCGGTCGGTGACACGTTTACCGTTGTCGCCAAGAATCCGCTCGGCGAGACCTGCCTCTCGACCCCGGCCATCTCGGAGGGCGCGCTTTTCTTCCGCACGCGGGAGAAGCTGGTGGCGGTCGGCGCCCGGCGCTGAATCCGCTGGTCGGCGCGCACCTTGCGGCGGGTTGGCGCGTCTTGACATCACCTGCCGCCCGCCGCCCTCTAGCTGTTTTCCATTGCGCATGACCCACGTCCCCTGTTCTCGCATTGTCCTCTTCACTGCGTTGGCCGCCCTCGGTGCGGCCAACGCCCAAGCCGGCGAGCCGGCCACGGTGATGTCGCCCTTCAAGGTCGGCGCCCAGGACATCCTGCGGGTGCAAAACTCCTCCACGCTGCTGAACGCCTACCTGCTTGAGCAGCACGGCGTCGTCCAGCTGCAGGACATCACCGGCATCGCGCCCAACCTGTCCATCAGCAACAGCGACTCCCGCGGCTTCGGCGACGTCATCGCCCTGCGCGGGCTGGCCAACACGATCTTCTTTTCCGCGCCTTCGGTGGCGCTCTACGTCGACGACGTGCCCGGCGGATCGGTGTCGTCCTACTCCAGCTCGCTGCTCAACATCGCCAGCTTCCAAGTGCAGGCCGGCCCGCAGGGAACGAGCTACGGCCGCAACGCGGCGGCCGGCGTCATCGACATCCACACCCGTGAGCCGGGCGACAAGCACCACGGCCGCATCGTCGCCGACTTCGGCTCGTTCAAGGCGCTGGCCTTGCAAGCGGCGTTCGACGGCCCTATCTCCGCGCAGACGGGCTACAGCCTCAGCCTCGGCACGCTCAATCGCGAAGGCTACATCGACAACACGTCCCTCCGCCGGCCGGCCGATGACCGCAGCTCGTTCTCCGGCCGCGGTTATGTCTACTACAAGCCCGACGCGACGCTGCGCCTGCGCTTCGGCGCCTTTGTCGAGAATGTGAGTGACGATGCCCCGCGCTTGAGTTCGCTCGCCAGCCGCGATCCGTTCAAGGTTGCCTCGGATCTCCTCGGCCAGACCCAGCTCGATCGGCAGCAGTATTCGTTTCAAGCGCGCAAGAAGCTCTCCGTCGGGACGCTCACCGCCACGACCTCGTGGCAGAACTACGACCTCGACCCCGCAATCACGGACCTCGACCTGAATGCGTTTCCCGGGGCGAGCTCGCGGGTGACCCAGGCCGAGCGGACCTGGACGCAGGAAATCCGTTACGAGTCCGAGCCGGGCGCCGACAAATCACAGCTCCGCGCCGGGCTCTTCTTCTCGGACGGTGCGCTCGACAGCACGGCGGTCCGCTCGTTCGTCGTGCCGCCGAGCATGTTTGTGCCGCCGAACTTCGTGCAGACCGAGCGCACGGTCTATTCGATCGATCAGCGGAGTTTGGCGGCCTACGTGAACTATGAGCAGCCCGTCGCCGGCAACCTCGTTTGGGATCTCGGCGGCCGGGTCGAGCAGGCGCGCTCGGCGCTCGACCGCACCAAGACCAGCTCCAACAACCTCGGCTTCCCGTCCCCCGCCGATCCGCGGTTGGTCGCGAGCATGCGCGAGGCGGATTTCTCCGGGACGACGGGCCTGCGGCTCGCGCTGGCGGGCGGCGCCACCGTGCATGTGCGCACGTCACTTGCGCACCGGCCGCCCGGTCACAGCGGTTTCACGGCCAACGCCGCGCTCGCGGCCTTCAAAGCCGAGCGGTCGTGGGCCAACGAGGCGGGCATCACGTTCGGTGCGCCCAAGGGCCGCTTTGGCGCCGGCTTGGTCGGGTTCTGGAACACGATCGACGACCACCAGTTCGAGCGCACGGTGCCCGGCTCGACGGACTATGTCGTCGTGAATGCCAACGAGGTCCGCGCCCGCGGCGTCGAGGCCAAGCTCATGTGGCAGGCGGCGGACCAAGTGTGGTGGGATTTCCAAGCTGGCTACAACGACACGACCTTCCGCAGCCATCGCACCGCCACCGGCCGCAGCGCCGCCGGCAAGCGCGTGCCCTTCGTGCCCGAGTCGACCCTGCGGACGGGCGTGACCGTCGACTTTGGCGGCGGGTTCTCCGGCAACGCCAGCTACGCGCTCGTGGGCCGGACCTTTTACGACGAGAGCGAGACCGCCGCCACGGCGCAGCGGCGCTACAGCCTCGTGAATGCCCAGCTCCGCTATCGCCACGGCCAATGGGCCACGACGCTTTACGCGCAAAACGTCGGCGACAAGAACTACTACCAGTTCATCAACCCCGAGATCTTCGCCGGCAGCCCCGGCGCGCCGCGCCGCTGGGGCGTGCAGGTGACTTTCGAGTATTGAGCCCGCGCGGTTGCATTTTTGTCCCGGCCTGCGCACTTCTACACCCTCCGTTTCCCGCCATGACATTCCCCGTTCGTCAGCTTGCCTTGGCCGCGATCGCCGGCCTGACCCTCCCGCTCTCCGCCGCTTCCGGCTGGCTGCACTGGCGCGGTCCCAATCTCGACGGCATCTCGCCCGCGAAGCAGAAGCTGGTCACCGACCTGACGCTCGGCGGGCCCAACCACCGCTGGGTCTTCAAGGCCCACGGCGCCGGCACGCCGGTCGTCGCCGATGGCCGCGTCTACGCCATGTGCTACTACGGCGAGAGCGGCGAGGATGTGATCGAGGCCATCGTGTGCCTTGAGGCCAAGACCGGCGCGAAAATCTGGGAGCACCTCTTCAAGGATTTCCTCAGCGACACCGTCTACAACCGCTACGCGATTGGCGCGCCCTATGTCGACGCGGAGACGGGCAACGTCTACTGCGAGTCCACCTGCGGTGTGATCACCGCTTTCACGCGGGACGGGAAAATCATCTGGCAGCGCTCGATGATGGAGGAGCTGGGCCGCCTCACGTTTCCCAACGGCCGCACCGGCTCGCTCATCACCGACGGCGAATTCCTCTACGCCAAGGCCATCACCGCCAACTGGGGCTCGGATGGTCCCGCGCGCAGCCGCTACTACGCGTTTGAAAAGCGCACCGGCCAGCTCGTCTGGGCCGCCACCCCCGGCACCGATCCGGTGGACAACCCGATGGGCGCGCCCGTCTTCGCCGATCTCGGCGGGCACCGCGTGTTCTATGTCGGCACGGGCTGCGGCCATGTCGCCTGCATCAACGCCCGCACCGGCGAGACCGTCTGGCGCTTCAAATTCTCCAACGGCGGGCTCAACTCCGACGTGCTCGTCGCCGGCCCCGGCAAAGTCATCGCGATCCACGGCAAGGAGAACATCGACACGTCCTCCCAAGGCCGTCTCGTCGCGCTCAAGGTCCCGACCGAGTATCCCGCCGGCCCGAAGCCGGTGATCCTCGGCAAGGACGCCGAGCTCTGGCGCAACGACGAGTTCAGCGCCTTCACCAGCTCGCCGCTCCTCGTCAACGGCCGTGTCTACGCCACAAATTCCAACGGCACCTTCACGTGCGCCGATGCCAACACCGGCCAGACCCTGTGGAGCGAGAAGCTCGGCGCCGATCAGGTGCATGCCTCGCCGGCGTATGCCGACGGACGCTTCTACGTGCCGATGCACGAGGCGCGGGTCGTGGTGGTCGAGGAGAAAGGCGGCAAGCCCGTCATCGTTTCGAACAACAAGATGGAAAACGGCACCGTCTGCCTCGGCGCCCCCGCGTTCTACGGCGACTCGATCTTCATCTTCACGAAGGACGGGCTGCACTGCTTCGGCCCCAAGTCCTCCGCGCCCGTCGTGCCCGCCGCCGTGCCCGCGCCCAAACCCGCCGCCCTTTCCACCGCTCCGATTGCCGGGCTGCAGCTCGTGCCCGCCGAGTTTGCGCTCTATGGCGGCCAGTCGCAGGCCTTCAAGGTCTGGGGCCTCGATGCCCAGGGCCGCCGCGTGAGGGACGTCACGGCCGAGGCCACGATCGCGAAGTTCATCCCGCCGACGGCCCTCGTGAAATCCGAGGTCGACGGCGAGGTCGTCGGCAACGTGGTGAAGACCGCGGCCAATGCGAAGCTCTCTGCCGGCTCGTTCCAAGCCAAGTGGAACAACCTCACTGGCACCGCGCGCGGGCGGGTGCTCGCCGGCTACGGGCACCGCGAGAACTTTGAGTCGATGCCGCTCGGCCAGAAAAACAACGAGGGCA
>JAEUHB010000131.1 GCA_016794665.1 Opitutaceae bacterium
TCTGGCAGCAGGGCCCCGATCTCTGGCTCACGCGCAAAGGTCTCGCCGCGATAGCACCCGCGCGCCATGCCGCCAACGCGCGTTTTCCATCCCTCCTCGCGCTGCCGAACGGCCGCGCCATCCTCGCCTACGAGCAAGGTCCGGCGAAGGGCCCCGCCGCGGTCGTCGTCGAGAAACTCTAGCGCAGCCATGACCGCGCCGCCGCTCACCCCCACCACCACCGCGCTGCTCGCGCACTACGGGGCGTTCAAGGCCTTCATCGCGGCCCGCGTCGGCAACGAGGCCGACGCCGAAGACCTCTTGCAGCACGGCCTTGCCAAGGCGTTCCGACATGCCGGTGAGCTAAAGACGGCGAGAAAGTCGTCGCGTGGTTTTATCGGTTGTTGCGCAACGCCATCGTCGATCACGCCCGCAGCCGAGCCGCCGCGCGCCGCCGCGACGAGGCATGGTCCACGGAAACCGCCGCGCTCGCGCCCGCGGAGCCCGCGGCCGAGCGCGAGCTTTGCCGGTGTTTCGAGCCGCTGCTCGCCACGCTGAAGCCCGCGCATGCCGAGCTGCTCCGTCGCATCGAGCTGCGTGGCGACTCCGTCTCCGTCACGGCCGCCGCGCTGGGCCTCACCGCCAACCACGCGAGCGTCGCGCTCCACCGCGCCCGCGCCGAGCTGCGCGCGAAGCTGGAAAAAATCTGCGGCGCCTGCGCCCAAGCCGCCTGCCTTGACTGCGACTGCGACGCGCCGCCCGAACCGCGTCGCGCTGCGTCCTCTCAAAATCATGGCAGGTCACAACCCCATATGCAGGCGCGAGGCGGCAGCATATAATTCATGCTTGGCGAAACGAGTTTTCCCTCGCGCGTCTCGGTCGTGCTCCGATTTTCCGGTTCATCTGTCCACCCCCCTGCCACTCGATCCCATGCCTAGCTTCCAATTGCCGCCGTTTTCGAATTATCCCCCTGACTCCTCCCGCCGCCAATTCCTGCGCGCCGCGGGCGCGGCCGGCCTGTGGGCTGGGTTGTCGCGGCTTGCTCCGGCTTATGCGCAGACGCCGCACGCGGGCCACTCCGCCGCCGCGGCGCCAGCGTCAGCGCCGGGGAATCCGACCGTCGTCGATCTCGCGATCGACAAGATGGATTTTCGCATCGGCGATCGCGTTGGCCGGGCCGTGACCGTCAACGGCTCGCTGCCGGCGCCGCTGCTGCGCTTCCGCCAAGGACAAGAGGTTGAACTCCGCGTCACGAACCGGCTGAAGGAACGCGCCTCGATTCACTGGCACGGCCTCTTGCTGCCGGCGGAAATGGACGGTGTGCCGGGCATCAGCTTCAAGGGCATCGATCCGGGCGAGACGTTCGTGTATCGGTTTCCGCTCAAGCAATACGGCACGTATTGGTATCACAGCCACTCGGGAGCGCAGGAACAGCTCGGTCTCTACGGCCCCTTCATCATCGATCCGGCGGAGGCCGAGCCGTTCACCTACGCCGGCGACCATGTCGTGATCCTTTCGGATTGGACGTTCTCCGATCCGATGCGGCTGCTCGCGAAGCTGAAAAAGCAGAGCAATTTCAGCAACCTGCAGCAGCGCACGCTCGGCGATTTCTTCGACAACGTGTCCGCAGAGGGCTTCAAGCGCACGTGGGCCGACCGCACGGAGTGGGGCAAGATGCGGATGGACCCGAGCGACATCGCGGACCTCACCGCGACCCATTTCCAATACCTGCTAAACGGACGCCCGGCCGCGGCGCCTTGGAGCGGAATCTTCCGCCCCGGCGAGCGCGTGCGGTTGCGCTTCATCAATGCCGCCGCGACGACGCATTTCGACGTCCGCATCCCCGGCCTGACAATGACCGTGGTCCAAGCCGACGGCCAGCACGTGCAGCCGGTCGAGGTCGAGGAATTCCGCATGGGCGTGGCGGAAACCTACGACGTGCTCGTCGAGCCCACGGAGGACCGCGCCTATGCGCTGTTCGCCGAGACGACCGACCGCAGCGGCTTTGCCCTCGGCACGCTCGCGCCCCGCGCCGGCCTGATGGCGCAAATCCCCGAGCGGCGAAACCGCCCGCTGCGCACGATGGCGGATATGGGCATGGGCGACATGGCGATGGGCGAACCCGCGATGGGGAAAATGGAAATGGGCAAAGCAAACGCAAAGCCGATGGACATGAAGGGCATGAGCCCCGCCGAACATGCGGCGATGATGGGTGCCAAGCCGGCAGCCTCGTCGTCGGGCGCGATGGCGGGCATGAACCATGGGGCGCCCGCCACGCCGTCCGCGCCGCCGCCCGCCTCGCCTCCGCCCTCGTCCGCGGCCGGCGCCGGCGGGCATGCCGGCATGGCTGGCATGTCGTCCCCCAAGCCGCCGGGCGGCCATGAGGGCATGGCCGGGATGTCCCGCGGCAGCGACATGAAGGACATGTCCGGAATGAGCCGCGGCCAGGGCGGGATGGGCGCCATGAAAAACCCGTTCGGCCCGGGCAACAGCATGATGGCGATGTCGCCGATGAGCCGCACGCACGAGCCCGGCACCGGGCTCGGCGCAGACGGCCGGCGCGTGCTGGTTTACCGGGATCTCGTGGCGCTCGATGCGCGGCCGATGCCCGAGCCCGGGCGCGAGATCGTCATGAACGTGACGGGCAACATGGAGCGCTTCATCTGGGGTTTCGACGGCAAGAAGTTTTCCGAAGCCGAGCCGGTCCGGCTGCGTTTCGGCGAGCGCGTGCGGCTCACGTTCGTCAACCACACGATGATGGAGCATCCGCTGCACCTGCACGGCATGTTCATGGAACTCGAGAACGGCGCCGACGGCCTCGCGCCGCTCAAGCACACGGTGAACCTGAAGCCCGGCGAGAAAATGTCCGTGCTCGTCACGGCCGACGCGCTCGGCGACTGGGCGTTTCACTGCCATCTTTTCTATCACATGGAAGCAGGGATGTTCCGCGTGTTCAACGTCGCCTGAGAAGGAACCCGCATGACTGCAAAAACTCTCCTTCCTCTCGTCGTCGCATGCGCGCTCGTGCTCGGCGCCTCCGCCGTCGCACTCGCGGCGAACGCGATGCCCATGCCGTCCCCGCGAACGCATGGCCTCGGCAAACCGCTGCCGCCGGGCTGGGAGCCCGCGGTGCATGATTCACCGATCGAGACATTCACGTCAGCCGCCAAGGCGGAGTTTCGCACCGGCGACCAGCCCGATGCCTACGTGCTCGATGCGGAAGGCTGGATCGGCGGGGACTACCGGCGGTTCTGGTGGAAGGCCGACGGCGAACAGGAAACCAAGGGCGCGAAGGCCGGCGAAGTCGAGTTGCAGGGGCTCTACAGCCGGCTCATCAGCCCGTTTTGGGATTTCCAAACCGGCCTGCGCGTCGACCGCACCTATCACGGCCCCGCGCGTCGCACCACGGGCTACTTCGTCGTCGGGCTCGAAGGTCTCGCGCCTTACTGGTTCGAGGTGGAGCCGGCGCTCTTCGTGAGTGAAAAGGGCAAGGTCTCGGCTCGCTTCACGGCAAGCTACGACCAACTCATCACGCAGCGCTGGGCGATCCAGCCGCGCATCGATCTCAACGCGGCGTTCCAAGACGATCCGAGACGGAAAGTCGCGAGCGGGTTCAACGACGTGGAATTCGGCCTGCGCCTGCGCTACGACATCAACCGGCAATTCTCGCCCTACGTCGGCGTGACATGGCGTCGCGCGCTCGGCGGGACCGCCGGCTTGGCGCGGCGCAGCGGCGAGGACATTTCAGCGGCGTCCGTGGTCGTTGGGCTGCGAACTTGGTTCTAACCCACACAGGCGTGGTTGACGGATGAGGGATTTTCGCCCCTGGGCGCGCTAAAGCACTGCACATGTCTCAAGTATCCTCCATACCGATCCTCTCCGCGCTTTCGGCATCCGCGATGTTTCGAGACTATCAGGATGCGTTTGAAAAATCCACCGGACTGCCTCTGACCCTGCATCAGCCCGGCGAAACACACGAATGCGGTTCACCGGAGAAGCCTGCCGCGGCCAGCCCTTTTTGCGCTCTGATGGCGCGGACGAACCGGGCATGTGAGGCGTGCTTCGCGCTTCAAAAAGAACTCGAATCGAAAGCACAGCTTGAGGCGAAGACTCTGAAATGCTTCGCCGGGCTCTGTGAAACGGCCGTGCCCGTGCGGGTCGGAGAAAAGCTCATCGCATTTTTGCAGACCGGTCGAATTCTGATTGAGACGCCCAGCCAGCGACACTTTGGGAAGATTGCGCGCGAGCTTTTGCGGCTGGGCACGCACATCGACCTTAAGCAAGCCGAGGAGGCCTACTTCGCATCGCGCGTGCTGCCCCCCGCGCAATACCAAGCGATGGTGAAACTGCTCACGATTTTCGCCACCCATCTTGCCGCCTGCGGTAACCAGTTGGCCTTGGAAAGGGGCGGGGACCTGAACGCCGCGGTGGCGCGCGGGCGGCAAATTATCGACAAGGGCTTTCGTGAGGAATTGTCGCTCGGTGCGGTAGCCCGGCAGGTAAACG
>JAEUHB010000152.1 GCA_016794665.1 Opitutaceae bacterium
ACGTTGTTGGGCCGCTTGAGGTCGCCGACGCGCTGCACGATCTTGCCTTCGAGATCGTAGGCGTAGAGCGCGCCGTCGGTGTCCTTGTCGGTTCCGAGCACGAGGCTCTTCGCGGGATCGGCGGCGTTGACCCAGATCGCGGGATCATCCGTGTCGTGACGCGTGGGCTCGGTGATGACGCGGGGCTTGAGGGCGTTGGGCGCAGCGGGCGGCTGCGGCTTTTCGCAGCCGGCGAGCGCCGCGAGCAGCGCGAACGAGAGGATTTGCGGGAGTCGCATGGGAAATCGATCGGGAAGCGGGCGGCGCGGCGCAACGACCGCGGGTTACGTTTGCGCAACGATGGCCACGGCCCCTACGCGGTCAAAGCGCCGCGAGCAATCCACCGTCGACGGTGAGGATTTGGCCGCTGACGAAATCGGAGGCGCGTGAGGCGAGGAAGACCGCGGCGCCCACCAGCTCGCGTGGCTCACCCCACCGGCCCGCCGGCGTGCGCGCGCAGATGGTGCGGTCCCAGATCGGATCAATCGTGAGCACATCCGTCATCGCCGTGCGCATGTAGCCGGGCGCGATCGCGTTGGCCTGCACGCCGCGGCCGGCCCACTCCACCGCCATGGCGCGCGTGAGCATTTTCAAACCGCCCTTCGCCGCCGCGTAGTTGGCGATCGTGGGGCGCGAGATCTCGGAGTTGAGCGAGCAGAGGTTGATGATCTTGCCGGTGCTGCGGCGCAGCATGCCGGGCACGACGGCGCGCGTGACGAGAAACGCGCTCGTGAGATTGGTGTCGATCACGGTCTGCCAGGTCTCCGTGGGCATCGCCTCGAGCGGCGCGCGGCGGTGGATGCCGGCGTTGTTGATCAAGATGTCGATTTCACCGGCGAGGTCGCCGAGCGCAGTGAAGATTTCGGCAGCGCTGGTCACGTCGAAGCGCCGGCCGCTGACGGCGAAACCTTCGCTGCGCAACGCGGCGATTGCGCCGTCGAGCCGCGCGGGGTCGAGATCGTTGAGGATGATTTCCGCGCCGGCGGCGCCGAGCCCGCGCGCCAACGTGAGGCCGATGCCCTGGCCCGAGCCCGTGATGAGCACACGCTTGCCCCGCAGCGAGAAGAGATCGACGGCATCCACCCCGCCAACCCGAGGGAAACCGCGCGGCTGGCGCAAGCCTGCGTCGGCAAATTCGCCTTTGCAGTCAGCCCGTTTCACCAGCGAAGCTTTCCCACCCTGCCCCGCATGAAAACCACCGTCCGCCTCAGCATGGCCGCCGCCCTCACGCGGTTTCTCCAGCGCCAGTATATCCGACGCGATGGCGTCGAGCATCGCCTGATCCACGGCGTGTGGGGCATCTTCGGCCACGGCAATGTCACCGGCTTCGGCCAGGCGCTGGAGGAGGAGGGCTCGTTCGCAGGGAAGAACGCCCTTCCCTACCTGCAGTGCAAAAACGAGCAGGGCATGGTGCACGCCGCGGTCGCGTTTGCGAAGGCGCGCCAGCGCATGGGCACCTATGCCTGCACGAGTTCCATCGGCCCCGGCGCGACCAACATGATCACCGGCGCCGCGGTCGCGACGGTGAATCGCCTCCCGGTGTTGCTGCTCCCGGGCGATATTTTTTCCAACCGCCGCCCCGGTCCCGTGCTCCAGCAGCTCGAGTTTCCGGCCAGCCAGGACGTCTCGGTCAACGACTGCTTCCGTCCCGTCTCGAAATATTGGGATCGCCTCAACCGCCCCGAGCAAATCCTCACCGCGCTGCCTGAGGCGATGCGCGTGCTCGCCGATCCCGCCGAGACTGGCGCCGTCACGCTCGCGATGCCCGAGGACGTGCAGGCCGAAAGCGCCGACTACCCGCTGCACTTCTTCGAAAAGCGTGTCTACACCGTCGAGCGCACGCCGTGCTCCGCCGAGAATCTCCGCGCCGCTTGCGACCTCATCCGTGCGGCGAAACGCCCGCTCATCGTCGCGGGCGGCGGCGTCCACTACTCCGACGCCACCGCCGCGCTCGACAAATTCTGCGCCGCCACCGGCATCCCGGTCGGCGTCTCGCAGGCCGGCAAGGGCGCGCTAATCGACGCGCACCCGTCGTGCCTCGGCGCCATCGGCGTCACCGGCACCGCCGCCGCCAACGCGATCGCGGCCGAAGCCGATCTCGTGATCAACATCGGCACGCGGCTCAGCGATTTCACGACGGCGTCGAAGACCCAGTTCCAAAACCCGCGCGTCCGCTTCATCGGCATCAACACCGTCGCCTTCGACGCCCGCAAGCACGGCGCCCTCCCGCTTACCGGCGACGCGCGCGCGATCCTTGGCCAGCTCACCCGGGCGCTCGCGGGCTGGCGCGCGCCCGCGGCTTATCGCGAAAAGGTCGCGCGCGAAAAACAAAAGTGGTCTTCCACCCGCGCGACACTCGTCGCGCCGAAACGCGGCGTGCCGCTCACCCAGGCGCAGGTCATCGACGAGCTGAATCGCGCCTGCGGCGCCGACGGCACGGTCGTCCACGCCTCCGGCGGCATCCCCGGCGACATCCACAAGCTCTGGCGCTCGCACGCCCGCAACGACTACCACTCCGAATACGGCTACTCCTGCATGGGCTACGAAATTGCCGGCGCGCTCGGCATCAAGCTCGCCGAGCCCGAGCGCGAGGTCTATGCGTTCCTCGGCGACGGCAGCTATCTCATGCTGCACACCGAGATCGTCACCGCCGTGCAGGAAAACAAGAAGATCGTCGTCGTCGTGTGCGACAACCACGGCTTCGGCTGCATCCACGGCCTGCAACGCGGCTCGGGCGGCAACAGCTTCGGCAACGAATTCCGCCACCGCACCGGCGCCGACGCGCGTCTCACCGGCCGGCCCGTCGACGTGGACTTCGCCAAGAACGCCGAGAGCCTGGGCGCCACCGGCCTGCGAGCCACGACGCTCGACGAACTGCGCGCGGCGCTCGCGACCGCCAAGGCCGCGAAGGGCGTCGTCGTCATCCACGTCCCTGTTCCCGCCGACATCCGCCTGCCGGGCTATTCGTGGTGGGACGTCCCCGTCTCCGCCACCTCCAAGCTCCCCGGCGTCCGCGCCGCCCGCGCCCGCTACGATCGCACGGTGAAGTCAAAGCAGCGGTTCTATTACTGATCGCGTCTGCCCGGTTTTCACGTTTCCACGTTTGCCACGCCCCGTTTTCGCTGTGTCCGCCCCTCTTCATCCCTCCTGCCTCGTCGGCGCCAATCCCATCGTCTGGTCCAACGACGATTTCATGGACCTCGCCGGCGATGTCCCGCTCGACACCATTTTGCGCGAGACGCGCGCCGCCGGCTTCGCCGGCAGCGAGCTCGGGCACGCCTACCCGCGCAAGCCCGCCGCCCTCGCCGAGGCGCTCGGCCGTCACGACCTGCGGCTCGTCAGCGGCTGGCACTCCACCTTTCTCGCGTCGAAGCCCTACGCGGTTGAGGAAGAAAATTTCCGCGCCCACCTCAATCTATTGAAAACCCTCGGCGCCCGCGTCGCCATTGTCGCTGAATGCACACGTTGCATCCACGGCAACAAGGACGCCGCGCTCCGCTTCGGCGACATGCTCGCCCCGCGCCTGACCGAAGCCGAGTGGCGAAAGTTCATCACCGGCCTGAAGCGGCTCGCCGCCGTCGCGTTGAGCGAGGAGATGCAGATCGTCTACCACCACCACATGGGCACGGTCATCCAGGGCGAGGCCGACCTCCACCGCCTGCTCGCATCCGTGCCGGAGATTTCGCTGCTGCTCGACGCCGGCCACCTCGCGTTCGCCGGCATCGATCCCGTCGCGATCGCCAAGCGCTACGCCGCGCGGATCGGCCACGTGCACCTGAAGAGCGTGCGCCCCGTGGTCGCCGACCGCGTGCGCCGCGAAGGCTGGTCGTTCTACCGCGCCGTGGCCAACGGGGTGTTCACGATCGCGGGCGATGGCTGCGTCGACTACCCCGCGATTTTCAAGATTCTCGCGCGCGCCGACTATCGTGGCTGGCTGGTCGTCGAGGCCGAGGAAGATCCCGTGAAGGTCCGCGCCCTGCCGAAGGCCAAGAAAGCCCGCGCCTACGTCCGCGCGCAGACCGGTGTCTGAACAATCCGTTCAAACCTAACCACAGATGAACACCGATTCACACCGATGCTCAAACCCGAGCAAGAGCCCGCCTCAGTTCATCTCTGCGTTCATCTGTGTCCATCTGTGGTTCGCCAGAAAATCTCTCCCATGACCTCCCGCATGTCCCAGATGACGGCGCTCGGCGCCGATTGGTGGAACGACTCCGGCGTGCCCGCCGAGCTCGGCGAAGCCGTCGCCCTCGGCGCTGTCGGCGGCACGTCAAACCCCGTCATCGTCTCTCAGGCCGTCAAGGCCCAGCCCGCGCTCTGCAACCCGATCATCGATCGCCTCATCGCGGAGAATCCCTCCGACACCGAGGACGACATCGCGTGGAAACTGATCCACACGCTCGCGCTCGACGCCGCGTCGCGCCTCAAGCCGGTGTTTGACGCCACGCGCGGCGCAAAGGGATTTCTTTCAGTCCAGGTCAACGCGAAGTATTACCCGAACAAGGAGCTGATGGTCGCGCAGGCCACGCAACTCGCCTCGCTCGCGCCCAACATCGCGATCAAGGCCCCCGCCACGGAGGTCGGCATCGCCGCGATCGAGGAAATGACCGCGCGTGGCATCCGCGTGAACGCCACCGTCTCGTTCACGGTCCCGCAGGCGCTTGCCATCTCCGCGGCATTCGAGCGCGGCCTCAAGCGCGCCCGCGCCGCCGGCCGCGACGCCGATGCCATCCGCCCCTACATCACGCTCATGATCGGCCGCGTGGATGATCAGCTCAAGCGCGTGGCCGAAGCGGACAAAATCACAACCACGTCCGGCGCGATCGACTGGGCCGGCATCGCGGTTTTCAAGCACGCGCACCAAATCTTCAAGCGCAGCGGCCGCCCCGGCACGCTCCTCGCCGCTGCCTACCGCCACGAAGGCCATTGGTCGCAGATCATCGGCCGCGAGGTCCTCCAGACCGTCCCCTACACGTGGTGGACAAAGTTCAACACCACCGCCGCCGCGCCGAGCCTCACGCTTGAGACGCCGGTCGATCCCGCGATCGTCGCCGAGTTGCGCGCGAAGTTCCCGGACTTCATCCGCGCCCACGACGAGCGCGGCATGACCCCCGCGGACTTCCTCGGCTACGGGGCCACGCAGCACACGCTGAAACAATTCCTCGGCGGCTACGACGATCTCATCGCCTCCGTCCGCGCGCGCGCGCTAGCGTAGCTCGGTCTGTGGGTCGGGCTTTACGCCCGACATCCATCGGCCAACTTCCACCTGTCGGGCATGAAGCCCCGACCCACTTTCACTCCCATGACTTCCTCGCTCACCCCCTGCCCAAACCTCATCGGCGGCGAATGGCAGACGCCGTCGGGCGCCACCACGCCGGTCTTCAATCCCTCCACGGGCGAAGTCATCGCCGAGTGTCCGGCGGGCGGCGCGGCCGAGGTCGACGCGGCCGTCGAGGCCGCGCAGGCGGCGTTCCCTGCGTGGCGCGACACGCCGCCGGTCGAGCGCGCGCGCGTCTTTTTCAAATACCGCCAGCTCATCGAGCAGAATTTTGATCTCCTATGCCGCACCGTCTCGCGCGAGCACGGCAAGACCCACGCCGAGGCGCGCGGCTCCATTTTCCGCGGCCTCGAAAATATCGAATACGCCTGCGGCATCCCCACGCTCCTTTTCGGCGACTCGCTCCGCAACATCGCGCGCGGCGTTGACTGCGACACAATCAACCTGCCGCTCGGCGTCTGCGTTGGCATCACGCCGTTCAACTTCCCCGCGATGGTGCCGCTGTGGATGTTTCCCACCGCGATCGCGTGCGGCAACACGTTCGTGCTGAAGCCGAGCGAGAAAGTGCCGCTCACCGCCATCCTCCTAGGCCAGCTGCTCGAACAAGCCGGCTGTCCCAAGGGCGTCTTCAACATCGTCCACGGCGGACGGCCCGCGGTCGATGCGTTGCTGACGCATCCGAAGGTGAAGGCCGTTTCGTTCGTCGGCTCCACGCCCATCGCCAAATACATCTGGGATGTCGGCACGAAGCACGGCAAGCGCGTCCAGGCGAACGGCGGCGCGAAGAACTACATCGTCGTCATGCCCGACGCCGACATCGCGAAGACGGTCGAGAACGTCACGACCGCCGCCTTTGGCTGTGCCGGCGAACGCTGCATGGCCGGTTCCACCGCGATCACCGTCGGCGCTGCCGCGGAGCACCTGCTCCCCGATCTCGTGAAGGCCGCCAATGCGATCAAGGTCGGCCCGACGGATCGCGCCACGCAGCCCGACATGGGCCCCGTCATCACCGCCGCGCACCGCGACCGCGTGCTCAGCCTGCTCGCGACCGGCGAGAAGGAAGGCGGCAAGCTGATCGCCGACGGCCGCAACGTGAAAATCTCCGACGCGCCGAAGGGCTTTTACCTCGGCGCCACGATCGTCGACGGCGTCCAGAACAACATGACCCTCGCCCGCGAGGAAGTCTTCGGCCCCGTGCTGAACGTCATGCGCATGGACGATCTCGACGCCGCGATCGAGCAGGCCAACAAGTCCGCCTTCGGCAACGGCGCCGCGATCTTCACCAACAACGGCCGCGCCGCGCGCGAGTTCACGATGCGCGTGAAGGCCGGCATGGTCGGCGTCAACGTCGGCGTGCCCGCGACGATGGCGATGTTCCCCTTCACCGGCTGGGACGACTCGTTCTACGGCG
>JAEUHB010000155.1 GCA_016794665.1 Opitutaceae bacterium
GGAGCTCTACCACCTCGAGCGCGACCTCGGCGAAAAGCACAACGTCGCGGCCGAGCACCCCGAAGTGGTGGTCCGCCTCACTGCCTTCGCCCGCGCCTTCGTCTGGCCCGAAAAACTCCCCGACCCCGGCATCGCGCTGCCCGGCGCGGCCGGGAAATCCACCGCCAAGAAGAAGTCGCCCTGAGGGGGAGATGGCTGAAGTCGGTTGGCATCCTCGCCCACCGCAGACGGGCGGTCATTAGGTCCGCCCGGCAGTTACGACTGCGAGCATTCGGTCGCTGGCTCGCCGACTTCAGCCGACCCACGGCGCGGCCCGGAGGCCGGGGAGCCTGCGGATAATTGTCCAATTCCGCGGTCTTCGCGCCAATACTCCTCGGAACCCCATGTCCATCCCTCCCGACCGCGCCTCCGGTGAAGAGGCATTTCTCCGCCAATTCATGGCGGAGGAGCGCGCCTTGCTCCGTTTCATTCTGCGCTACGTGCCGTCGATCGCCGACGCTCGCGATGTCTTGCAGGAGACGCTCGTGACGCTGTGGGCCAAGCGCGCGGAGTTCGACGCCGCGCGGGAGTTCTTGCCCTGGGCCTGCGGGATCGCGCGGTTCAAGGTGCGCGAGTTCTGGCGCAAGCAGCCGCGATGGGAGGCCCTCGCGCACGACGATTTCATGACCCTCGTCGACCAGAGCCGGGAGGAACTGGCCCCGGAACTTTCGGTGCGCGCGGAGAAGTTGCGCGAGTGCGTCGCGAAACTCCCCGCCGAACACCGCGCCACCCTCGATCGCTACTACCGGGAGGACGAGCCGGTGGAGACTCTCGCCCTCCGCGAAGGCCGCAGCGTGGATGCCATCTACAAGACACTTCAGCGCGTTCGCCGCTCGCTGCTGGAGTGCATTGAGCGCGGCCTGCGATCGGAGGGAGCCGCCACATGAAACTGCCACCTGACCACGACGCGCTGTTTGCCCGGATGTGCGATGGCCTCGCGACGGACGCGGAGACCGCCGAATTTCACCGACTGCTGCGCACCGACCCGGCGGCGCTGGACGCGTGGCTCCGCTACTCGACGCTGCATGCCGACCTCGCGACCGCGGGCGTGCTGGCCCAAGCCGCCCAGCCAACTCCGGAAGCCGACACGCGCGCCGCCTTCCGGGCGGCCCCGCGGGTGGCGCGGTTCCCCTGGTTGCCGCAAGCGGCGGCCGGTCTCCTCGTGGGACTGTGCGCCGCATCCCTCGTATGGGCTTACGTCGCGCCATTGACGCCACGGGCATTGTCGCTGCTGGAGGAAGATTTTGAGAACGCCGAACTGCCGATCGCAGTTCGCGCGGCATTGGAAACCGGCATCTGGCGCGGCGACCGGGCGGCGGTCGTCGGGCCGGAACGCGGAGTGGCTCCCGCAAAGGGCCAGAAAATGGTCCGCTTCCTCCGCGGTGACATCGCCGGCGTCACCAAGCCCGACGGCGGGCACATTGCCGTCTTCTACCGTTTGCTCGATCTGCGGCCGCTGCGCAGCGAGCTATCGGAGGGCGACGGCGTCGTGGAGGTCTCGGCGAGCTTCAACGCCGTCGAGTTTCCCGCCGAGGAAAGATATCGCTGTGCCATCACGCTTTTCGCGCTCGATAGCGAAACCTTGCCTGAGCGCGTGGGACGCCTCGGAACCGCGCTGACCACAGACGCGCTCGCGATGGCGCGCAGCAGCCCGATGAAACTGGACCAGGACCCCGCCTCCTGGCAGCGCGCCACGACCGAACTCCGCCTGCCGGCCAACGCCGAGTTCCTCGTCGTTCGGCTGCATGTGAGCCAGGCGTTCGAATCGGGCGACCGCCCGGTGTTCGACGGCGCCTATGCCGACGACGTCCGCGTGTCGTTCCTGCGCCGCGCCCCGTTGCCCTGAGTCGGTCCCATTCTCAACCCGATGAAAACCCCCGATTCCCGCCCCGACGTCTCCGTCTCCCATCGGATAGTTTTTTCCCGTGGTGCGTTCGGCAGCCCCCTCGCGATTCTCCTAACGGCAATTGCGACCGCGGACGTCGCCGGACAGAGCGTTCCCGCCCTGGCACCGCAAGCGACCGCGAACGCCCCGGTGATCGAGTTATCGCCTTTCGTCATCGCGACCGAGCGGGACACGGGTTGGTCCGCCAACGAGACGCTCTCCGCCACGCGCACGAAGCAGGCGCTGAAGGACGTGCCGGTGAACATCGACGCCATCACCTCCGACTTCATGGACGATCTCGGGCTCTTCACCGCGGACGAAGTCGCGAACTTCGTGGCCAACGTCTACGCGGCGCCGCCGATGGAGGACAAGAATCTCGACGGCGACTTCTCGTTTCGCGGCCTCAGCCAGAACAACAACGTCAGCCGAAACTATTTCCGCTGGTTCATCCCCAGCGACACCTACAACGTCGAGCGGATCGACTTCGGCAAGGGCTCCAACTCCGTCATCTTCGGCGAGGTCGACCCCGGCGGACAGGGCTCGGTGTTCACCAAGCGCCCGCTCATGCGGAATTTCGGGACGGCTCTGGCTCAATACACCAGCGAGGGCGCCTACCGCTTCCAGATCGATCTGAACCGCAAGATCACTTCGAGCGTCGCGCTGCGTTTCAACGCCGTCCGCCGCCAGCAGAAGACGTTTCAGGATGCGTCCGCCTACAAATTCGAGGGCGAGACCCTTGCGGCCGTCTGGCAGCCATTCCGCCGCACGTCGATTCGGGTCGAGTTCGAGCGGGGCAAATTCGACAACGTGCGCGGCTTCGCCGGCGTCACCGTCCAGGAGCAATCGGCGCGTGGCCGCGGCTTCAACGCCGCCGGCACCTACTTCACGTCCGACGGCGCGTATATTTTCCAGTCAACCTTGCCCGCGATTGACCGCGGCGCCGCGAATGGCGCGGCCGGCGGCACACCCTCGCTCGTCGAGGGCGGGTTCTTCGATGTGCAGATGCGCAACGCCGCCGGCACCGTTGTCGGCACGAGGCGCGTCAACGGGTTTCCCAAGCACTACAACCTACGCGGGTCGTTCGATCTGCAGGCGCGCCCGTTCGGCGCCTATTCGATCACGATCGAGCAACAGGCGGGTCCGGTGAGCCTCGAACTGGCCTACAATCACCAAAACCAGCAGTCGGAGCGCAACGACGGCTCGTTCATCGACGCCCCCATCGCGCTCGACGTGAACGGCCGGCCCTACATGGACACCAGCCTGGACCGAAAGCGTTTTGGCACGGACACCGATGCCTTCCGCGGCTCCCTCGCCTATCAGTGGGACAAGATCAAATGGATGCCGCAGCTTTTCGTGGCCACCGCCGAGTATCGTGAGAGCTCGAAGGACAACTACCGCTTCCAAGCCTACAATGTGAAGGCCATCGTCAACGGCACGGCTCCCACAATCACCACCAACGACCGCGGCCGCCTGCGCGTTTACCTCGACGATCCGGCGTTTTATTCGCGCGCACTCTACGATCGGCTGAAGATGGAGTCGCTTCCCGCCACGAGCACCGTCGACATGCGCATGATCGCCAATCTTGGCGGCAATGACCCCGCGGCGAACACCGATTGGAGTCGCGCCGCGGCTGCATCACTGTCCGCGAGCGGCCGTTATTTCGGTGGCCGGTTGCAATCGCTCGTCGGTCTCCGCCGCGATCAGAGCCGCCTCTGGGAATACTCCACGAAGCGCTTTTTCGGTCCATTCGGCGAAGCCATTCCTCCGCCGAAGCGGAGCGATGCCCTGCCCGGCGAGTATGTCGAAAACAAGTTCATGGATCAGTCCAACACGAGCTACACCGCCGGACTGACCTGGGCGGTGAACAAGGACGTGAACGTCTACGGCGTCTACTCGGAGTCGTTCCGGTTTCAGGATGCCGTCACCTTCGAAAACCAGCGCTTCGGGCCGGTGACGGGCGTCACGAAAGAAATCGGCCTCAAGGGCAGCCTCCTCGACGGGCGTGCGGGGTTCACGCTCGGGGTGTTCGACATCGACCGTCAGAACGTCGCGCTCTCCTACAATAACATCATCAACCTGACCGCGGCGGACCTTGAGGATCTGATGAATCCCAACGATGTCCTCCCTACGAACCCGGCGTATCGTTTCAGCGCGCCGGGCACAGCGAGCGCATCACGCAACTACAGCGCGACCGAAAATTCGCGCGGCGCCGATCTGACCCTGATGCTGCGCCCCACGAAAGCGCTGCAGATGCGCTTCACGATCGCCCGGACCCGCGTGTTGAACCAGCCCGACCTCGCTTCGTTCCGCGGGTATTACGATGCGGCGGTCAAGCGGGGCAACGAAAGCCCCGCCGTCCTCACGACCGCCAAGCTCCTGCTCGACACCCTCGACATTGGCACCAAGCCCGCGGGAGCGCGCGCGGCGCCCTGGTCCGCGAGCTGGGTGATCGACTACGCCTTCGCGCGGGAATCATGGTCGCCGCTGCGAGGCGTGCGCGCCGGCATCAACGGCAGTTGGCGCGACAACTATCTCTTCGGCGTGCCCAACAAGCAAGAGATGATCGGCGGCACGACGCACCCCGTGAACGCCTATCTCATGCGCGATCAAAAAATCTGGGGCCAGCAGGTGCGCGTGCGTGCTGGCGTGAAGAACATCCTCGACCTTGAGAACAGCCGCATTCGCAAGACCGGCTTCGTCACGTTGGCCAACAGCGCCAACGTCTACACGTATTCCTATGTGATGCCGCCGCAATACGACCTCACGGTCACGGTCAGATTCTGAACCGACGCTGTCTAGACCGGCCCCCTTTGCCCCTCCCATCCCCCGATTTCACATCCAGCAATGACCGTCCCCCTATTTCTTAACCGCTCCGCTGTGGCCGCAACCGCGATGATTCTCGCGGACGCTGCGCTTTCCGCGCAAACGCCAGCCACCCGGCCGACGAGCGGAGAAACCATCGAGTTATCTCCGTTCGAAGTCAGCGCCGCCTCGGTCCGAGGCTACGTTGCGTCGGAGACGATGACGGGCAGCCGCGTCAAGACGCCGATCGTGGATTTGCCCTATTCGGTCAACGTGATGACCAGCGAGTTCCTTGAGGATTTCGGCATCTACGATCTGCTCGACAACGTCACCCACATCAGCGGCTTCACGGGTCTCGACATCGGCGGCAACTTCAACCTCCGCGGCTTCTCCTCCTCGAATCAACTCCGCGACGGTTTTTTCCGACTGGGGCGCTACGGCTCGAGCAACATCGACCGCATGGAGATCATCAAGGGCTCCAGCGCCGCGATCTACGGACGCACGTCGCCCGGCGGGATGGTCAACATGATCTCCAAGAGCCCCCGCGATGCCGCCAGCCAGAAACTCGCCTACAACTTCGGGGACTTCGGCACCCAGCGTCTCACGTTCGAGGCGACCGGCCCGTTTTTCCCCGATGCGCTCGGGAAGACGCGCTACGTTTTCACAGGCGGCCACTATCAGCGTGAGTTCGGCCAGGAATTCGCCCGCAACCGCAATCACGAATACTACCTCGCCCTTGACCACGTGTTCGCCGACGGCTCGAAGCTCTTTTTCTCCGCCGAGTATTTCCTCCAGATCCGCCACTCCGCGCCGAGCGCGGTGCCGCTCGTGACCGATCAGAAAGGCACGGCCAGTCTCAACGACGACGTCGCGGTCGGTTACGCCGTCAACCTCGGCAAAATCAATGCGAGCGGTCCCAACAGCGAACTCAACCGTGGCAACACCGGCCTCACCACCTTCTACGACAAGAAGCTCAATTCAATCTTCAGCACGCGCGTTTCAGCCAATGCCTATCAGGCGCGGCGGTGGGACTACAATTACGTGAACCAATGGGTCGCGTTCACCATCAATCCCGCTGTCGCCACCACTCCAGTCCGCACCGCACGCGCGGCCGTGCCGAGCCGCGGCCGCATCTATGAGGACGGTGGTGGTTTCCAGGGCGATTTGCTCGCCCACTACTGGACCAATGACCGGAAAATCGAGCACCGCACCCTCGTCACGATCGACATCAACGATTACTACCAGTGGAACCCCACGCTGAGTTACGCCGCCGCCACTAACCCCGACCTCGTCGCGTGGAACACGGCCCGCTTCGTCAACCTCGACGCCAACTGGAACCCTGTCGCCCCGATCGCCTACTTCCCGAAACGCAGCCAAGCCTCACCCGGCGAAGTGCTCACGCGCGACGGCAAGAAGCACACGACGACTCGCGGCGGAAATTTCCGCCAGCAGTCCGCCTTCTTCGGCGGCGGCCTGCTCGCCTACGCGGGCTTCCGCTACGATTCGGTCACCCACCAGCATCGCGACAAACTCACCGCCGCGACTTCCTTCCGGCCATTCATCCCCGGCTATGTCGTCGGCCAAGTAGTCCGCCGCGAGATCGACCAGCTCAAGCCCAACATCGGCGTGAACCACAAGCTCACACCGGCGATCCGCGTTTTCGCCAACTACAGCGAGAGCTACTTTCTCGATCAGGGCGACACCGCGCTCGATATCGCCAACACCGCCTATCGGTCGGAAATCGCCAACGGCTACGACTACGGCTTCAAGGGCTCTCTGCTCAACGACCGCCTCTCCTACACCGTCAGCGGCTACTACATTAACCGCGAGAACGTCCGCGTCACGGACCTCGAGGAGACCCCCGCCGGCTCGGGCACCTTCATCGACGTCACGCGTAACAGCGGCAATCAGCTCGTCCGCGGTTACGAGATCGACTTCAACTGGCAGGCGACCGAAGCCGTGTCCGTCCTCGGCAGCTACGGTAACGTGCATTCAATCTACACCGACTTCGGGTCCTCGTTTCCCGCTGCGGTCGGCCGGCCCGTCCAATTCATCGCGCCCTACAACGGCAGTGTGAGCGTGAAATATTCGGCAGTTCGCGGGGCGGCGAAGGGCTTCTCAGCTAACGTCGGCGTCACGTTCGTTGGCGCCACGCCCACCGATGCGCCCAACGCGGGCGACACCTACGTCACCACCCCCGGCACTGGCGCCCGCGTCGTCAGCCGCTCGACCGGCCAGTGGGCGCTCCGCGCCCCTGCCTACCAACTTTGGAGCGCCGGCCTGCGCTATCAACTCCCCGCCAAATCCGCGACGACCCACACGTTTGCCGTCAACGTGAACAACGCCCTTGATCGCCGGTATTTCAAGGCCGGCAGCAGCGCCGCCACGCGCCTGCGCGGCGAAGACCGCGCCGTGCTTTTCACCTACACGCTCAATCACAAGGGCACCAAATTCTGAATCAATCCACGCGCCGAAAATTCTCCATGAAACTCCGCCTCTTTGGCTGCGCCCTCGCGCTCTCCGTTTCACCGCTCCCGGTTTTCGCCGCCACGCCTGCGGCCGCCAAGCCCAACATCATCTTCATCCTCGCCGATGACTACGGCATCGGCGAAGTCGGCTGCTACGGCGCCGACAACTACAAGACGCCCAACATCGACGCGCTCGCGCGCAGCGGCACGCTCTACACGCACGCCTACACGATTTCGCTGTGCGGGCCGTCGCGCGCGCAAATCCTGACCGGCCGCTACGGCTTTCGCACGGGTGGCAGCAACCAAGACGCCGTCGGCGAGATCTCCCCGAAAAAGGAGACGCTCATCCCGACGGTGCTCAAGCCCGCGGGCTACGTCTCGACGATGATCGGCAAGTGGAGCCAATTCTCCCTGCAGCCATCCGACTTCGGATTCGACGATTACCTGCGCTACGCCGGCAGCGGCGCCTACTGGAACACACAGGAGAAAGTGAAGACCTACGTGGTCAACGGCGAGAAACGCCCGCTGCACGACAAGGAATACATGCCGGACCTGATGCACCGGCACCTCGTCGACTTCATGACCAAGCACCGCGACCGGCCGTTCTACGCCCACTACTCCCTCTCGCACGTCCACACCGACATCTTGCCCACGCCTGACAGCGCGCCGGACAGCAAGGACCACTACGGGGACAACGTCCGCTACATGGACAAGCTCGTCGGGAAACTCATGGCGGAACTCGACCGGCTGAAGCTCCGCGAAAAAACCCTCGTGATCTTCTTCGGCGACAACGGCACCGGCAACGGCCGCGCCGACCGCGCCACCATCGGTGGTCGCCCCCTGGCCGGAGCCAAGGGCTCGATGCTCGAAGGTGGCGGCCGCGTGCCCATGATTGTCAGCTGGCCGGGCGCAGTGCCCGCCGGCCGCGTTGCCGCCGACCTCGTGGATTCGAGCGATTTTTTCCCAACGTTTGCCGAGCTCGCCGGGGCCAAACTGCCGGCGAACGCTACGATCGACGGCCGGAGTCTGGTTGCTCAAATCCGCGGGGAAAAAAGCGGGCCGCGCACGTGGGTCTTCCACCAACTTGCGCGCAACTGGTATGTCCGCGACGCCGGTTGGAAATTGAATCAAGCCGGCGAACTCTTCGACATGAGTGATGCGCCCTTTGTCGAAAAACTCGTGCCCCCCGGATCAGAGAGCCCCGCCGGCCTCGCCGCACGTCAGCGCCTTGCAGCCACCCTCGCCCAATTGAATCCCGCCGGTGGCATCCCGGACACCGGCGACGAGTCGGGCCGCCACGCGAAAAACGTCGAGGCCAAGAAAAAGAAGGAACGGAAAAAATGATGCGCTCGCCGCGATCGCCCGCATCCTCACTCTCTCCCTCACCCGCCTCATGAAACTTCTCCTTCGTATCCTTGGCCTGGCGTTGCTGCCCGTCCTGGCTCACGCCGCCAATCGCCCCAATATCCTCTTTGTCGCCGTCGACGACCTGCGCCCCGAGTTCGGCGCCTACGGCGCAACCCACGTCAAGTCGCCCAACCTCGACCGCATCGCGAAGGCCGGCCTCACGTTCACGCGCGCCTATTGCCAGCAGGCCGTCTGCTCGCCCACGCGCTCCAGCCTCATGACCGGCACACGCCCCGACACCACCAAAGTCTGGGACCTTGAAACGCATTTCCGCACCGCCCTGCCGAACGTCGTCACGCTCGGCCAGCACTTCAAAAACCACGGCTACTTCGTCCAGGGCATGGGCAAGATCTACCACGGCAACTTCGACGACGCGCCCACGTGGTCCGTGCCGTGGCAATCCTCCCGCGGCCAAGCCTACGGCCTCCCGGAGAACCTCGCGCTCAACAATCGCCAGCCTGCCGCCGCGGGGACCGACGCCGGCAACGCGAAGAAGTCCGGCAAAAAGAAAAAAGCCGCCACGCCGCGCAATTCCCGCGGCCCGGCCTTCGAGGGCTCAGACGTCCCCGACGAGACCTTTACCGACGGCCAGACCGCCAAGCTCGCCATCACCGCGCTCGGCGAGATCGCGAAGAAGAAAGAACCCTTCTTCCTCGCCGTCGGTTTCGCCAAGCCCCACCTGCCCTTCGTGGCGCCGAAGAAATACTGGGACCTCTACGACCCGGCGAAAATCCAACTCGCCCC
>JAEUHB010000165.1 GCA_016794665.1 Opitutaceae bacterium
TGCACTTCGACAAGCCCGCCGTGATCGGTGTCGGCCCGGGGCGGGCGTTCGGCCTCGCGATCGCCGAGGCGACGCCGGGCGCCACCATCGGCCTGATCCCTTGCGCCGTCGGCGGCTCGCCCATCGACGCGTGGCGGCCCGCCAGCTATTACGAGCCGACCAAGAGCCACCCGTGGGACGATGCGATCCGCCGCGCGAAAATCGCGCTGCGCGACGGCACGATGACAGGCATCCTGTGGCACCAGGGCGAATCGGATTCCTCCGCGGCGCTCGCCCCGGCCTACGCGGCCAAGCTCCACGATCTTGTCGCACGTCTCCGCGTGGAGCTGGCGGCGCCCGCGGCCCCTTTCCTTGCGGGTCAGATCGGTAAGTTTGCCGATGCGCCGTGGAACGAGTTCCGCGTGCAGGTCGACGAGGCCCACCGCGCGCTGCCGCGCCACGTCTCGCGCACGGCATTTGTCAGCGCGGAGGGCCTGAAGCATGGTGGCGACAAGGTGCACTTTGACGCCGACTCCGCGCGCGAACTCGGCCGGCGCTACGCGGCGGCCTACCTCAAGCTTGCCGGAAAAAACTAGATTCGCCGCCGCGCACCTTTTCGGTTCCTCCTTTCCCTTCCACCATGCGCTCCTACACCCGTCGCGATTTCACCAAGCTCGCCCTCGCCGCCGTGCCCGCGGCTGGTTTCCTGTCCGCGGCGTCGCCGCTGCGCGCCGCGGGCGCCAAGGCCGGCTCCAAAGTCGGCGGCGTCATGATCGGCCTCAACGTCCCCTACTCGTTTCGCAACCAGGCGCTGAACGCGGACGAGATTCTCACGAACTGCGTCCAGCTCGGCCTCAGCGGCGTCGAATTGCGCACGCAACCGGTGGAGGTCTTCCTCGGCGCGCCGGCCGCCCTCGTCAACACCCGCGCCAAGCTCGTCAAGGGCGCGGCGGCCGAGGCCAAGGCCACGACGCTGCGCGACTGGCGCCGCACAGCCCCGCTCGCGCGCGCCGGCGAGTTCCGCGCGAAATACGAGGCGGCCGGAGTCGCGATCGAGATTGTGAAGGTCGACGGCATCTTCAGCTACGCGGAGGCCGAGCTCGACTACGCGTTCAAGCTCGCGAAGGCGCTTGGCGCGCGGGCGGTCTCCACCGAGATCACCAAGGATCACAGCGCCAAGGGGGACGCGGACCTCGCGCGCGTCGGCGGCTTCGCCGCGAAGCACGGGTTGTTGGTCGGCCTGCACGGCCATGCGGAGACGGGCGCCAAGGAATTCGAGCACGCCTTCGGCCTTTCGCCCGCGCTCGGCGCCAACCTCGACATCGGCCACTATGTCGCCGGCAACAACGGCTCCCCCGTGGACTTCATCCGCCGGCACCACGCGCGCGTGACCCATGTCCACATCAAGGATCGCAAGAAGGACAAGGGCGGCAACACGCCCTTCGGCGAGGGCGACACGCCAATCCGGGAGGTGCTGCGGCTGATCCGGGACAACAAGTGGCCCATCCAGGCGACGATCGAGTTCGAGTATGCCGTGCCGGCGGGGTCGTCCGTTATGGCGGAGATCGCCCGCGCGGTGAAATTCTGCCGCGACGCGCTGGCGTGAGGAATCGCTCTCGGTAGCCCGCTTCGGAAGATGCGGGCTGGTTTCGCTGCTCAGGCCTGCCACCGGTCCAGCTCTTCCGAGCAGGGCTACGGACCGCGAGGGCGTGGCCGTTTCGTGTAGCCCGCTTCGTGAGAAGCGGGATGGTCGGCACCGCAAAGCACCGTCGATCCCGCCTCTCACGAGCCGGGCTACGCGATCACGCCATCAGGCCCGGCACCACCTTGCCCGCCACGCCGGTGAGCCGGATGTCGAGGCCTTGGAACTTCGTGTTGAGCCGCACGTGGTCGATGCCCATCAGCGCGAGCATGGTCGCGTGCAGGTCGTGCACATCAACGACGTTCTCCACCGCGCGGTAGCCGAGATCGTCGGTCGCGCCGTAGGTCGTGCCCGCCTTCACGCCGCCGCCAGCCATAAACACGCTGAACGCGTTGATGTGGTGGTCGCGGCCCGTGCCCTGCCCCATCGGCGTGCGGCCAAACTCGCCGCCCCACAGGATCAGCGTGTCGTCGAGCATGCCGCGCTGCTTCAGATCCTTGATCAATGCCGCCGTCGCCTGATCAACGTCCCGGGCGCCGGACTTCATCCCCTCCTCCAGCTGGCCGTGGTGGTCCCATGCGCGGTGGTAAAGCTGGATCATGCGCACCCCGCGCTCGGCCAGCCGGCGCGCGAGCAGGCAGTTGCTGGCGAATGATCCGTCCCCCGGCTCCTTGACGCCGTAGAGGTCGAGCATCTCCTTCGGCTCGCGCTTCAGGTCGGTCAGCTCGGGCACGCTCGTCTGCATCTTGAACGCCAGCTCATATTGCGCGATGCGCGTCGTGATCTCCGGGTCGAGGGTTTCCTCGGCGAGCAGGCCGTTGAGGCGCTGGACTTCCTCGACGACCTGGCGCTGCGTGCTCTGGCAGACGCCGGCGGGGTTGCCGACGTAGTGCACGGCGTCGCCGCGCGATTGAAACTGGATGCCTTGGAATTTGCTGGGCAGCGCGCCGCTCGACCACTGCCGGGCCGAGATCGGCTGGAGCCCGAACCTGCCGGCGGAGGTGAGCACGATGAAGCCCGGCAGCTCCTGCGTCTCCGCGCCAAGCCCGTAGAGCAGCCACGAGCCCATGCTCGGCCGGCCCTTGATGATCGAGCCGGTGTTCATGAACGCATGGGCCGTGTCGTGGTTGATCTGCTCCGTGGTCATCGAGCGCACCACGCAGAGATCATCGGCGACACTCGCGATGTGAGGAAACAAATCACTGATCTCGATGCCGGACTGCCCGTGCCGGCGGAACTCCGTGAACGCACCGCGGGCCTTCAGCACCATGTTCTGGAGCTGCGCAAGCTGCTGGCCGGCGGTGAAAGACTCGGGGAACGGCTGGTCGTGGAGCGCCTTGAGCTTCGGCTTCCAGTCAAAGGTCTCAAACTGCGACGGCCCGCCCGCCATGCAGAGATAGATCACGCGCCTGGCCTTCACCGGAAAATGCGGCGCGACGAGCGCGCCATGCCAGCCCTTGGGCCGGGTGGCGCCGGGCGTCGCGGCGCCGAGACGATTCGTCAACATCGCGAGCGCGAGCCCGCCGAGGCCATAAGCGCTCTGCTGAAGAAACGCGCGGCGATTGACACTCAGCGCGTGGGCAGTGGGATCGAACGCAGGCATGGTCAGTAGCGGGTGATGAATTCCTGCAGGTTGAGCACGACGCGCGCGACCTGGCTCCACGCGGCCAGCTCGGCGGCGTCGCCGGCGGGCGCCGGTGCAAGACCGATGCGGAGGAGTTTTTCTGCATCGTCAGGATTCGTGCGGTAGTGGTCGCGCTGCGCGGCGAGGAGTTTGAGGAGCGAGTCGCGCTCCGTCGCTTTCGGATCACGGCCGAGCGCGATCTGGAACGCCTCGCGCAGCCGCGTGGCGTCGGACGAGCCGGCGGCCAGCGCGCGGGCGGCCAGCGCGCGCGCGGCCTCCACGAACGTGGGGTCATTGAGCAGGGTCAGGGCCTGCTGCGGCGTGTTGCTCACCGTGCGGGCCGCGGCGCACTCGTCGCGCGACGGCGCGTCAAAGTTGGCTAGCATCGGGTGCAGAAATGTCCGCTGCCAATGCATGTAGACGCCGCGACGCCACTGCTCCTCGTCGTCGCTGGCGATGTAGTCACGGTCCGGGAACTGGAGCGCGGCGTAGTAGCCGGGCGGTTGGTAAGGCTTCGCGCTCGGGCCGCCGATATCGCGGAGGTTGAGCAGGCCGGCGGCGAACAACGCGGCGTCGCGCACAAACTCGGCCTCGAGGCGGCGCGGGTTTTGCGAGGCGAGCAGACGGTTGGAGGGATCGGCATCGCGCAGTTCGCGCCGCAGGCTGCTGCCCTGCCGATAGGTGTCGCTCGTCACGATCAGCCGGATGGTGTGCCTTAGGTCCCAGCCGCTCTCGCGGAACTCCGCGGCCAGCCAATCGAGCAACTCCGGGTGCGAGGGGAGTTCACCCTGCGAGCCGAGATCGTCGAGCACGGCGCTGAGGCCGGTGCCGAATAGCATCGCCCAGAGCCGGTTCACCACGGTGCGCGCGGTGATCGGGTTTTCCTTCGAGACAATGAACTCGGCCAGGTCGAGGCGGGTGAGACGCCGCTCGGGCGTGCTCTCGCGGCGGCCCGGCAGGAAACTCGGTGTCGCGGGCCGCACGATGGGGCCGGATTCGTCCTGCCAGTTGCCCCGGGGGAGCACGCGTAGTTCGAGCGGCGTCGCCACCGCCTCGGTAATCAGTGACCACGCCTGGCCGTCGCGGGTCTCCCGGATCCTGGCCGCGAGTCGCTGCGCGCGCTCAAGTATGGACCGGTCAGCGGCGTGCGCAAAGAGGGCCGCGTCGGCCACGAGTGCGCGCTGGGCGACGGTGCGCTGGCCGGGCGCGGTCCGGAGAGCGGCGAGCTGCCCGGCGCTTGCCGTCTCGAGCGGATCACTTGCGGCGAGCGGGCTGGAGAAAACGCGCAGCCCGGGCGGCGGGGCGGCGGCGAAGATAAGTTCGACCTCGTCGCCCGCGGCGAGGAGGCGGGGCACTGCAAGCTGCCACACGCCGCTCCGGGGTGTATCGGCGCGCGGGATTCTCCAGCCGGTCGAGATCCCGAGGACTTCGGCTCCGTCGGCGTAGCGCGGCTCCTTGTCCGACGCGTCGGCAAACGAAATCTCCAGCTTCTCCTCCCTCGCGCCGGGACGACGCAGGCGCGCGGCCGTGAGGCGCAGGAGCCCCGGCGCCTTGCCGTCGGGAACAGGCGGAACTTCGAGTCGCAGCGTGGCAAGGCGACCGGGCTCGGCGAGGAGCGTGAGGCTCGTCGGGGCCGGCCGGGCGCGGGCCTTGGCGGGAGCTTTCTTCTTGTCTGCGCCGCGGAGTTCTTCGGCGGACAGCGCGGCCTTTGACGCGAGTTCACTCCAACCGGTCGGGTTACGCTCTAGATGAGAGAGTGCCTCCGCGACCCAAGCTTCGACCGCGGCTTCCGGTAACGAGCTGCGGAGCGAAGCGAACTCGCCAAGCAACCGTTCCCGACGGGCGACGAGGTAGGGACTGGTCACCGCGAGCTCGGGTGGAAACGGGTGGTCGTTGCTCCAGCCCTTGAGGTCTGGGTTGGGCGTGTAAGCGTAGTCGCTGTATACGCCCCACTGCTTGACGTCCGCGAAGAACGACTGGAGCTCATAGAAGTCGCGCGTCTTGATCGGATCGAACTTATGATCGTGGCATTCAGCGCAGCCGAAAGTGCTGCCAAACCACGCGGCCGCGACGCTGCGCACGCGCTCGGCGCCGTATTTCGCAAGATACTCCTTCGGCTGCGCGCCGCCCTCGCGCGTCATCATGTTGAGGCGGTTGTAACCGGTGGCGATGCGCTGCTCGGTGGTCGGGCTCGGCAGGAGATCGCCGGCGAGTTGCTCGCGCGTGAAGGCGTCGAAGCGCTTGTTGGCGTTGAACGCCGCAATCACGTAGTCGCGGTAGGGAAATATGCGCTGGTTCTGATCGCCGTGGAAGCCGACGGTGTCGGTGAAGCGCGCGACGTCGAGCCACCACACGGCCATGCGCTCGCCGTGGCGCGGCGAGGCGAGCAGGCGGTCGACCTGAGCCCGGTAGGCGGTGCGTGGGTCGCGGAGCGAGTCGGCCTTGAACGCAGCGACTTCGGCGGGAGTGGGCGGCAGGCCCGTGAGGTCCAGCGAGAGGCGGCGGAGCAGACGCGCGGGCTCTGCGGCGGGCGACGGGGAGATTTTTTTCGCGGCGAGTTTGGCCCGGATGAAAGCGTCCACCGGATGATCGCTGCGCGCTGCGCGGCTCTCCGCCGAAGCGACGGCGGGCACGGCCGGCCGCACGAGCGGCGCGTAGGCCCAGTGCGGCTCGTAAGGCGCGCCCTCTGCAATCCAGCGCCGAAAGAGTTCCTTTTGCGCAGGCGTGAGGGTTTTGTGCGCCTCCTCAGGCGGCATCGGGTCCGCCGTGTCGTTGATGCGGAGAATCACTTCGGACTTTTCGGGCTCGCCTGGGACGATGGGAAGAACGCCGTTTTTGGTGGGCTTGAGCGCCTCCTCACGAAGGTCGAGCCGCAGGCCGGCCTTGCGACTCTTTGCATCGAAACCGTGGCAGTGGAAGCAAGTGTCCGACATTATCGGCCGGATATCGCGATTGAAGGAAACGCGCGGCGCGGCCGCGAGCGCGATGGCAGGCATCAGCGCGGCGAGAATCGCGAGGCGGGAAAGCAATTGACCGGAGCGCACGGGAAGCAGGGCGGTTGGGCGGGCAGGAAGTTTCGCGCGCTCCGCCCCGCGACGACAAACCGAATATTTCCCTAAGAAATCCGCGGCGTGCGCGTCGTGGATCGCGAACCTACGCATCCCGCGAAAAGCAATCTGTGACCGTGACGTAACGAACTCGGATTTTTTCCACACGCAGAAAACAAAGTAAGTTGACAGGCCACTTTCGATGACCCCTATTTCGCCTCCCTTCCCTCCCCAACCCAACAGAATCTCTCAGCGCGCGATGCTGAAACAGAAACTTCATTTCATCGATTGCCACCGGCAGTCAGGCACCGTTCCTGCATTGTCGCTCGTGCGAGACTGGCAAGTGCGGTGAAGGAGTGAGCGCGGCAGCGGGGCCGTTTCCCCGCCGCCCTGCACGTTCCGCCCGCCGCCAGGTTCCCCCGCCCAACTTACTTCACACCTTATCCGTCAAACTTCCTCCACACTATGATTACCCAATCGCTCCCCCTCGCCTTCCTCCTCGGTGATGCCACCGTGATGGACCTCTTCATCATGGGAAAATGGATCATGTGGCCCATTCTCCTCGTCTCCTTCGTGGCCATCACGGTCGTGATCGAGCGCATCATCTTCATCGTCCGCGAGAATGCCAGCCGTGAGCCCGAGGTCGTGGAGAAGATGCTTGAGTCGGTTGAGCGTGGCGACACCGAGGGCGCCCTCGCCATGGGTGCAAAGAGCCGCGACTACATCGCGAAGATTCTCACCTATTCGCTGAGCAACCGCCAATACTCGCTCTCAAACGCGTTCATCCGCGCCTCCGGCCAGGAACTCGCGCGCTTCTCGCAGGGCATGGCCACGCTCGACACCTGCATCACCGCTTCCCCGCTGCTCGGTCTTCTCGGCACGGTCACGGGCATGATGGCGACCTTCGGCGCCCTTGGCTCCGGCGACATTGGCTCAGCGGCCGGCCAGATCACCGGTGGTGTCGCCGAGGCGCTCATCGCCACGGCGGCCGGTCTCTTCATCGCCATCCTCGGCCTGCTGCCCTACAATTACCTCAATGCCCGCGCGGAGCAGGCGAAGAGCGAAGTGGCCGACGTCTCGCATGCGCTTGAGATCTTGATCAAGAAGTCGGAGAGCGGCACCTCGCTCAATCGCTGAGCACGCCATCCGAAAACCCGCGTCGTAATCCCGACTCCCCTTTTCCACCATGGCCGGCTCATCTGGCGGAGGCAGCAGCGGCGGCAAGAAGAAGGCTCGTATCGAGATCATCCCCCTGATCGACGTCATCTTCTTCCTGCTCGCGACGTTCGTGCTCTTCACCCTCTCGCTGAACAAGTCGAGCGGCGTGGCGGGCATCGCGCAGCCGGCCTCGGAAACGGGTGAGCCGCGCAATCCCAACGGCGTCACCATCTCCGTCACGGAATCGGGCACCATTGCTTGGAACAAGGACTTCATCAGCTTGGCCGAATTCATCGACCGGCTGCGCACCTTCAAGGCCAGCGACCCCGACGGGCGCATTCTCATCAACGGCGACGAAAACGCGCTCTTCAACGCGGCGCTGTATGTCTTCGACGAGGCGCGCAAGGCCGGCTTCCAAAAGGTCTTCATCGAGACCAAAGTAAGGTCGGCCGGCCGCTAGGCCGCCGCCCCACCCTCCAATCCCCACGTTCCCATGGCTGGCTCCAGTCCCAAGGCCGAAGAAGGCAAGAAGAAGGCACGTATCGAGATCATTCCCCTGATCGACGTCATCTTCTTCCTGCTCGCGACCTTCGTGCTTTTCACCCTCTCGCTGCAGCGCATCACCTCGGTGCCTGTGACCCTCCCTGTGGCTTCGCCGCCCGGCCCTCCGAATCCCAACGACAATACCGTCTACCTTCAGGTCTCCGACGAGGGCAATTACTACTGGAAGCAAGGCGGCCAAGGCACCCCCGAGCTCATCACGGTCAGCGAAATCACTCCCCGTCTGATGGACTACAAGCGCGCAGAGTCCAATCCACGCGTGCTCGTGCGCGGCGACACCCGCGCCAAGTTCGGCGCCGCGGTCTATGCGCTCGATGAAGTTCGCAAGGCTGGCATCGAGCAGGTCTCGGTCGAAACCGTCTCAAGCCCCACCGGGCGCTAATTCTCGCATAACATGACTCGCGATCTCATCCTTGGTGTTCTGGTTTCCGCGCTGTTGCATGTCGCCGTCTTCTTCGGCGATCGGCTGCTGCCGGAAAAGAAAGTCGTCATCCAAAAGCAGGAGGAAGGTCCCAAGATCGAAATCGTCGCGATGCCGAAAATCGAGGAGGAGCCCGAGATCGTTGAGACCAACGAAGAGGTGAAGCCTCTCGACCTCGCGCCGCCGATGCAGCAGGACGTGCCCCAGCTCGTCACCCCTGATTCGTTCGTGCAGAAGATTCAGCCCCCGCCGCCCGAGGGCCTCACCATCTCCGCCAACATGAACATCGTTCCCGAGGTCCGCGACCCGAACATGTTCAAGGGCATGCAAGTGTTCGACATCTCCAAGCTCGACCAGACGCCGGTGGCCCGCTTCCAAGCCCGCCCGCAGTATCCCTTCGAAATGCGCCGCGCGGGCATCGCTGGCGAGGTCGTGGTCGACTTCCTCGTCGACACCAACGGCGACGTGCAAAACGCCTATGCCATCCGCTCCTCGCAGCGCGAGTTCGAGGCGGCGGCCGTGCAAGCCGTGAGCAAGTGGAAATTCAAGCCCGGCCGCAAGGGCGGGCGCGATGTCATCACTCACATGCAGGTCCCGATCGTCTTCACCCTTAACGAGGACTAAGTCGTCGTGATTTCCCCTTCCTCCCTACCCTCCTTCCTCGCGCGACGCCGGTTTGCCGGCGTGACCGCGCTCGTGCTTTCCCTCGTCGTCGGCGCAACCGCCGCGGCCCAGCAGCCGAAGCAAGGTGGCGCTCCGGAAAAGAAGCAGCACAGCTTCAGCGAAAAACTCAGCGAGGCCTTCACCAAGATGAAGCCCCTGCAGGAAGCCAATGACTATGCCGGGATGATCAAGCTGCTGGACAGCGTGCCAGTGGTGCCGGGCAGTTACGATGAGGCGTCCGTGCTGAACACCAAGGCGCGCATCTTCGCCGCCAGCAGCAAATACAAGGAAGCGCTGCTCGCGTGGGAGAAAGTCGTCAAGCTTAGCGACCAACACGACTACATTCCGGAAAAGGAAATCCTGGATATCGTATACTTCCTTGCGCAGCTCAATGCCCAGGAGGCCACGTCGATCAAGGACGCGGCTCAGTCGAAGCCATACTTTCTCAAATCCGTCGGCTATTTCCGCCGCTTCATCGACAAGACCCCCAAGCCAACAGCCGAGGTGATGTCGACCTACGCCAGTATTCTCTACTATACGGCGGTCTCCGATCCCAACAACCCGGATCAGGCGATGCTGAAGGAAACCCGTGAGATCATCGACCGAGCTCTCACCACCGCCATCAAGCCGAAGGAAGGGTTCTACCAGTTGCTGCTCGCACTCTACCAGCAGCAGAACGACCTGCCCGCCTCCGCCGATCTCCTCGAGCTTGTGCTGAAGCAGACTCCGCAGAAAAAGGACTACTGGGCGATGCTCTTCGCGGTCTACCTGCAGTTGAACGACAAGAACCGCGACAAGGACCCCGGCCTCGCTCGCGAATACCTCGTTCGCGCCATCGTCACACTGGAGCGCGCCCAGGCCCTCGGCTTCCTCAACACGCCAAAGGACAACATGAATCTCGTGTCCTTCTATCTTCTGGCGAATCAGTTTTCGAAGGGCACCGAGCTGCTCTACAACGGGATGAAGAAAGGCACCATCGAGTCCATTCCCCACAACTGGCGCATCCTCGGACGCTATTATCAGGAAGCGACGATGAACACCCAGGCCATCGCCGTCCTCGAGGAGGCGGCAAAACTCTTCCCGACCAATGGGGAGATGGAGGTCCAGATTGCCAACATCTACATCCAGCAGGAGAACACCCGCGAAGCCAACAAGCACGCCAAGCTCGCTGTCACCAAGGGTAATTTCGACGGCACCAAGCCCTACAGCGTTCACTACCTCATCGCCTACACCGCCTACGAGCTGGGCAACATGGATGAGGCCAACGCCGCCCTGATCGCAGCCGAGAAATTCGAGGAGCACAAGAAGGACGGCCAGTTTGCCCGCCTGCGTGACGTTGTCCGCGAAGCCTTGGCCGAGCGGGAGGCAAAGTTGAAGCCCAAGGATACGCCGACCAAAAAGGATGCACCCTCCACCCCGCCGCCGGCCAAGACTGCCCCCGCCATGAAGTCCGACGGCAAAGCGGCCAAGAAAGCCAAGTAATCATCCCACCCCTCTCACATGAAGAAAAGCTACCTTTATTTCATCGTTCCCATCTTGGGCCTGACTATCTTCTTCTTTGGGTTCTATTGGAGCCATCACAAGGAGTTTGAAGGCAAGGAGAGGGCCAAGGAAAAGGCCATCATTGACCAAAAGCGCGCAAAACTGGAAAAAGAAGCCAAGGACCGCGAGACCGCCGTGAAGTCCGCGCTCGACGCCCAGGAAAAACGCCGCACCGAGAAAAAGGCCCGCGAGGAGCGCGAGGCCCGCGAGAAGGAAGAACGCGATCGCGCACGCCAGAACCGAGAAAAGGCCGGCCGTGACGCCGAGAAACTTGAGCAACAAGTGAAGCGCCTGAAAAAGGAAATCGAGGCCGAGCAAGTTGAGCTGAAGGAAGCCCAAGCCGAGCGCAAGCGCGTCACTGAAGAGCACGCCTTCCTCAAGGACTACGTCAAGCAGGCCGAGGCCAACGCCAAGGGTCTCACTGGCGTCCTCACCCGCATCGAGGCTGCCGACAAGGCCGCCGAAGATGCCCGCAAAGCCGCCGAGGCTGCCGCCAAGGCCGCCGCCAAGAAGTAACCACACCTCGACTTTACCCTGCCCATGAAAAAGTGGATGTATCTCATTTTTCCCGCGGTGATGCTCGGCGTCTTCGTGATCTTCTACATGTCCCACGCCAAGGAGCTCCATGCCAAGGAGCAACGCCAGATTGCCGAGGCCAAGGCCAAGCGGGATGAGGCCGACGCAAAGAAAAAGGCCGCCGAGGAGAAGGCTCGCGCCGACGCCGCCAAGCGGCAGGCTGAACGCGACGCCGAGGACAAGCAAAAGGCCGACGAAAAGGCCGCCAAGCAGGCGGCTGACGACAAGCGCGTGCGTGACGACACCGCCAAATATGTAGCACAAGGAGACGCGGCCCAGAAACAGCTGAACGCCCAAGAGCAGGAACTTGACCGCCTCCGCAAGGAGCGGGACAAGACCAGCCGCGAAGCCTTCGACATCGCGAAGCAGGTCGAGCTTACCCGCATCGCGCGGCGCACCGCCGAGCTCGAAATTCAGCGCATGAACAAGATGATCGTGGATCGCGCCTCCAACAGTTCGCTGGTGCGGCCGCCCGTTATCGTCGCGCCGCCTCCGGCCAAGTAAGCCGTGGTGCACGCCGCGCACCGCCAAATTACAGCCCCGGCCTCAAGCCGGGGCTTTTTCTTTTCCATCTCAGCGGCCGCGCAAAGCTTTTCTGCTTGCGCCGCCCTGAGCGCTGGGGCTCCTTCAGCGCCCCGCGTGTTCGATGCGCGGCCGGAAGAATGTCGGGGCGTAGCTTAGCCTGGTAGAGCGCTACGTTCGGGACGTAGAGGTCGTGAGTTCGAATCTCACCGCCCCGACCATTCTCCACCGACCAGACGCCACGATTCGGCGTCCTTCAGGCCGCGAGCCTCAAGACCACCCGGCCCAGCGCCGACAATCGCGGCCCGCGAGCATGCCCTTCGGGCGTCAAACTCATCGGCGGACGTGGCGGAGTCTCGATCGGTCCCCAGTCGGCGTGCAGGCGGCGCAGATCTTGGCGGGACAGGCGGAGGATGCCGTAACAGGGGCGGCGAGGCGATTGGAGGTTCATGCACCTACCCTAGCCCACCGGCTGGGACATCCGTTGGCCCACCCGGATCCAGCCAGCCGCCGCCGCGATTTCTCCAAAGATTTGGGGACAATCTCCTCCCCTGCCGGGCCGCGGCCTGCTATCGTCGTGGCTCCATGATTCAGCGTTTCTCGATCGCAGTGCTTGGGGGTGACGGCATCGGACCCGAAGTGGTCGCCGAGGGGGTAAAGGTCCTCCGCGCCGTCGAAGCCATCATCCCCGAGGTTCGCTACGATTTGGTCGAACACTCCGTCGGCGCCGGCGAATACCGCCGCGGCGGTGACCCGCTCCCGCCGGCAGCCCTCACGCGCCTTCGCGAGGCTCATGCCATCCTGCTCGGCGCGATGGGCCTGCCGGATGTCCGCTGGCCCAGCGGCGTCGAAATGACGCCGCAGATCGACCTGCGCGAGCAGCTTGATCTCTACAACGGGGTGCGCCCGATCCGGCTCTATCAGGAGCTGCACGGTCCGCTGAAAGGCTTCGGCCCGGGGCCCGGCCGCCGGCCCATCGACTTTGTGATTGTGCGGGAAAACTGCGAGGGCCTCTTCTCCGAGCGGCTCACGCCCCGGCCCGCTGGCCGCGATTTCGAGACCGACACCCTGCGCATCACACGCCGCGGCGCCGAGCGCATCTGCCGCGCCGCATTTCGCCTCGCGCAAAAGCGCCGCAAACACTGCACGCTCGTCGACAAGGCCAACGTCCTCCCTTCGATGGCATTCTTCCGCAAAGTATTCGACGAGGTCGCGCGGGAATTTCCCGAGGTGCGCACGGATCGGGTCTACGTCGACGCCATGGCGCTCTACCTCGTGCAGCGGCCGGACTCCTTTGACGTGATGGTCACCGAGAACATGTTCGGCGACATTCTGTCCGATCTCGGCGCCGGCATCATCGGCGGCATGGGCATGGCCCCGTCCGCGGACATTGGCGATCGGCACGCCGTCTTCCAGCCATCGCACGGCACCGCGCCGACAATCGCCGGTCAGGGCATCGCCAACCCCATCGCCACCATTCTCTCGGTGGCAATGATGCTCGACTGGCTCGGCCACGCCGAGGCGCAGCGCGGCGCGCGGTTGATCAACGAGGCCGTCGAGCAAGTCCTCGCCGATCCCGCCAACCGCACCGCCGACCTCGGTGGCAAGCTTTCCACCGCCCAGATGGGCAACCTCGTCTGCCAAGCACTCACATGAAGATCTTCCGCCTGCTTCTCGCCCTCATCCTCGCGTCGCCCGCGTTCGCGGCCGGAGCCCCGTGGCGCTCCCTCTTCAACGGCCGCGATCTCACCGGCTGGAAAATCGTCGGCCCCGAACCGCGCGCGGGGACCTACGTCGAGGATGGCTCGCTGACCGGCCACATGATTCGGGGCACGCGCGAGCACACCTTTTTCTGCACAGAGGAGTCGTTCGGCGATTTCATCCTGGAAATCGACTGCTTCCAAACCGGCGGCTTTAACACCGGCATCATCTTCCGCTGCATCGACACGCCCGCCACCGCGAGCGTGCGCCTCCACGGCTACCAGGTGAAAATCGATCCCTCGACGACCCGCCGCTGGACGGGCGGCATCTTCGACGACTACGGCCGCAACTGGCTCTGGCTCCAGACGCTCGAGGGCGACGACCGCGCTCGCTCCGCCTACCGTTTCAACGAGTGGACGCGCTTCCGCATCGAGGCCGTTGGCCGCGCGCTCAAGGTCTGGGTCAACGGCGTCCCCACGGCGCACCTGCTCCACGACAAATACACCCGCGGCCCCATCGCGCTGAAAATCCACTCCTTTCCCGCCACCGGCGACGCCGCGCAGGAGAAAAACCTGATCCGCTACCGCAACGTGCGCATCCTCACGGCCGACCTCGCGCGCCATCAGCTCCCCATGGATCTCCCCGCGCGCGAAGCCGACCCCAAGCAAAAGGTCCTCCCGCGCCCTTAGCCCGCCGCCCTCGATCTTCGCCCTGCCCCATGTCCGCTCCCCGCCTCATCGATCTCACCCTGCCGCTCACGCCCGGCCGGCGTGGCGTCGCGATGGAGCAGAAGAACACCGTCGCGCGCGACGGCTGGAACGCCGCGACGTGGCACCTCTATTCGCATGCCGGCACGCACATGGATTCGCAGTTTCACTTCGGCGCCGGTCCCGAGACCATCGACACCAAGCCGCTCGAAAAATGCGTCGGCCCCGCGACCGTCGTGAATCTCGCCCCGCTCGCTCCGCGCACGCTGCTCGCCGTCGCCCACCTTGGCGCGGTCGCCACGACATTTCCGGGCGGCGAGAGCTTGCTGCTCCGCAGCGACTGGCACAAACACGCCGCCGATCCCGCGCTCTACCGCGACGGCCTGCCGCGCATCGGCGAGGAACTCGCGCACTGGTGCGTCGACCGGCGCGTGAAGATCCTCGGCGTCGAGCCGCCGTCGGTCGCCGACGTGAACAACCTGCCCGAGGTCACGCGCATCCATCACATTCTCCTCGGTGGCGGCGTGACCATTGTCGAAGGCCTCGCGCATCTCGACCAAATCACGCAGCCGCGCGTGCTCTTTGCCGCTCTGCCGCTGAAACTCCTCGGGGGCGACGGCTGCCCCGTGCGCGCCTTCGCCGTCGAGGGCGTCAACCCTTCCGTCCTCACGGCCTGAGCCTCGCTTGCCGGCGCGATCGAAAATCGGGACTCAATAATCGAAATGCCCCTGCCCCGCCGCGCCCTCGTCGTCGTCGCCACGTTCCTGCTGGCCTTCCTGCTCTACGTCGACCGCGTTTGCATCTCGACCGCAAAGGGGCCGATCGTCGCGGAGCTGGGTCTGTCTGACGCGCAGTTCGGCTGGGCGCTCTCGGCCTTCGCCTTTGGCTACGCGCTCCTCCAAACGCCGTCCGGCATGGCCGCCGACTCGATGGGCGCGCGCCGCATCCTGGCGTTCATCGTCACCGCGTGGTCGGTGTTCACCGGTCTCACCGCGCTCGCGTGGAATTTCACCTCGCTCCTCGTCATCCGCTTTCTTTTCGGCGCGGGGGAGGCGGGCGCATTTCCCGGCATCGCGCGCGCCGTGTTTTCGTGGATCCCGCCCCGGGAGCGCGGCTTGGTGAAGGGAATCAACTTCTCGGCTTCGCGCCTTGGCGCCGCCGTGACGATGCCGCTGCTGCCGATGATGATCGCGGCGCTCGGCTGGAAGGCGTCCTTCGTTTTGCTGATGGCTGTCGGTTTCATCTGGGCGGCCGTGTGGTGGCTTTGGTTCCGCGATGATCCCGCGGCCCATCCGTCAATCTCCGCGGCCGAGCTCGCGCTGATCAACTCGGGTCGCGTCACCGTTCCCGCGTCTGGAGCACCTCCGCTGCCGCTCGGCCGGATGATGCGCTCGGGCGCGATGTGGCTGATGATGGCGCAATATTTCGCGGGCAACTTCACGTTCTTCTTCTGCCTCACCTGGCTCTTCCCTTACGTCCAAAAGACCTACGGACTCGCCTACACCGAGGCCGGGTTCTACGCGATGATTCCGCTGCTCGCGGGCGCGGCGGGCAACATCGTCTCCGGCTGGCTCGTCGACGCGCTCTACCGCGCGGGCCGCGCCGACCTCTCGCGCCGGCTGCCGGCCATCATCGGCTTCGCCCTCGCGGCCGTCGGCCTCGAGATGAGCCTCGGGCAGGCGAACGTCGTCGCCGCCGTCGCGTGGCTGTCGCTCGCGATCTTCGGCGCTGACATGACGCTGAGCCCGTCGTGGTCCTACTGCATCGATCTCGGCGGGCCGCGCGCGGGCCAGGTCTCCGGCACGATGAACATGGCGGGCAACCTCGGCTCCGCCATCGTCGCCATCGCGTTTCCCTACCTCCTGCAGTGGACGGGCGGGCCGCAGGCGTTCTTTCACCTGGCCGCCGCCCTGAACCTGATTGCGATCGTCTGCTGGCTCGGCGCGGGCCCGAATCTCAAGCTCCGCACCGCCTGATGAAAACCCTCCGCGGCATCGCGCTCGGCGCCGGCTATTTCTCTCGTTTCCACCACGAGGCGTGGCGCCGCGTCCCCGGCGTGGAGATCGCCGCCATCGTCGACCGCGACGTGCCGCGCGTGCGCGAGTCGGCCGCGCGCCTCGGCATCACGCGCACCGCCGCGTGGGGCGATCTGGCGGCGCTCCTCGACGAGGTGCGGCCGGACTTCGTCGACATCATCACGCCGCCCGAGACGCACCTCGAGGCGGTGCGCCTCGCCGCCGCGCGCGGCATCGCCATCAGCTGCCAGAAACCGCTCGCGCCCTCGTGGGACGAGTGCGTCGCCGTCGTCGAGACCGCGCGCCGCGCCGGGGTGCGCTTCATGGTGCACGAGAATTTCCGCTGGCAGCCGTGGTATCGCGAGATGCGCCGGCTCCTCGATGCCGACGCCCTCGGCGAGTTGTTCTCCATCAGCCTCCGGATGCGCCTGGGTGACGGCTGGCAGGCAGACGCCTACCTGGCGCGGCAGCCGTTCTTCCGCACTTACCCGCGGCTTTTCGTCTACGAGACCGGGGTCCATTTCCTCGACACGTTTCGCTACCTCGGCGGCGAAATCACATCGGTCTACGCGCGGCTTCAAAAACGCAACGCCGCCATCCTGGGCGAGGACGCCGCCCAGATTGTCTGCGGCTTCGCCAGCGGCGCGACCGCCATCCTCGACGCCTCGCGCTACAACGAGGCCGAGGCCTCCGAAGTCCGCTACACCTTCGGCGCGGTGCGGCTCGACGGCAGCAAGGGCCACGTCGAGCTCGATCTCGAGGGCAACCTGACGCTCAAGCCCCTCGGCCAGCCGCCGCGGCGGCACGACTACCCGCGCACGCGCGAGGGCTTCGCCGGCGACAGCGTATTCGCGATCCAAAGCCACTTCGCCACGTGCCTGCGCACCGGCGCGCCGTTCGAAAGCACGGGCGAGGATTACCTGAAGTCCACCGCGCTGATGGAGGCCTGCTACCGTTCGCATGCGACCGGCCAGGCCGTCGCCCCCCTTTCCTTTCCCCCATGAAACTCCGCCTCCTCACCGTTTGCGCCCTGCTCACCGCGTCGCTCGATGCCGCCGCGCCCAAGACCACCGTCTCCATCGAGGGAGACAAATTCTTCATCAACGGCCGCCCGACCTACGAGGGCCGCACGTGGAATGGAAAAAAGATCGAGGGCCTCATGATGAACTCCCGCATGGTGCAGGGCATCTTTGACGACCTGAACCCCGAGACCATCGCGCGCTGGAAATATCCCGACACCGGCAAGTGGGATGCCGAGCGCAACACCCGCGAGTTCCTCGCCGCGATGCCCGTGTGGCGCGCGCACGGCCTGCTCTCATTCACAATCAACCTTCAGGGCGGTTCGCCGGAGGGCTACTCCGCCAACCAGCCGTGGCGCAACTCCGCCATCGCTCCCGACGGCTCGCTCCGCCGCGACTACATGGCGCGCTTGAAACGCATCATCGATTTCGCCGACGACCTCGGCATGGTGGTCGTGCTGGGTTATTTCTATTTCGGGCAGGATCAGCACATCGCCGACGAGGCGGCCGTCATCCGCGCGACCGACAACGCCACGCGCTGGGTCCTCGATGGCGGCTGGCGCCATGTGATCGTTGAGGTGAACAACGAGACCAACGTCAAATACGACCACGAAATCCTGAAACCCGAGCGCGTCCACGAACTGATCGAGCGCGTGAAATCCACGAAGTCCGCCGCCGGCCATCGCCTGCTCGTGAGCACTTCCTACGGCGGCAACACCGTGCCCAAGGAAAACGTTGTGCGCGCTTCCGACTATCTCCTCCTGCACGGCAACGGCGTCAGCGACCCCAAGCGCATCGCGGAGTTGGTTCAACTCACCCGCAAGGTCGCCGGCTACACGCCGAAGCCGATCTTTTTCAACGAGGACGATCACTTCAATTTCGACGTGCCCGTGAACAACTTCACCGCGGCCGTCGGCGAATATTGCGGCTGGGGCTACTTCGACTTCCGCATGAAGGGCGAGGGCCACACCGCGGGCTACCAGAGCGTGCCCGTGGACTGGACCCTGAGTTCCCCGCGCAAGTCCGGCTTCTTCCGCCTGCTCGCCGAAATCACCGGCCACACGCCCGCCACGAAATGAGCGCTTCCACTCCCCTTCAACACCGCGGCCTCGATCACCTCGCCATCGCCGTGCCGTCGACCGAGGAAGCGCTGAAAATCTGGCGCGACAAACTCGGCTTACCCGTCGTGTGCAGCGAAGTCGTGAACCAGGGCGCGATTCGCCTCACGCACCTCGACCTCGGCAACACTCACCTCCAGCTCGTCGAGCCGCTCGCGCCCGGGCATCCGCTCCACGCGTGGCTCGCGCAGCACGGGCCGGGCTTGCACCACTTTTGCCTGCGCGTCGCGGATGTCGGCGCCTCGCACACTGAGCTCGTCGCCGCCGGCCTCGCGCCCGCCACTCCGCTCCCCCACCAGGGCACGATGGGCAAACGGGCGCTCTTCCTCGCCAGGTCCGCGACGCAGAACGTGCAGGTCGAGGTCACCGGGGCATGACGTCCGCCTGATACGGGCCTTGCGCCTCCGATCTATTTGAGCTGTCCTGCAATCGATCACCGCCGCCATGACGTCCCAATCCCGATTCATCAACCGGCGCCATTTTCTCCGCGCCGCCGGCATCACCATTGCCCTGCCGCTGTTTGAGTCGCTCAACGGCCGCGTCTTTGCCGCCAACGCCGCCGTCGGCACCCAGGCCGGCGCCGCCATCGGCGCGAAGCGCCCGCGTCGTCTGGTCGCCGTCGGCAACATGCTCGGTTTCTACCAGCCCGCGTTCTTCCCCACGAGGACCGGCCGCGACTACGACCTGCCCACCCTCCTCCAGCCGATCGCGCCGGTGCGCGACGAGCTCACGGTTTTCTCCGGCCTCGACCACGGCGTGAAGGGCGGACACTTCGCCATCCACTCTTTCCTCAGCGGCGTGCGCTCCATCGACGCCAAGGGCATGCCCGAGGGCAACATCACCCTCGATCAGCGCGCGGCCGAGACCGTCGGTGGCGCCACACGTTTTTCCGCGCTCACCATCGGCTCCGAGGACGGCCTGCACGGCGGCTGCATGATGTCGTGGACGCGCAGCGGCACCCGCGTGCCGCCGATCCCCGGGCCGCGCGAGCTGTTCCGCACGCTCTTCGTCTCCGAGAGTGCCGACGAGATCTCGCGCTCTGCCGATCGTTTCAGCCTCCACGGGTCGATCCTCGACGCGGTCAACGGCGACGCCAAATCCCTCGGCCGCCAGCTCGGCGCGCGCGATCGCGAGAAGCTCGACGAGTATCTCACCAGCGTGCGCGACGTGGAGAGACAACTCGAGCTCACCCGCCAGTGGTCGAAAATCCCGAAGCCCAAGCCCGCCATCGCCGAGCCGCAGAACACGGAGTTCGTTTCCGACCTGCCCGTCTTCTACGACTTGATCGCGCTCGCGCTCCAGACCGACTCGACGCGCATCGCCACGCTCGAGATCGCAGGCGGCTTCGAGGCGTCGGCCTTCGGCATCCGCAAGGGCTACCACGCGCTCTCCCACCACGGCCAGGAGCCCGACGCCATCGAGTCGCTCGTGAAGATCGAGAAATACCAGATGGAGCAGTTCACCCGTTTCATCCAGAAGCTCGCCTCGATTCGCGACGGCGACGCGCGCCTCCTCGACCACACGTCGGTCCTGTTCGGCTCGGGCATGGGCAACGCCAACGCGCACACCAACCACAATCTCCCGATCGTCCTCGCCGGCGGCGGCTGGAGGCACGGCGAGCACCGCGCGTTTCCCACGACGGGCACCACGGGCCGCATGCCGCTGTGCAACCTCTACCTTTCGCTGCTGCGGGATTTCGGCGTGGACGCGAGCCGCTTCGGCACGAGCACGGGCACACTGCGCGGCTTGGAGAAAGCGTGAGGCTGGGAATGAGCCGGATTGCTTTTGTAGGGCCGGCGCTCGCCGCCGTGCCGTCACGCGTTGCGCCTGCGAACGGAGGCACGCCGACAAGCGACGCTCCTGTTTCGAGCCGCGGCCTTCCAGCCGCCGTCATCGCCGCCGCGCTCGTGCTCATCACAAGCCTCTTAACTTCCTCCGCTTTCGCCGCCGCTCCGCACGCCTCGCAAAAATTCTTCGCTGACTACTGCGTCAAGTGCCACGGCCCCGAGAAACAGAAGGCCGAGCGGCGCTTCGACGCATTGCCCGCCGCCGTCACGCACGCGGACCACCTCACTGATTTCCAGGACATCATCGACCAGCTCACGCTCGGCGACATGCCGCCGCCCGAGGAGAAGCAGCCCGCCGCCGCCGAGCGCAGCGCGATCATCGCGCTCCTCACGCGGCAAGCCGCCGAGGGGCGCGCGCAGCTCGCCAGCACCGGCGGCCAGACCGTGCTGCGCCGACTCAACCGCCGCGAGTATCTCGCCACCGTCGGCGATCTGTTCGCGCTGAACATGGCGATGTTTGACCCGACGGGGAAATTTCCGCGCGACCAGACCGTCCACCAGATGGACAACATCGGCGACGCGCTGAAGACCTCCGGCTACCTCCTCGCGCAATACGTCGACGCCGCCGAGGCCGTCGTCGAGAAGGCCCTCGGCCAGCCGCGCCCGCCCGCGCCGCGCACGTGGCGCTTCACCGACAAATTCCAGCAGCAGCCCGAGCTCCGGCACTCGCACGGCAAGGTCCAGAATTTCCGCTACATGGTCCTCTACGAGGGCCTCCATTCTGAGCAACACGAGGGCGCCTATGGGCCACTGCTCGCGTTTGCCGACGGCGTGCCCGCCGACGGCTGGTATGAGATCCGCGTCCGCGCCGAGGCGAGGAATCGAAAGAACCCCTACGACGCCCGCGTCTTTGGCAACGACCCCGCCGCGCCCTTCCGCCTCGGCGTTGTCCCCGGCAACGCCCGCATCGGCCCGCTGCACCACGAGCAACCGCTCGAGCCGTCGCTCGGCGAAGTCACGCTGCCCGACGAGAAAATCGAGTGGCAGACGTTTCGCGTGTGGCTCGACCGAGGCTTCTCACCGCGCTTCACGTTTCCCAACGGCCCCATCGGCGCCCGCCAGAACTGGAACCGCATCCTCCGCCAATACAACAAGGACTTCCCCGCCGACGTCCGCGGCACGACCGGCATCGTCGAGGCGCGCGTGGTCGTGCAGGTCCATGGCTTCGTCCCGCAGATTCGCATTCACGAAGTGGAAATCAACGGCCCGCTCGACGCCACCGGCCCCACCGCCAGCGAGCGCGCCATCTTCGGTGACAAGCCATTCGCGCCCGAGCGCACGCGCGAGATCCTCACCACGTTTGCCCACCGCGCCTACCGCCGTCCCGCGACCACCGAGGAAATCGATCGCCTGATGGCCGTCGTCACGAAGCGCCGCACCGAGGGCCGCACCCCGCACGAAGCGTTGCGCGACGGCCTCAAGGCCGCGCTCTGCTCCCCCGCTTTCCTCTACCTCGCTGATCCCGCGCGCGCCGAGGACGCCGACGCGCAGCGCAAACTCTCCGCCCACGCGCTGGCCTCGCGCCTTTCCTACTTCCTCTGGGGCACCACGCCCGACGCCGAGCTCCGCCGCGCCGCCGACACAGGGGAACTCCTTGGGCGGGAAAATCTCCTCGCGCAAACCCGCCGCCTCCTCGCCAGCCCGCGGGCTGACACCTTCGTCGCCGGCTTCCTCGACAGTTGGCTGAACCTCCGCGTGCTCGGCGACATGCCGCCCGACCGCGGCGCGTTTGCCCGCTACTATGCCCAAGGCCTCCAGCCGGCGATGCGCCGCGAGACGCAGCTCTTCACGCGCGACCTGCTCGACCGCAACGCCAGCATCGTCCGCTTCCT
>JAEUHB010000206.1 GCA_016794665.1 Opitutaceae bacterium
GTGCCGGACTCGATGAGCGCCTCGTCTTTTTTGTCGAGCTCGCGCTGGGATTTCAGGCGCGCCTCGGCGGAGAGGGCGAGGATGGCCTGCGCGAGCTCCTTTTTCCCCGCGTCGTCGAGCGCGGCGACGTCCTCCTTCACGTATTTCACCATCTTGCCGGCTTTCTGCGCGGTGCCGCCGAAGTAGTGCGGCGTGTCCACCTTTGCCGGATCGAAGAGACCCGTGAGCCACGCGCGGCTCGCGAAGCCCTTGAGATCGGCGGCGCTCTGTTTGTCCTTGGGCTGGCCCCCGAGGCCGTCGTGGCCGTCGTAGCGGTGGCAGCTCGCGCAGCTCCGCGCGAAGATCTTCGGGCCCTGCGTGCGCGGGTCGTTGCGGAGGAGCGTGACGGCCCCGGTGACCGGGATGCCGGTGGGCGACTGCGCCAGCTCGATCACGCGGTGCGCGTCGCGCTCGGCGGTGCGCAGGGCGGCCTGGTAGTTCGCGTTGTTGCGGTCGGCCTGCATGACGCGGAAGGTCAGCCCGCCGGCGCCGATCAGCAGCACCCAGAGCAGGCCGACGTTGAAGCGATGGCCGAGCTTCCAGTTGCCGATGAAGGGCATCGCGGCCAGCACCGCGAGCAGCAGGGTCGGGATCACGATGGCGCCCCAGACCTCGGTCTCGCCGGGGAAATATTTCAGGAACTCGAACAGGAAGAGAAAATACCACTCGGGCCGCGCGTCGAACGCCTCGGAGGGATCCGCGGGCGCGCCCAGCTCGGCGCCGTAGCGGATCGTGAGGAACAGCACCACGGCCAGCACGGCGAGGCACGCCACCGCGTCGCGCAGCACCTGGTCGGGCCAGAACGCCGCGTCGGGCCGGCGCTTCGGCAGCTTCGGGGTGATGCCGTGCTTCCGGAAAAGGTAGATGTGCCCGACGATGAAGGCGATGATCAGGCCGGGGATGATGCCGGCGTGCAGCGCGAAGAACCGCGTGAGGGTGTGGTGCCCGTAGTCGCTGCCACCCACGACGAGCTTCTGGAGCTCCGGCCCGACGAAGGGCGTGATGGCGGCGATGTTGGTCGCGACCTTGGTGGCCCAGTAGCCCTTTTGGTCCCACGGCAGCAGGTAGCCGGTGAGCGACAGGGCGAGCGTGAGCAGCAGCAGCAGGATGCCCGACCAGAAGTTGAACTCGCGCGGGGCCTTGTAGGCGCCGTCGATCACCACCTGCATGAGGTGAAACACCAGGAGCACCGTCATCGCCTGCGCGGTGAAGTGGTGCACGCCGCGTAGGAACCAGCCGCCCCACATCTCGTGCTGGATGAAGTAGACGCTCTCCCACGCCGTCTGCGAGCTGGGGCTGTAGGCGAGCCAGAGCGCGAGCCCGGTGACGACCTGCACCATGAAGCAGAACGCGAGCGTGCTGCCCCAGACGTAGCGCCAGCGCGCGCCGCCGGGGACGTTTTCAAAGAGCGTCTCGTGCAGGAGGCGCTTGTAGCCGGTGCGGTGGTCGAGCCAGTCGAGGGCGGCCTTCATGGTCAGACGGGGATCTTCTTGTGCTCGCCGGCGCGGAAATTCTGGAACGTGACCCAGACCTCGGTGCCCTTGCGGATTTCAACGGGCAGCTCGTCGAGCGGCCGCGGGCTCGGGCTCTTGGGATCGAGGATCGCGCCGTCGGTGCTGAAGCGGCTGTCGTGGCACGGGCAGAAGAAATCGTTCTCGCCGGCGCGGTAGTTCACGAAGCAGCCGGCGTGCGGGCACACGACGTTGAGCGCGCGGACCTTGTTGTCCTTGAGGCGCTGGAGGTAGACCGCGCCGATCGGGACATTGGTGGCGCGGTTCCAGGCGTCGACCTTGTCGGCGACCACGGGAAATTTCTTGGGCTCGCCGCCCTCGGCCAGCGCGTTGAGCGAGGCGACGAGCACGGAGGCGCCGGCGGCCGACTGGCGCCGCAGCGGATCGAGAAAGACGCAGAGGCCCGCGACGGGCGGGACCACCGTGATGGCGCCGCCGATGGCGATGGCGGCGGCCTTGGTGAGGAAATCGCGGCGATCGCCGGGGGCGTCTGGCGCGGGAGTGGGGGCGGTGGGAGTGTCCATGCCGGGGGAAGTTGGCCGCGCGGCCGATGACGGCGCGCGCACGCAAAGACGCAGAAGCCCGGCGGCGGGTTCAACAGCAAATCACCGGGGCGAACGAAAGTGCGCGGCGGTGATGACGCCTTCGCGGCCGGCTAATGCCGGCCGCCCGCCCGATCAGGGTGGGGCTTGCAACGCCTCGCGCACCAGCGCCGCGATCGCGGGTGGAAGATCGAGCGCGAGCGCGGCGGCTTGGGCGGCGGGGCTCATCTTGCGCCAGGTCTTCCGCAGGATATCGACGAACTTCTCGTGCGGGTAGTCCGCATGCTGCGCCGCAAAGGCCTCGATCTCGTTTTCGAGGAAGACGAGGCATGCGGCGTCCTCGAGCGCCTGCGTGCCGGCGTTTTTCCTGAGGTCGGTCTTGGAGACCCACGTGGCGATCTCCGCGGCCTCGGCGGCCGGGACGCCCGCCTCGATCGCGAGGGCGCGGGCGCGCTCGGCCTGCTTGGTATAGAGCGAGCGGCGCCACGCGAGGTAACCGGCCTTGCCCTCGGGAAACGTCGCGCGCGGCGTGAGCCAGCGCTCGAGGTGCTGCGCGCGCGCGGCGAGCCGGAGGTGAGGTGTGGCGTCCGGCACGAGCCGGACAACCCACGCCTCGACGCGCTCGCCGTAGACCAGCTCGGCCGGCCGTCCGTCCGCCGCGCGGTTCGGATCGGCCGCGTGCGCGGCGTCGATGAGCTGGCGGGCGCGGTCATGGGCGGTCATGCGCCGAACT
>JAEUHB010000208.1 GCA_016794665.1 Opitutaceae bacterium
AAGAGCGCATAGTAGGCCTCGAGCACGCTGTCGGGACTGGCCGTCATCGCCTTGCCACCGGCGCCGCCGATCTTGTTGGCGGTCGAGCCGCCGACCACGCCCTTGGCGATGCCTTCCGCGTCCACCTTGGGTGCCTTGGCCGAAGCCACCTTGGTCGGCGTCGACGCGGATCTCGCTTTGTTCTGCCGGTCGAACTCTTCCTTGGTGAGCCGCTTCTTTTCCTCATCCTCACGCTTCTTTTCCGCCGCGCGTTCCTTGAGGATCTCGCGCTTGGCCTTCGCATTGGCGTTGGCGACGGCGCGTTGCACATCCTTTTTCAAATTCGGAATCGGCTGCTCAGACGAGGGCGCCGGCGTGACGGCGGCGGGGGGCGTCGGCGTGACAGGCGCCGGGGGCGCAGGAGTGGGTTCGACGGGCGCCGGCGGACGCGGTTGCGCCGGCATCTTGATGCCCTCGCTCGAGCCCAGCGCCGGGGCCTCGGTCGCTATGTAGTTGTCGCCCTCGCCGGCAACCAGCTCAAGCACGCGCGCGGGTTCGTCCGTAGTGCGCGCGAAGTAGCCGAAGAAAAGCGCCAACCCCAGCAGCAACAGGTGCAACGTGAGGGAAAGAACGAAGGCGCCCGGGGACTGCATGGTCAGCGGCTCTCCGTCTGCGTGTCGAAGTTGAAGCGAGTGAGACCCGCTTTTTGCACCTCGGTGAAGAGCTCCGCCACCTTTTGGTAGGGCACGCTCGCGTCGCCAAGAATGCGAATGACCGGAGGCTTGGGTTCGGCCGCAAAGGCGCGGAGGCGCTCACGCACCTCCGCCAAGGTCAGCGGGGTCGCGCGGTTGCCGACGTAGAAGCCCTTGGTGCTCACGCCCACCGCGATGAACCGCTCCTTGGGATCGACCTTCGTCTGCGGGGCCTTGGCCACGGTCGGCACCTGCACCGGAATCGTCTGGTCCTGCTGAATCAGCGGCGTCGCGATCATGAAAATCACGAGCAGGATGAACCCGAGGTCGATCAGATTGGTCACGTTCAGATCCGCGATCGGGTGCGCGGCGCGGTGACGGCGAAAATTGCGGGCCATGACGCGCTCCGGGTCAGCTCGACTCGAGCTCGATGCGGTCCGCCAGCGAGCTGGCGAAATTTTCCAGCTCCGTGATCATCTGCCGCGTGTGGCCCAGCAGCAGGTTATAGCCAAACACGGACGGGATCGCCACCACGAGGCCCGCGATCGTGGCGAGCATCGCGCCCGAGACGCCCGGCGCCAGCGCCTGGATGCCCGCGGTCTGCTGCGTCGCGACGGAGCTGAATGCCTCCATCACGCCCCACACCGTGCCAAGCAGCCCGATGAACGGCGCGCCCGACACGATCGAAGCGAGGAAAATCATGCTCGCCTCGTAGCGCAGCGTCTGGCGCGCGATGGCGCGCTGGAGGGCGTTCTCCGCGTGCTCAAGCTTCGCACGCGAGCTTTCGTTGCCGCGCTCGCGCCCAATCGCCGCCGCCCGCCAGTAGCCCTCGACCGCGTCCGCGAAGAGATCGGCGTAGGGGATGACGCGCTTCTCCCGGAACGACTCCGGGAGATCGAGCAGCGTGCGCTGGTCGCGCAGGTGCGCCTCAAACGAGCGGTTGAGCGCGCGCAGGCGCTTCAGCTCGGCGTGTTTCCCGAACATCACGGTCCACGCCACGAGGCTCGCGACCGCCAGGCCGAGCACGATTATTTTGTCGATCGTCCCGCAGCGCTCGAAGATCTCGATGATGTTGGTCGCCAGGACGGGAGTGAAAAAAGAGGGCTCGGCCATGTCGCAGTGCTGCACACCGTTGCCGGGTTTGATCCGCACGCGCAACGGAAAATCCCGGGCGGTTGTTCACAGGGCCGCGCGAATCTGTTTGCGGCGGCCCGCGGGCAATTCTTCCTCGGCGGCGTCCCATGCCGTCGAATTCCACGCCTGCCGGCCGCCTGATCTCGTTCGAAGGATCGGAGGGCTCCGGCAAGTCCACCCAGATCAAGCGCCTCGCCGCGCGCTTTCAAAAAATCAACCGCGACGTCGTCACGACCCGCGAGCCCGGCGGCACCGAGATCGGCGAGCAGATCCGGAACATCATCGTCCATAATTCCAAGGGCGACGAGATGTGCGCCGAGGCCGAGCTGCTGCTCTTCACCGCCGCGCGCGCCCAGTTGGTGCGCGAGGTCATCGCGCCCGCGCTGCGCCGCGGCGCCATCGTGCTCAGCGACCGCTACCTCGACTCCTCCACCGTCTACCAAGGCATCGGCCGCAACCTTGCCGCCGATCCCGTCGCGCAAATCAACCGCTTCGCCGTCGGCGAGGTCATGCCCGACCTCACCATCGTCATCGACGTGCCGCTCGAGGTGAGCCTGCAGCGCGTTAAGGCTCGAGCCTCCGGCCTGCCCGACCGCATGGAGCGCGAGACCATCGATTTCTACCGCAAGATCCGCGACGGCTACCTCGTCCTCGCGCAGGGCCTGCCCGGCCGGATCATCGTCGTTGACGGCACCGAGACCGCGGACGCCATCGAGAATAAAATCTGGGCCGAGGTGCAGGCGCGGCTGAAGTAGCCTTGCCCGCCGGGGATGGCCGCACAAAGGTCCGCCCAGCGTGCGCTTCGCCTGCAAACACCCACCATGCCAAACTCGTCACCCAAATCTGAAGTCGGCAGCAAGTGCATCGCCTACACCGAGGCCCTACTGCGGCATCGCCGATCGGTGCTGACGGACGACGACGCGATCCGCATCGGGCGCGAGCTGTTCGCGTGGTTCGAGTCCAGCGACGGACTTGCGGAGGACCACGCCTTGCTGGCGAGCCGCAGCATCGATCTGGGCATCACGTTGCTCCAAACCAGCACCGATACCGTGGATCGGATCTCAAGTCACATCCGCGAGACCTTCCGCGCCTTCGTGTCCGGCTGAGCGCCAGCCTCGGTCGCAACGCCAACCCATGTCCGCCCCGACTCCCTGGCCCCCCGCCCTCGCCGGCACGCCCGCCGTCGCGGTCATCGAGCAGGCCATCGCGCGCCGCCGGCTCTCGCACAGCCTGCTGCTGCACGGCGACGATCCCGACACCCTCGCCGCCATCGCGCACGCCATCGCCGACCGGCTGCTCAACGGCGAGGCGGGCAAGCGCGCGGCCGCTACCTTTCCGCCCGACCAGCACCCCGACTGCTTCGCCCTGCGCCCCGCCGGCAAGTCGCGCCAAATCTCGGCCGACGCCACGCGCGATCTCATCGCCAAGGTCCAGGTCTCGCCCGCGGTCGCGCCGCGCAAGGTCGCGATCCTCCACGAGGTCGATCGCATGCACGTGACGGCGGCCAACGTGTTCCTCAAGACGCTCGAGGAACCGCCCGCGAACACCACGCTGCTCCTGCTCACGACGCGTCCCTACGCGCTTCTCCCGACGATTCGCAGCCGCGTGCTCATCTTCCGGTTTCCCGCCTCGGGCCTTGCGGTCGCCGCCGACGGCTGGGCCGCCTGGCTGGCCGACTACCGCGCGTGGCTCGGCCGCCTCACGGAAGCCGTCGCCCACGACAAGGCTGCGATCGCGGATCATGTTTTTTCCGTCTACGGGCTCGTCGCGCGCTTCGGCGCGGTGCTGGACTTCGCCACCGCCGAGGCGTGGAAGGCGCAAAAGGAGAAACTCCCGCCCGACCTCGACGACGACGAGCAGGTCGCGATCGAGACCGGCCTCGCCAACGGCCTGCGCGCGCGGCTCTTCACCGAGATCGAGCACGCGACGCGCGCGTTTGCGCTGCCGCGCCTGACGGCCGGCGACGAGCCCACCCGCCGCGCGCTGGTGGGGGCCGTCAACCAGCTCGAGCACGACGTTGGCCTGCTGCGGCTGAACCTCAATGAGTCCGCGGCGCTGGAGAGTTTCCTGCTCGCGTCCCTGCGGCTGTGGTCGCGGCGGTAAGCGGGGTCGGACGGCCCCGCGCCAGCGTCAGGCAATCCCCAGCTTCCGCAGCACCTCGGGCGGCGGGCCTTCGTATTTCTCGAGGGCGACGTTGCCGGTGTAGCCGATGTCCTTCATGCCCTCGGGGGTCGTGTAGTAGCCGCCCGCGGCGAGATCACGGAAACGGCGGAAGAACTGCGCGCCTTGCCGGTGCTCGGGCTTTGCCTCCGGGAGATGGCACACGTCGTCGCAGATGGCGGCCTGCTGGCGGGCATCGAGCGCGGTGAAGGCCTTCCGGAAACGCTTCTGCGCCTCCGCATCAAGCCACGTAAATCCGTCGAGGATCGTTTTCCGATCCGCGGCGTGGCCGGGATACGGCGCGCTGATCCACTCGTCGATGAAGTCGTGCGTGCCCACCGTCGAGGCCGCGGGGCCTTTCTCATCGGCGGGCAGGATCACGTCGCACAGGGCGACGGCGGTGGCGCGCTGGCTGGCGGTGAACGTGAGCGGCCAGGCTTCGCCCGGCTTCCACGCCTTCATGAGATCGGGATCGGTGCCGTAACCCTTGGCCGCGCCGGCGGCGGGCGCGGCGGCGGCGAAGGCCGCATGATCGAGCACGGACATGGCGGCGGTGGCGGTCATCACCCACTTGATCGCGGTGCGGCGATCGAGGCGGCGGGGCGGGAGGGGCAAATCGGGGGCGTTCATGTCAGAGATTTCCTTTCTTCATTTCGGCGAGCATCCAGTCGGTGGCGCGCCAGGCGAGGGCCATGATGGTGAGCGTGGGATTCTTGTCCGCGTTGGAGCAAAATGGGCCGCCGTCGGTGATGAAGAGATTCTTCACCTCCCAGGTCTGGCACCACTGGTTGGTCACGGACTTCCTCGGATCGGCGCCCATGATCGTGCCGCCGACCTCGTGGATGATCTTGCCGCCGGGCTCGATGGCCTTGGCGCCGTCGGCCTCCGGTTTCATCAGCAAGCGGCCGCCGAGGGCGTCGATGATTTGCGCGAAGGTGTCCTGCATGTGCTTCGCCTGCCGGGTCTCGTGCTCGGACCACTTCCAGTGGAAGCGCAAAACGGGGATGCCCCACTTGTCCTTCACCACGGGATCGAGATCGCAGAACGAGTCGTCGTTGGGGATCATGTCGCCCCGGCCGGCGAAGCCGACGACCGAGCCGTAGTAGCGGCGGGCGTCCTCCTTGAATTTTTTCCCGTAGCTGCCGCGTGAATAGGCATCCATCCCGCTGGCGGTGCCCATGGAGGGCATGTGGCGGCCGGTCTGGAATTCGATGTGGTAGCCGCGCGCGAAGTCGAGCTTGCCGGCGAGCTGCTCCTTGTAGAGCCACCAGGGGATGTAGGTATGGCCGCCGCCGGCGCCGTCCTCATTGAGCGCGATGTTCTCCAGGAGCGGGATCTGGCCGGTGAGGCGCGCGCCCACGGTGTCCATGATGTATTTGCCGACGAGGCCGTTCGAGTTGGCGATGCCGCGGGGGAAACGCGCCGACTTCGAGTTGAGCATGATGCGCACGGACTCCGCGGAGCTCGCGGCGAGCACGATCACCTTGCCGCGCACGCGGTGCTCCTGACCGGTGGTCTTGTCGATGTAAACGACACCGGTGGCCTTGCCGTTGGCATCGGTCGTGACCTCGCGCGCCATGGCGTTGGGCACGATGTCGAGGTTGCCGCTCGCGAGCGCGGGCGGGAGGTGGACCGTCGTCGATTGGTAGTTCGCGCGGATCGAGCAACCGCGGCCGCAGGGCGTCGCCCAGAAGCACGCCGCGCGTGCGCGCATCGCGTCGGCGAGCAGGCGCTGGGCGCGCGGGTTGTTGGGGTGGATTTTTTTCGGGAGCACGTCGGCGTCCTGCTTCTGCGTCAGGACGGCGCGATGGATCGGGATGACGGGGAGGCCGAGCTTCTTCCCGCGCGCGCGCACGAGCTGCTCGCCGGCCCGCATCGCGGGCGGCGGCTGGAGGCAGCCGGCCGGGGAGTCGGGGGTGTTCTCGAGCCCGTGGTTGTCGCCAAACACGCCGACGAGCATCTCCGTCTTGTCGTAATAGGGCGCGAGGTCCTCGTAGTTGAGCGGCCAGTCGAAGCCGAGGCCGTCGCGGCTGCGCGGCTTGAAATCATAGGGGCCGTTGCGGAGCGAGATGCGCCCCCAGTGGTTGGTGCGGCCGCCCATCATGCGCGCGCGCCACCACCAGAACTTGCGCTCGGGATCGTCGGACGCGCTCGTGTAGGGCTCGCCGGGCACCTCCCAGCCGCCGTCGATGGTCGAGTCGTAGAAGCCAAAGGGCTTGTCCGGCGTGCTGGCGCCGCGCAGCGGGGCGTTGCTGTTGTTCTGGAACATCGGCGTCTCCGACTCGGGGACGTAGTTCCGGCCGGCCTCGAGCATCAGGACCTTGGCGCCCTCCATCACCGCGGTGTAGGCGGTCTGGCCGCCGGCGGCGCCGGAGCCGACGACGATGAGATCATAGCTGGGCTGGGTCTTGCTCGACGTGATCAGGGGCATGGGAAAAGGGTCGGGGTGCCGGGAACGCGAAGGACATTCACGGAGCGCGCCGCGGAAAAGCAACGCGGCTTTTTGCCTGCGGCGGAAACCGCGCCCCAGGTCTTGTCATTCAGAGCGCAGCGAAGAATCCACTTGGACACCCGCCTCGCGTGGGGGCGTCTCAGCTCCTGCTGGATTCTCCGCTACCCTCAGAATGACAAACGAGGCGTGCAGTTGCCCCGCTTGCGGCCTCACGCGTGCGGCGCGAGCACCGCGGCCACAAACTCCGCGCGCGTCTCCATGTGCGGGTTGTGCGCGCTCGCCGCGATCGTGACGATGTCCGCGGCGGGGAAATGTCCGCGGATCGTCGCGTGGTCGGCGGGCTCGATGTAGGGCGACTTGCCGCCGGCGATGAAGCGCACCGGGCCGGCAAACGTGTCGCCGCTACGCAACGGGCTTTTCTCGAGCGCGGGCAGCGCCGCCGTGAGCACGGGCAGATTGATGGTCCACGCCCAACGGCCGTCGGCGCGCTGCTCGAGATTGGTCGTGAGAAATTTTCGCAGCGGATAGCTCGGCACGCGGCCCTCCATGCGCATCTCCGCCTCCGCGCGGGAGCCGAGGTCGGCAAGATTCAGCTCGTTCATCGCCGCAAAGCTCTGCCGGTGGCCGGGCCAGTAGTAGTCGCGCGGCGCGATGTCCGCGATGACGAGCCGCTCGACCCGCTGCGGCTGCCGGCACCCGAGGAGCATCGCGACCTTGCCCCCCATGCTGTGGCCGATCCACGTCGCGCGCGCGAGTCCCTGCGCATCGGCCCACGTGATGACATCGGCGAGCATGTCCTCGTAGCTCATCTCATCCGCGTGCGGCGAGCGCCCGTGGTTGCGCAGGTCGGGCGCGAGCACATGGAAATGCGCCGCGAGGTCCGCGCCCGCGGTCTGCCAGTTGCGCGACGAGCCGAGCATCCCGTGCAGCAGCACGAGCGGCGGCTTTCCCGCCCCGCCGAGGTCACGGTGAAAGAGGGTCATCACCCGTTCAGCCCGACGTTTTTCCAATCGCGGCGATCGCCTTGTGCAGGACGGCGTCGTCCATCTCGACGAGGTGCGTCGCCGCGGGGAAGCGGCCCGCCTTCACGTCGGCGATGTATTCGCCGAAGGCCGCGATCCGCTCGCGCTGAAGGCGGCGATGCTCCTCGAGGAAGTTGCGGTAAGCCTTGGCGTGTCGTGGCAGGCGCTCGTCGTAGTCGCCGAGGATGTCGTCGGAGAAGAGGAACTGCGTGTCGCAGCCCGGGCCGGAGCCGAGCGACATCAGCAGCATTTTCGTCTGCTCCGAGAGGAAGCGCGCGAGGTTGTGCGGCACGCACTCGAGCTCAGCGGCGTAGGCGCCGGCGCTCTCGAGGGTCTTCATGTCCCGGAAAAGCTGCACGGCCTCGGCCTCGGTCTTGCCGATGGCGCGGTAGTTGGTCCACGTCACGTGGCGCGGCACCATGCCGAGGTGGCCGACGACCGGTATGCGCTCGCGCGCCATCGCCTCGATGATGAACGGGCTCGCCGAGCAATACACCGAGCTCGCGCCAATCTCGAGCGCGCGAAACGCCACGCGGATCGCCTCCTCCGGCGAGGCGAGGCCGTGGGGCGTCGCGCACGAGAGGAAGCTGTTGGGCGCGGCGGCCACCAGCAGCGGCAGCCGCGCCTGCGCCTCCGGCGAGTCGAAGCTGCAGCTCATCAGGTCGACACCCGCCGCCTCCGCCGCCGCGGCTTCCTCGGGCGATTTCACGTGGATGTGCGTGAGGCAGCGCTTCCCTTTCAGCAGCTGGAGATCGCGGACGGTGTATTTCTTGCGGGGGCGAAGCATGGCGCGGCACCGTGACGAGCGCCGTGCCCGGTCGCAGCAATAAATTTTCCACGGCCTCCCGCTCGAAGTCGTGCGGGGTCATTGCCCGCCGAGCTCTTTGACCAGCGCCTCCAGTTCGCGCTTGCGCGAGAGGGCCTGCGGCACCGAACGGCGGAGTGCCATCACCCCAGCCGCAACGCACAAGATGAGCAGGACGATGGGCACCCAGCGGACGTCGCTAAGGGTCTTGTGGTTGACCCGCATGCCGAGGTGAAGAATGGCCAGTGGGCAAATCACCCCCATCAGCACGAGAATCATGCTCCTACGCCGGGCGCTCGTCACCACATCGTCAAGCTGCGCGATCCGCCGATGGATTTGATCCCGAAGCGACTCGTTAAAACCTTGCTCGCGCCGCGCCTGCGCCCGGTGGGCGAATACTCCAGCGAGCAGCAAGAGCGGCTGGACCTATGCCAGTTGGAACAAAACGACCTGCGGTGTGCGCCGGCTCCTGCGGACGAATCGACTTGGCGTCGTGGGGGAGTAGAAGCCAGGACGGCGGCTCCGGCTTCACGGCGAAAGATCG
>JAEUHB010000233.1 GCA_016794665.1 Opitutaceae bacterium
CGCGACCAACAGCGGCTGGGGCGGCACGACCGCGCTCACCAACGCGTTTGCGGGCGTTGGCGCGTTTGCCCTCGGCGCGACCTCGCGCGACGCGGCTCTGCTCTCGACGCTCGCGGCCGGGGCCTATTCGGCGCAAGTGACCTCCTCATCCGGCGGCACGGGCGTCGTGCTCGTCGAGGCCTACGACGCTGACGCCGCCAGTTCCGGCACGCGCTTCATCAATCTCTCCGCCCGCACGCTTGCCGGCACGGGCGCGCAGACGCTCATCGCGGGCTTCGTCCTATCCGGGAACGTCCCGCGCACCCTCCTCATCCGCGGCATCGGCCCCACGCTCGGCGCCTTTGGCGTGGCGGGCGTGCTCGCCAATCCCCGGCTCGAACTGCGCAACGCCGCCAGCGCCGTTGTCGCCACCAACGCCGGTTGGGCCGGCGCCCCGGCGCTCGCGGCGGCATTCACGCAGGTCGGCGCCTTTGCCCTGCCGCCGAGCTCGGGGGACGCCGCCCTGCTCATCTCGCTCGCCCCGGGATCCTACACGGCGCAGGTGGCGGGCACGGGCGGTGCTACCGGTGTGGCGCTCGTCGAGGTTTACGAGGTGCCCTAAGCACGAGTGTCCGCCACACTGGCACCGACCGATTCTGACCATCCGCAAGGTTCTGGCATTGCCACCTCTGGCACTCCCAACATTTTCCCGCCTTCCCCTCCCCCGACATCACCATGACATCGCCCTCTGCTGCACCCTCCCGCCACACGTGGAAATTCTTCCGCACGGGCGGCCTCGACCAAGTCACACTGGCCTCGGGCGCCGATCTCCGCGCGCTTGACCAGCTCGACCAGAAGCTCTGGGTCGCGCTCAGCTGCCCCGTGAAGGGCCTCGAGCTCGACGAGAAGACCCTCGCCCTCATCGACACCGATGGCGACGGCCGCATCCGCGTGCCTGAGCTCCTCGCCGCCATCAAGTGGGCCGACGCCCACCTGAAGGACCTCGGCGATGTGCTCAAGGAAACCGACTCGCTCTCACTCGCCGCGCTCAACGACGCCACGCCCGAGGGCAAGGCCGTGCTCGCCTCCGCCAAGCAGATTCTGAAAAACCTCGGCAAGACCGCCGACTCCATCTCCCTCGGCGACGCCTCCGACACCGCGAAGATTTTCGCCGGCACCAAGTTCAACGGCGACGGTGTCGTCACCGCCACCTCAGCCGCCGACGCCGCGACCGCCCAGCTCATCGCCGACATCATCGCCACCAAGGGCTCGGCGCCCGATCGCAGCGGCACACCCGGCGTCAACCAGAAGCTCGTCGACGACTTCTTCGCCGACTGCACGGCCTTCGCCGCCTGGAATGCCAGCGGTGCGGCCCCGCTCGGCGACAAGTCGGCTGCCGCCCTCGCTGCCGTGAAAGCCGTGCGCGCCAAGGTCGAGGACTTCTTCGCCCGCTGCCGCCTCGCCGCCTTCGACGCCCGCGCCACCGCCGCTGTCAACCGCGCCGAGTCCGATTTCACCGCCCTCGCCGCCAAGGACCTCGGCGCCGCCTCGCTCGAGATCGCGCAGTTCCCCCTCGCACGCGTCGAGCCCGGCCGCGCGCTCCCGCTCTCGGACGGCGTCAACCCCGCGTGGGCCGGCGCCATCGCCGCCCTCCACGCCGCCGCGGTCACACCCGCCTTCGGCGCCGGCAAGACGTCGCTCACTGCTGCCGAGTGGGCTGACCTCAACGGCAAGCTCGCCGCCTACGAAGCCTGGACCGCCGGCAAGACCGGCGGCTCCGTCGAGGCCCTCGGCCTCGATCGCGTGAAGGCCATCCTCGCCGGCAAAGGCAAGGAGACGCTCACCACCCTCGTCGCGCAGGACGCCGCCCTCGCCCCCGAGGCCGCCGCAATCGGCAACCTCGAGAAACTCCTCCGCTACACCCGCGACCTCCGCGCGCTGCTCCACAATTTCGTCAACTTCGCCGATTTCTACTCGCGCGACCGGCTCGCCACCTTCCAGGCCGGCACGCTTTACTTGGACAGCCGCTCCTGCGAGCTCTGCATCCGCGTCGATGCCCCGCAGCCGCTCGCCGCCATGAGCAAGGCCTACATTGCCTACGTCAACTGCACGCGCCCCGGCGGCGCCGCGATGACCGTCGCGTGCTGCTTCAGCCAAGGCGACAGCGACTACCTCTTCGTTGGCCGCCACGGTATCTTCTATGATCGCAAAGGCCGCGATTGGGACGCCGTCATCACCAGCATCGTCGACAATCCCATCAGCCTCCGCCAGGCGTTCTGGGCGCCCTACAAAAAGTTCGTCCGCATGATCGACGAGATGGCCGCCAAACGCGCCGCCGCCGCCGAAGCCGCCTCCAACGACCGCCTCGGCAAGCTCGCCGACAAGACCGTCGCAGCTGCCGCGGACGCGGCCGCCAAGTCTGCAGCCGCCG
>JAEUHB010000234.1 GCA_016794665.1 Opitutaceae bacterium
GACCATGATCGTGCCCATCGCCGTGCCCACGTGCATGAACGCGGCGCGTCCGCCCAGCCACCGGTGCAGGGTCCACGCCAGCAGCGCCAGCAGCGCAAAGACCACCACGCCGAGCAGCCCGTCCCGCCGCCCGAGCGGCGAGCGGCAGAGCGCATCGTAAATCAGCCACGAGCCCAGCATGCTGGCCGCGCCGATGCCAATTGCCTGCCACGGCGCCAGCGCGGCGACACCCCCGTCGATCATCATTGTCTGCGCGCGGAGCCAGTAGACCACCACGAGCAGCGCCGTGCCCGAGAGCCAGGTCGTGTAGGCCTCCCACTTGAACCAGTGCAGCCGCTCGGGAAGGGACGCGGGCGCGACGGCGTATTTCTGCGGGTTGTAGAATCCGCCGCCATGCACTGCCCAAAGTTCGCCGGACACGCCCTTTCTCTTCGCGTCCGAGCCCTCGGGCGGCGGCTCGAGCGAGTTATCGAGCCAGATGAAGTAAAACGACGACCCGATCCAAGCGATGCCGGCGACCAGGTGCAGCCAGCGGAGCAGCAGGCTGAGGAATTCAATCAGGTGGGCGTCCATGCGTGGGCGAGAAGCTCGCGCGATGCCAAGCCCGCGCCCGGCGCGCCGCAAGCCAACTCCGCGCTTGCGCGCTGCGCGTCGCATCCGGTTTTCTGGTGCGATGCATGCCTCGTTCCACCTCGCCGCCGATCTCGACCGCGCGCTTCGCGCCGCCGCCGCCGCGGCCGGGCTCGCCGACGCTGCCGCCTTTGCGCCCGAGGTGCGCGTCGCCGATCCCAAGCACGGCGACTTCCAGGCCAACGGCACGCTCGGCTACGCCAAGGCCCGCAAACTGAATCCCCGCGCCGTCGCGGATCAAATTGCCAATGCCCTGCCGGCGGAGGTGCGCGCGGCCTTCGACCACGTGATCGCCGGGCCCGGGTTCATCAACTTCACGCTCAAGCCCGCCGCGTTGCTCGCATGGTTGAATTCGTTCGCCACCGCGGACCGGCTGCGCTCCGGCGCCTCCGCCGCGCACGCGGGCCAGACGTGGGTCGTCGACTATTCCTCGCCCAACACCGCGAAGCAGATGCATGTCGGCCACCTGCGCTCCGCCGTCATCGGCGAGGCGATCTGCCGGCTGCTCGCGTTCACGGGCGCGCGCGTGATCCGCGACAACCACCTCGGCGACTGGGGCACGCAATTCGGCAAGCTCATCTACGGCTACAAGCGCTGGGCCGACCAAGCCGCGCTCGCGACCGACGCCATCGAGGAGCTCGAGCGGCTCTACAAACTCGGCAACGCCGCCACGCCCGACGGCTCGCCCGAGCTCGAGGAGGCGCGCCGCGAACTCGTCGCGTTGCAAAACGGCGACGCGGCCAACGTCGCGCTGTGGCAGAAATTCTCCGAGGTCAGCCTTGCCGCCTTCCAGCAAATCTACGACCGGCTGGGTATCCGCTTCGACCACAACCTCGGCGAGTCGTTCTACAACGACAAGGTCGAGCGCATCTATCGCGAGCTCACCGAGACCACCCCGCCGCTCGCGCAAATCAGCGAGGGCGCGCTCGTGGTCTTTCACCCGGAGCACCCGCGCTTCAAGACCCAGCCCTTCCTCGTCCGCAAGGCCGACGGCGCCAGCAACTACGCCTCCACCGATCTCGCGACCGCACTCTACCGCACCGAGCACTTCAAGGCCGACGGCATCGTGGTTGTCACCGATTTCCGCCAGGCCGATCACTTCGAGCAGCTCTTCCTCACGGTGAGAAAATGGTTCGCGGCGAAAAGCTACCGCCTGCCCGAGCTGCACCACGTGACCTTCGGCGCCGTGACCGGCGAGGACGGCAAGGCGCTCAAGACCCGCAGCGGCGATGTGATCAAGCTCAAGGCCCTGCTCGACGAGGCGGAGGACCGCGCGTTCGCGATCGTGTCGGAGAAAAACCCGGACCTCCCCGAACCCGAGCGCCGCGAGATCGCGCGCACCGTCGGCATCGGCGCGGTGCAATACGCCGACCTCTCGCAGAACCGCTCGAGCAACTACATCTTCTCGTGGGACAAGATGCTCGCGCTCGACGGCAACACCGCGCCCTACCTGCTCTACGCCGTGGCGCGGATCCACTCGATTTTCCGGAAGGCCGCCGCGTCGCCTCACGATCCGGCCCACGCCGCGGCCGCCTCCGGTCTCGAGACCGCCGCCGAGATCCTGCTCGCGCGCAAGCTCGTGAAGTTCCCTGACGCCCTGCGCCTCGCGACCGACACGCTGCGCCCGCATTTCCTCGGCCTCTACCTCTTCGAGCTCGCGGGCGACTACTCCTCGTTCAACAACGCGGACAAGGTGCTTGTCGACGAGCCCGCCGTGCGCGCCCGCCGCCTCCTGCTTTGCGCGCGGACGTTGCTCACGCTCGAGACCGGGCTGCATCTGCTCGGCCTGCGCACGCTCACGCGCATGTGATCCCGCCTGCGCTTCGCGCGATCCCACGCCGGCAACCGGTCACTTCTTCGTAAATCCCGGGCACGCCCCCGCAAAACACACTTGCCGGTGCGGAGGGCCGCACCCAGCCTCCGCTCCCATGGCGACGCAGGAACCGCAGGAGATCTACATCCGCAACCCCACCGAGACCGAGGCCCGCGGCCCGTTCACGGCCCAGCAAGTCGCCGATCTCGCGGAGGTCGGGCAAGTCACCCCCGAGTCACTTTACTACGACGCCGCAACGGAGCAATGGGTGCCGCTCAACGGCAACGTGGCGCTCATGGCAGTCGTGTTTCCGGCGAAGAAGAAGCTCGCGCTCAAGGCCAAGGAAATCGACTCGCTGAACGTGAAGGAAGACACCGTAAGACCCATCACGGTCGACGATATGCTGGCCGCGGCCGAGGGTCGCACCGCGGACACCAAGGACAAGGCCGACCCATCCGTCGCGCGTGCGCGCGCCGCCCGTCTCGGCCTCTGGGGCGCAATTCTCGCGCTGGTGCTCGCCGCCGCCGCCGAAATCTTGCCCGCCTCGGCCGCGCTGATTTCGATGGAGGGCGCGCAGCTCATCGCCAACCCCCTCGTGATCCTAGGCGTAGTGGACCTCGTGCTTGCCGTGCTGCTCGGGCTGGGCATGACGACACTCTATCCTTTTGTGCGCTTCCGCGCTGCGCTGGGTCTCGGCTGGCTCGGCTTGACCTACATGATGCAGGGCCTGCAGGAACCGCTGCTCTATGCTGCTGCGGGCTCGATCGGGCTCTACCTCTGCACGCTCATGACGAGCTTGGTGCCGGCGCTCGCGGCGATTGCGGCGGCGGTGGTTGGCATGGGGATGCTCGCGCGCTACCTGCTCGGGATGTGACGCCGTGGCAATCGCCGGCCAGACCGACACGCCCCCGCCGGGCCGGCGCCGTAGCCTCTGGGCGCGGCTGACGCGGATCTACGAGCGCGAAATCTGGCAGCCGGAGCTGCTCAACGACCGCTCCCTCAAGGGCCGGCTCTACGCCGCGCTGCGCGTGATCTCGATCACGTTCACAGTCTTCAACGAGTCGCGCATCGCCACCCGCGCGGC
>JAEUHB010000267.1 GCA_016794665.1 Opitutaceae bacterium
AAACAGCAGCGTGACGGAGTTCAAGCGACGCAACGGCTTCACTGAGGTGCTCGTGCCGCGCTACTTTATCCCGCTAACGCTTAAGGGACGCATTGCGCTCGCCACGGGCTTCCACCGCGGAGTTGCCGCTACCCTTCCAGAGCAGTTGACCAACTTTTTACTGGACTCGCGCGCCTTCGTCTACGACAAATTTGGGCCAAAAATCTCGGGCGAGCGCGTCCCATCCGCACCCCAGCGGACCGCCTGATGAACGACCTTAGCCGGTGTAGCTCAACGCTAGAGTGGCCGAATTGTATTCGGCAGATGGAGTGTTCGATTCCTCCCGCCGGCTCCATGTTCACATCTCCGCCCAAAACGGGGTCTTCGCTATGCCCGGTTTCGTAGGCATCGTTGGCCCCCGCGTCCGGAACCCAGCGTCGGAAACCGATGTCGTAACGATGGCGCGCGCGCTCGCTGGGACGATGGAGGAACCGGCGAAGGCAGGGGAACTAGCCAGCCTCCAAGCGGGCGCAAGGGTGGCCTGGGTTCAGCGTGCAGCTGACGACCTCTTCGTCGCTTGGAACGACGCTCGCGATATCTTTCTCCTATTCCACGGCCGCGACTTCGATCTTGAGGAAAAAGAGTGCGCTATTCGCGCCCGCGGATCATCCTGCCAGACTCAGGCCGAGTGCCTCGTTCGTTGCTACGAAGCCGAAGGCGAGGAAATTATCTTGCGACTCAACGGCCGGTTCAGTGGGGTGATCATCGATCGCCGCGCTGATCGCGTGCTACTCTTCAACGATCGATTTGGCGCCAGCCGGGTCCATGTGCATGCCACCGCAGACGGACTGTGGTTCGCCTCTGATGCAGCCGCGCTGCTCGCAGCACTGCCGGCGACGCGGCGCATCGATCCCCGCGGGCTTGGCGAGTTCTTCTCTCTCGGTTGCGTGATGCAGAACCGCACGCTTTTCGCCGGCATCATGCTGCTACCGCCGGGATCATTGTGGTCCCTGCATGCCGACGGCCGTGTTGAGAAACGCCGCTACTTTTCGCCCGAAGCATGGGAGCAACAACCCCAGCTGGCCCCGGAGGAATTCTGCGCACAGCTAACCGAGCTTTTCGCAAAGATCGTCCCTCGATACCGCCGCGGGCCGGGTCAGGCCGGCATGTCGATGACCGGCGGACTCGACAGCCGCATGGTGCTCGCTTGGGCGGGCGCCAAGCCAGGCGAACTCCCTTGCTACACCTTTGGCGGGCCGTATCGCGACTGCGCTGACGTGCGCATTGGCCGTCGACTCTCAAAGCTGGCCTGCCAGCCGCACCACATCATTCCGGTGGTGCCTGGTTTTTTTTCCCAATTTCTCGAACTCGCTGAACGCACGGTCGCCGTAAGCGGTGGCACAATGGATGTCTCGGGTTCAGTCGAACTCCATGCCAACCGACTCGCCCGCAAAATCGCGCCAGTCCGTTTGACCGGCAACTATGGTTCCGAGGTGCTTCGCGCAAACATCGCATTCCGACCGCGCGCGCACGACCCGGCCCTGTTCACACCTGAGTTTTTTCCTCACCTCGCGTCGGCGGCGGAGACTTACCGCAACGAGTCTGCTGGGCACAGACTGTCGTTCATCGCCTTCAAACAGGTGCCGTGGCACCACCATGCGCGCCTCGCCATAGAAGCGGCCGTGCTGGAGCCACGCTCGCCCTTCCTCGACAACGCCTTGGTCGCCCTCGCCTACCGCACGCCTTTCGGCTGGGAAAGAAGCCCGGTGCCAGCGCTACGAGCGACCGCGGCCGGCAACGCCGACTTCGCGGCCGTTTCAACGGACCGCGCGGTAAGGCTGCGGCCCGTTCCTGTGTTGGGAGCAATCGAGCACTGCTGGCAAGAGTTCACCGCCAAGGCAGAATACGCTTGGGACTACGGTATGCCGCAGGCCTTGGTGAGAGCGACCCGCCCGTTCCAAGCCTGGCACGTTGAGCGCGTATTTCTTGGCCGCCACAAGTTCTACCACTTTCGCTCTTGGTATCGCGACGAACTCTCATCGCACCTGGGTTCACTGAATCTGGAATTCGACCGATTGCCCCCATGTTACGCGGCCGAGAAGCCTCGGCGACTGGTCGAGGCTCATACGACCGGCAGCGAGAACCGCACGCTCGACTTGCACCGGATGCTAACTCTCCACTTCATCAATCGACAGCTCGCAGCCCCGCCATGCCGCAACTAATCTTGTTCATTTTCTTGCTGTTGGCCGCGTGGCTGATCCGGCGTGATATTAGACAACGACCTGAACTATCGACGATTGGAATTTGGATTCCCACAATCTGGGTCGGCATCATTGCCTCGCGGCCGCTATCCGCTTGGGTCGGCTTCAGCGGATCCTACGACTCACTTGATGGCAGCCCGGTGGATAGAATGTTCTACCTTACAATGATTGTGGCCGCCAGTCTCACGCTGTTGCAGCGACCATTCGGCGTCACAAGAGCCCTAGGGCAAGCGTGGCCAGTCGTTCTGTTCTACGGTTTTCTCCTACTTAGCGTTATCTGGGCCAACTCGTTCGAGGCGTCGCTCAAACGCTGGGTGAAGGAAACTGGGAATATAGTCGTGGCACTTGTAATCCTAACCGAGGCCAGTCCCTTACAAGCGATCCGAGCAGTATTTGTGCGCTGCGCTTTCGTGCTCATCCCACTCTCCCTAATCTTCATCCGACATTTCCCCGAGCTCGGACGTCGATACAGTGTGCATGGTGGCGGCATGGAGTCAATTGGCGTGACCTTTCAAAAGAACTCCCTAGGGACGATGCTACTGGTCTGCGGATTCGTATTTGTTTGGGACTGGTTGGAACGAACGCGCGATCGCACAAATCCACCCCCAATCCTCGACCGGGCGGTCGCCGCAGGTATCACAGGCATTGGCATCTGGCTCTTCATTCTATGCGACAGCAAAACGACAATGCTCGCGTTGGTGGTGGGTGCGGCAATACTCATCGGCATTCGCGTGCCGGCGCTGCACAAGCGGATTAGCTCTTTTGGCGTCTACGCGGTAGCCGTCGCCGGCACTTTCTTTGTCATCGATCGCGAGGTTGGTCTCACCGAGGCCATCGTGAAAGCGCTCGGCCGCGACATGACCTTTACGGGCCGCACCGAAGTCTGGCGCGAACTGCTTTCGGTAGGCACAGACCCGACATTCGGAACCGGCTTCATGAGCTTTTGGGATGACACATTTTTTCAAGACAAGCTACCCCGATGGGCACGCGCCGGGTCTGCACACAACGGATACATTGAGATCTATCTCGCGGGCGGCGCGGTCGGCGTCATTTTCCTCGCGCTCATGCTGGTGGGGACCGGCATCAAAATTAACCGCGACCTTGGCCGCGGCGGAAACTATCCCGTGGTGCGATTTGCCGTGTTCGTCGCAACGCTCATTGCCAATTTTTCCGAGTCCAACTTCGCATGCATGACCCCACTCGGATTTCTCTTCCTACTGGTATCATTCGGCCAACTCGAGACCCGTCGTGACGCCGTTCCTTTCAATAACGATCTGCCTCCAGCCGACATCGAGCGCATGCCCGTTGAGCACCCGAGGACAAATCCATGAAACAACAGTTGATCCCCACATGATCACCACATCTGTGATTCCGCGACGAATTATCCACAAACTCAGGAGCAGAAACTTGCCGCCGCTCGAGAAGGCCGCACTCGCAAGCATGATGGCATTGAACCCATCGTTTGAACACGTTCATTTCGACGAAACCGAGATGGAACAATTCGTGGATCGCGAATTTCCCGAATATCGTCCCGTCATGGATGCCTTCGCTCTCAGAATTCAACGGTATGATTTTTTCCGATATCTGGCAGTCTACCGACTCGGGGGATTCTATTTCGACCTCGATGTTTTTCTAAACCGAGGCTTGGACGATCTGTGCGACTCAGGTTGTGTATTCACTTTCGAGGAGCTAACTTTGAGCCGTTTCCTACGCGACGAACATCACATCGACTGGGAAATAGGCAACTACGCATTCGGCGCTGCCGCCGGCCACCCTTTCATTCGAGCCATTATCGACAATTGTGTTCGCGCCCAATCCGATTCGGATTGGGCATCGCGCATGCTGAGCGACATCCCATTAATATTTCGTGATGGGTTTAACGTCCTGTTTTCTACAGGACCGGGACTTGTTACTAGGACCCTTGCCGAGAACGCCGGACGAGCGCGCAGTGTGAAGGTGCTCTTTCCGCCCGATGTCCGCGACGAGAGTTCATGGCACAAGTTCGGCGACTACGGCGTGCACTTGATGGCGTCGTCTTGGCGCGGACGTGACGGCATTCTCAAGCGGCGTGCAAAAGCCATATGGGAACGCACTCGCCGCCGCGCATGCGCGGCAGAAAGTTTCAAGCTAGGCCCCAGCCGTTCAATGCCAGGAACATGAGTTCCGAGCCATGGTCGCGCTTGCACGGGGTTTGCGCGCGGCGCATGGCCCGGTGGCTCGCACGACGCACGTGGACGATGCCGGCGCGCCGCGCAATGATCTCCTTCACCTTCGACGATTTCCCCCATTCGGCGCTGGTAAGAGGCGGGGCCGCGCTCGCAGAACATGGCCTCGCCGCCACCTACTACACCGCCTTCGGGCTCGCGGGCCACACGATTGAGACGGGGCGGATGTTCGACCCCGCCGACATCGCGCGGCTGGTGCGCTCCGGCCACGAACTCGGCTGCCACACCTACGATCACTGTCCGGCTTGGGAAACTCCCGCCACAGAATATTTGGCGTCGGTGCGCCGCAATGCCGCCGCCCTTTCGGCCGAACTCGGCGACGGCGCAACCTTTGCGTCTCACTCCTACCCAATCAGCTATCCGCGGCCGGCGGCCAAGCGACGGCTCGCCCGCATTTTTCGCGGCTGCCGTTTTGGTGGACAAACAAGCAACATTGGCACCGTGGATCTCAACTGCATCGCATCTTTTTTTCTCGAGCAGTGCGGCGAGGACCTAGGGGCGATCGAACGCCTTGTGGGCGAGATCACGGAACACGGCGGCTGGCTGATATTCTCGACGCACGACGTGGACGTTCGACCAACCCGATACGGCTGCACGCCCGCATTTTTCGAGAGTGTCGTGGGCTGCGCGGTGCGCTCGGGCGTGCCCATCCTGCCGGTGGGACGGGCGCTGGCGGATCTCGGCGCCGGCCGTTGACGGACCGGTGCCGGCGAGCTGGAATCCTCGGCAATTGTGAACACATCGCCGTCCGCACCGCAACGATTGGATTACTTGGACCTCACGAAGGGCCTGTTAGTCGGCGTCATGGTGGTCTACCACTCGCTGAACTACACGAGCCAGCACCACCTTGGCTTCCACTATTTTTCATTCCTGCCGCCGTCGTTCGTGCTGATTACGGGCTTCCTGCTGGCAATTGTCTACCATCCACGGTTCGCAAGAGGTGAAGCCGGACTAACGTGGCGCCTGGTGTCGCGGAGCCTGCGGTTGTTGGCACTATTTATTGCGCTCAACATCATCGCGCAGCTGGTGAGGAGCCCGGCTTACGGACAGCGCGTCGGCGTCACAGAGTTTTTTCGCCATTGGCAGGAGGTTTTTCTTCAGGGCGGGGCAAGGGCCGGCGGCGCACGACTCGCCGCATTTGAGGTGCTGGTGCCGATTGCCTACACCATCGCGCTGGCGCCGCTGTTACTCGCGCTGGCGGCGCGGTGGCGCGCGTTTCTGCCGGCATTCTGCATCGGATTTGTCGCTCTCTGCGGATGGATCGGATACCACGATTATCCGCTGGTGATCGTGAAATTTATGGGCGCGGGCTTCGTGGGACTACTCGCGGGCTGGGCAATGCGCAGTCCGGACACCCTCGGCCGGGTGTTCTGGCCCGCGACCGCGGGCATGGCAGCGTTCGCCGTATTCGGCACCGGCCACGGCTACACGTATAGCGTCCAACTCGCGGGCTCCATGATCGCGGTCGCGTTTTTGTGCGGTTTGAGCATACGCCTCACCCGCGCCTGGGGCGCCAGCCCGGCTGTGCGCCATCTGGTGCGCGTGGGCCAATACTCGCTCGTCGCTTACGTCGCACAGATTGGGCTGCTGCAGGTGCTCGTGCGCCCGTTGGGGCGGCCGGATCCAGATTCATGGGGGGCGTTGGCGATGTTCGGAGGGACGCTGATCGGCATGTCGCTGCTAGTGGAACTCGCGCATTGGCTGCGTAGCCGCTCTGCTTTGGCGGATCACATCTACCGCGTGGTGTTCGCCTGACGAACGCGCAAGTCAGCCGCCCCGCGCCCACTCCACGCTTGCCGCGCCCCGCGCGCCGGCCTCTGCTCTTCCTTTTCCTCCGTCGCTCATGCCACAAACCATCGCCGTCCTGGACTTCGGTTCGCAGCTCACGCAGGTCATCGCGCGCCGGATCCGCGAGTCCCAAGTCTACTCGAAGATCTACCACTTCTCGACGCCCGCGGCCCAGTTGCGCGCCGATGGCGTCGCCGGCATCATCCTCTCCGGCGGACCGCAGAGCGTTTATTCCAAGCAGGCGCCCCACCCGGATCGGGCGATTTTTGAACTCGGCGTGCCGGTGCTTGGCATCTGCTACGGCGTGCAGCTCATGGGGCACTTCCTCGGCGGCACGGTCGCGCACAGCAAGGCCCGCGAATACGGCCACGGCCACCTCTCAATCACGAAGAAGAGCCCGCTCTTCACCGGCCTGCCGAAAAAACTCCGCGTCTGGAATTCCCACGGCGACAAGCTCACGAAACTTCCGCCCGGTTTCCGCGCCGTCGGCACCACGGATAACTCGCCCTTCGCCGCCATCGAGGACCCCAAGCGGCACTTCCACGGCATCCAGTTTCATCCCGAGGTCTTCCACACCGAGCGCGGCGTGGACATGATCCGGAATTTCCTCCTCGGCGTCTGCGGCGTGAAACAGGAGTGGACGACCAAGGACTTCATCGCGCATTCCGTGGAAAAAATCCGCGCGCAGGTCGGTAAGGGCCGCGTGCTCCTCGGACTCTCGGGAGGCGTCGACTCCTCAGTCGCGGCCGCGCTGCTGCACAAGGCCATCGGCAAGCAGCTCACGTGCGTCTTCGTGGACAACGGCCTGCTCCGCAAGGGCGAGCGCGCCGCCGTGGAGAAACTCTACGGCGATCATTTCAAAATCGATCTGCGCGTCGCGGATGCCTCGAAGCTTTTCCTCCGCCGGCTCAAGGGCGTCACTGAGCCCGAGCAGAAGCGGAAGATCATCGGGCGCACGTTCGTCGAGGTGTTCGAGAAATCCCTCAAGTCGATCAAGGGCAGCGCGGAGTTCCTCGCGCAGGGCACGCTCTACCCCGACGTGATCGAGAGCGTCTCGATCCAGGGCAACCCGGCCTCGCTCATCAAGACGCACCACAATGTCGGCGGCCTGCCCGAGCGCATGAAGCTCAAGCTCGTCGAGCCATTGCGCGAGTTGTTCAAGGACGAGGTCCGGCGCGTGGGCGAGGCGCTTGGCTTGCCCAAGGAAGTCGTGTGGCGCCAGCCCTTCCCCGGCCCCGGCCTGGGCGTGCGCGTGATGGGCGACATCACCGAGGCGAAACTCGAGATTCTCCGCAACGCCGACCACGTGCTCCAGGAAGAAATGATGGCGAGCGGTCACTATTGGAAGGTGTGGCAGTCGTTCTGCGTTTTCCTGCCGGTGAAAACCGTCGGCGTCTTCGGCGACGAGCGCACCTACGACTACGTGATCGCGATGCGCATCGTCGAATCGACCGACGCGATGACGGCCGACTGGGCCAAGCTCCCGCACGAGGTGCTGCAAAAGATCTCCAGCCGCATCACCAACGAGGTGCGCGGCGTGGGCCGCGTGGTCTACGACGTGAGTTCCAAGCCGCCCGCCACGATCGAGTGGGAGTAGTCTGCGGTTGCGGATTGCCGGCGCTGTGCGCACCATCACCCGTATGCACCTGACGCTGCGCCACATCCTTTCCGCCGCCGGCCTCGGCTTGGCGGCAATGCTACCCGCCACCGCCAGCGAGCTGCCCATCATCGCCAAAGCCCGCGCCTTTGTCGCCACCGAGGCCACGCTCTCCAGCCTCACGAGCGTGCGCTTTATCGCGACGCTCAAGATCGCCGATCCCGCCAATCCGGCAAATACGAAGTCCGTGCCGCTCGACGCCGTCTTCGAAAAGCCCGACCGCCAGCTGCTGAAAATGACGATCGACGATCGCACCGAGATCACGGGGCTCGATGGTTACGAATCGTGGCAGCTCATCCAGGTCGGGCCCGACGCCAAGCAACGCCGGCTCAACATCCTGCCCCCGGCGCGCACGCGCCGGCTGCTCGCCGAGACGTGGGAGAATCTCTACTACTACCGCGGCCTCGAGCAGCGTGGCGGCCGGGTGCAGGACCTGGGCCGGCACACCATCGACGGTGTCAGTTGCCACAAAATCGCGTTTATCCATGGGCCCACGGTGGTGTTCACGCGCTATTTCGATGTCGCGACCGGCCGCCTCATCCTCACCGAGACCGAAGATGGGCGCGCCATTCGCGAGGAAGGCGAGATGACCGTGCAGGGCGTCCGCTTCCCGCGGGTGGTGACTACCATCTCCAAGGACGCCAAGGGCGCCAGCCAGACCATCGTGCTCACCATCGAGCGGGTAGACGTAAACGTTCCCTCGCCTCCGCGCTACTTTGCGGTGCCGACGCCGACCGCCCCGTGAGTCAACGGAGCCGCCGCAGCGGCCAGCCAGAAATTTCTCGCGGCTATCGTCTCCTCGGTTAGAACCCGCTCAGCCTGCCATGCGGACGCTGCACCACACATCCAAGACCTTTGCCGAGGAGATCGCCGCGTTTTGCCGCGGCACAGCGGTTCCCCGCGAGGTGTCGGATTCCGTGGCCGCCGTCCTGGCCGACGTGCGCTCGCGCGGCGACGAGGCCCTCGCCTACTACGCCGCCAAGTTCGATGGCGCCAAGCTGCGCGCCCGCGACTTCCGCATCCCCGCTGCCGATCTCGCGGGCGCGGCGAAGCGCATCTCGCCCGCCGAGCTCCGCGCCCTCCAGGCCGCCCGCGACAACATCACTGCCTTTCATCAAAAGGGCCGCCCCGAAAACTGGACCGGGAAAAACAAGCACGGCGCCGCCGTAGGCGAGAAATGGGATCCCATTCGGCGCGTCGGCCTCTACGTGCCGGGCGGCGAGGTGCCGCTCGCCTCGACCGTCCTCATGACGGCCACGCTGGCGAAAATCGCCGGCTGCCCCGAGATCGTGGTCTTCACCCCCTCGAACGCCGAGGGCAAGGTCTCGCCTGCCGTGCTCGCCGCGCTCCACCTGCTCGGCATCGAGGAAGCCTACCGGGTCGGCGGCGCGCAGGCCATCGGCGCGCTCGCGTTTGGCACGACCACCATCGCGCCAGTGGACAAAATCTTCGGACCCGGCAACGCCTACGTCTGCGAAGCCAAGCGTCAGGTCTTCGGCCATGTCGGCATCGACTCCCTGCCCGGCCCCAGTGAGGTCATGGTCATCGCCGACGAGACCGCCAAGCCTTCGTTCGCCGCCGCGGACTTGCTCGCGCAGGCCGAGCACGGCACCGGACGCGAAAAGATCTACCTCGTCGCGACCAACGGCGATCTCATCGCGAAGATCATGTCGGAGATGCGCACGCAGCTCCAAGTCCTCGGCCGCGCGGAGAAGACCGTGCGTGTCCTCGAATCCGGCTTCCTCGCCATCGAGGCGAAATCACTGCAGCAGGCCACCGACATCGCCAACTACATCGCGCCCGAGCACCTTGAGCTGCTCGTCGCCGACGCCGCCGTGAAAAAGCTCACGGAAGCCATCACGACCGCCGGCGCCATCATGATCGGCAACCACTCGCCGACGGCGCTGGGGGACTTCACCGCGGGGCCGAGCCATGTGCTGCCGACGGGCCGCGCGGGGCGTTTCTTCAGCGGCCTGCGCGTGGCGGACTTCATGCGCCGCACGAGCATCATCCGTTACGACAAGGCCAGCGTGAAGAAAGCGGAGCCCACTGTCGCCGCCTTTGCCGCCATGGAAAAGCTCGACGCCCACGGCCGCTCCGTGCGCATCCGCACCCTGTAGCAGCGGCGGCGGGGGCGGCGGTCGCGCACCCATTTGCCATTTGCCAATAGGCAGGGGCCGCCTACCGTCCCGGCCTTTCATGCTCTCGTTCCTGCTCAAGCGGTTTTCCGGCCGACACTACAAAAAGTTCCTCGAGAAGGCGCGCCCCGTCGTGGCGCGCATCAATGAGCTCGAGCAGTCCTACCAGTCGCTGACCGACGATCAGCTCCGCGCCAAGACGGCCGAGTTCCGCGCCCGGGTTGCGGCCGCCAAGGACAAACGCGCCGAACTTGATGCCATCCTGCCCGAGGCCTTTGCCGTCGTCAAAAACGCGGCCCGCCGGCTCGTCGGCTCCACGGCCAACGTCTGTGGTCATGAACTCAGGTGGGACATGGTGCATTTCGACGTGCAGCTCATCGGCGGCCTCGCGATCCACCAGGGCAAGATCGCCGAGATGGCGACCGGCGAGGGCAAGACCCTCGTCTCCACCCTTCCGCTCTACCTCAATTCCCTCATCGGCCGGAACACCCAGCTCGTCACCGTCAACGACTACCTTGCCCGCCGTGACTCCGAGTGGATGGGCCACCTCTACAAGTTCCTCGGCGTCTCCGTCGGCTGCATCCAGCAACAGATGGCCCCGGAGCAGCGCCGCGAGATGTATGGCTGCGACATCACCTACGGCACCGCCAGCGAGTTCGGCTTCGATTACCTCCGCGACAATGGCATGGCGACCCGCAAGGAGGATCAGGTCCAGCGCGACCATTGGTTCTGCATCGTCGACGAAATCGACTCCATCCTCGTCGACGAGGCCCGCACGCCGCTGATCATCTCCGGGCCCGCGCCCATCGAGCGCGAGCAACCCTTCACTCGGCTGAAGCCCGCCGTCGATCGCCTCGTGGGCGACCAAATCCGCCTCTGCAACAAGATCGTGACCGAGGCCAAGGATCTGCTCGAGAAGCCCGGTCTCTCCCCCGAGGATCGCCAGCTCGCCGCTCGCAAGATGCTCCAGGTGAAGATGGGGCATCCCAAGAACAAGCAGCTCCTCCGCCTCATGGAGACGCCCGAGTGGCGCAAGCTCCTCGACAAGACCGAGACCGACCTCAACTCCGATCTCAACAAGGAGGAGCTCTACACCCTGAAGGAGCATCTCCTCTTCGTCATCGACGAGCGCCAGCACCAGGCCGATCTCACCCAGATCGGCCGCACCGCGCTCCGGCCCGACAATCCCGACGCCTTCATGCTCCCCGATCTCGCGACGGAGTTTTCCCTCCTGGAGAACGACGCGCAGTTCACGCCCGAGCAACGCGAGGAAAGAAAGCTCGCCTCCCAAAACCGCTACGCGGAGGTCTCCGAGGAAATCCACGCCATCTCGCAGCTCCTCCGCGCCTACTCCCTCTACGAGCGCGACGTCGAATATGTCGTCTCGCCCGACGGCAAGGTCCTCATCGTCGACGAGAACACGGGCCGCGTCATGCCCGGCCGCCGCTGGTCCGACGGCCTGCACCAGGCCGTCGAAGCCAAGGAGGGCGTCGTCATCGAGCGCGAGACCCGCACTTACGCCACGATCACCATCCAGAATTACTTCCGCCTCTACGAGAAGCTCGCCGGCATGACCGGCACCGCCGAGACCGAGGCCACCGAGTTCAGCGAGATCTACCGCCTCGGCGTGCAGGTCGTGCCAACGAACAAGCCCTGCATCCGCGAGGACCGCAACGACTCCATCTTCAAGACCCGCCGCGACAAATACGCCGCCGTCGTGAAGGAAATCGAGACCGCGAACAAACGCGGCCAGCCCGTGCTCGTCGGCACCACCAGCGTCGAGTCCTCCGAGCTGCTCTCCCGCATGCTCCGGCGCAGCGGCGTCATCCACACGGTCCTCAACGCCAAGTTCCACGCCCAGGAGGCCGACATCGTCGCCCGCGCCGGCCAGCGCGGCGCCGTCACGATCGCCACCAACATGGCCGGCCGCGGCACCGACATCAAACTCGGCGAAGGCGTGCGCGAGCTCGGCGGCCTCTACGTCATCGGCACCGAGCGCCACGAGTCCCGCCGCATCGACCGCCAGCTCCGCGGCCGCTGCTCGCGCCAGGGCGACCCCGGCCTCACCAAGTTTTACCTCTCGCTCGAGGATCAGCTCATGCGGCTCTTCCTCCAAGGCAACCTCGCCTCCAAGCTCATGGAAGGCTCCATGAAGGAGGGCGAGGAGCTCGAGCACCCATGGCTCAACCGCTCCATCGAGAGCGCGCAGAAAAAGGTCGAGCAGCAGAACTTCTCCGCCCGCAAGCGCCTGCTCCAATACGACGACGTGCTCAACCAGCAGCGCGAGGTCGTCTACGGCATCCGCAACGCCGCCATCCACGCCGAGCGCTCGAAGGACATCATCTTCGAGCAAATCGGCGAGGAACTCCACCACCGCTTCGAAATCGCCGGCATCGACGAGAAGGCCGGCGCCACCCAGACCGCCCTCGAGAGCCTCGCCGGCTGGGTCCGCTCTCACTTCCCCGTCACGATCCACGCCGCGGACCTCAAGGGCGGCGACCCCGAGCCGCTCGTCAACCTGATCCTCGATCGCATCCGCAGCGCCTATGCCGACAAGGAGGCCGCCGAGATTCCCGAGGCTCTCGGTGCGCTCGAGCGCTACGTCGTCATCAACGCCATCGACCACCACTGGCAGGAGCACCTCACCGAGATGGAGGACCTGCGCAAATCGATCGGCCTCCGCAGCTACGGCCAGAAGGATCCGCTCGTTGAATACAAGGGCGAGGCCTACAAGTATTTCCAGGAGCTGATGGCCAACGTGCGCCTCCAGATTTGCACCGGCCTTTTCCGCAGCACGACGCAACTCGACAACTTCGAGAACATGCTCGCGGTGCTCAGCCGCTCGGCGCACGCCGAGGGCCCGGCTGACGCCGCGGCCGCGGCGCCCGTCGCGACGACGAGCGGCACCGGCAGTGGCGCGGCCCCCGCGCCCCCCGCCGAGTCCGAGATCGTGCTGCCCAAGGTCACGATCCGCCGCGAGGCGCCCAAGGTCGGCCGCAACGACCCCTGCCCGTGCGGCAGCGGGAAGAAATTCAAGCAGTGCCACGGGGCGTGAGGTAACCGCGGCTTGTTGTAGCCCGGCTCGTGATAGCCGGGACCGTCGTCGCTTTTGATCCCAAACCATCCCGCCTCTCACGAGGCGGGCCACGAAGCCCGCGCGGCCTACACCGCCGGCTTCGCCCCGTAGATCGCGGAGGGCAACTGCTCCTTGTGCGAGGTCTGCGGATCGTCGACGAGCTGAATGGTCTGGAACGCGAGCTGGATGTGCGGCCGCTTCTCCAGCTCCGCGAGGATGCGCCGCGCCAGCCGCGAACGCGGGCTCGATGCGTCGCGATAGTGCGTCACGAAATACAAGCCGTAGACGACGCCCGACTCGCCCACGCGCACGCGGATGCGCGGCTCGTAGATCGCGTCCTCCACGCCGTAGCGCTTGCGCATCGCGGAGGCGGCCACGCGCGCCTCGGCGAAGTTGGTGCGCGTCTCCTCCTCGAGGATTTTCATCAGCATCGCCTCCGTCTCGGCCGCGGGCGAGGTGAACGTCATCGTCACCTCAATCTTGTTCCAGATGTAGGGGTGGCCGTGCGAGTAGTTGAAAACCTTCTTCGTGAAGATGAAATTGTTGGGCATCGAGATCACGCGGCCGGTGGTCTGGTCGGCGCCCAGCCAGGCGTTGACCTCCAGCAACGTCGTGCGGAGCAGATCGATGTCGATGATGTCGCCCTTCACCCCGTCGATCTCGAGGCGGTCGCCGATGCTCATCTTGCCGCTCACCATCGTGACGAACCAGCCGAAGAGCGAGGTGCAGACGTCCTTCAGGGAGATGACGAGCGCGGCGCTCACCACGCCAAACGTCGCCGCGACCATCGACAGATCGTCGAAGAGAAATCCCGCGCAGATGCCGACCGCGGCCAGAAAGTGCAGGTAGCGTGAGAGCCGTCGCGCGAGGAAGAGCGCCTCGTTCTTGCGGGTGCGTGGCAGCCAGACCCAGCCGACGACGATGTAGAGGCCGAGCAGGAGCGCGAGACAGATGCCGGGCCAGCGCAGGCGCAACAGGTAGATTTCCTTCTGCGCCTCGAGGCTGTCGCGGCGGCCGGAGGCGTCCAGCGCGGTCAGGTCGCGCCGCTGGGCCACGGCCTGTTGCGCGCGCCGCAGCGCGTCGACCTGCGCGGCGATGTGCGGGACGCGCTCGACGAGCGCCTTCTTCTGGCTGCGCTGCGCGGCCAGCAGGCGGTCTACCTCGGGGTTGTTGCGGAAGAGGCCGCCGGTCTGCCGCTCGAGCAAGGCCAGCTCCTCGTCAAACTTCGCCAGCTTGAGCTGCGAGAGTTCGAGCGAGTTCTGGCTGATCTTGAGGTTCTGGTCGAGGTTCCCCGCGAGCGCGGAGACCTGCAGGTCGGCCTTGCGGTCGTCCCGCAGCTTGGCAAAGCCCTCGAAGAGCCCGCGCAGCGTGGGCTTGGAGACGGAATCGACGGTCTTGAGCACCGCGCGCAGCCGGTCGGCCTCGCGGGCGAGCTCGATTTCCTGCTCGGCCGCCTCGCGCTGGAGCGCCAGCGCGCGCAGCTCCTCGTTCTTGGTGAACAGCGCCTCCTCGAGCTCGGCCACGCGGACAGTGTTGCCCTGCTTGGTGGTGTCGCGCGCGGCGGACTTGAGTTGGGCGTCGAGGGTCTCGCGCTCGGCCGCGACCTTTTTCCGCTGGGCGCCAATTTCCTTCAGCCTGGTCTCGCCCTCCTCTACGGACCGGTCAACCGCGCGCAGTTTCTCGCGCAGCGTGTCGAGCGGGTTGGCGGTCAGGTCCTCGGCGAGGCCGCGCTGCTGCTCCTCGATGTTTTGCCGCTCGGTCAGGATCGTCAGCTCGCGCTTGAACTGCTCGAGGTTCGCCTCCAGGCGGCGTTTCTCGTTATCGTTTTTCGCGCCGTCGACGACGCTCTGCAGGGCTTTGATTTGTTCGGTGAGGCGCGTGATGCGCTCGTCGTCACGGGCCGGCGTCGCGGGCGCCGCCGGGGCGGCGGCGGCACGGGCGGCGGGCACAAGGCACGCCGCCGCCAGCGCGGCAATCAGAAGGGCGCACAGGTGGCGCCCACGGAGGGGAAGGGAAACATCCACGGCCGCGGACCCTCGCCAAAGCAGGCCGCAGCGACAAGCGCAAAGCCGGCGGGTGGCGTTAGGATTTTGGCCCAACTCACCGGGCCGGCGGCTCCGTGAGCAGGAAGGCCATCAGGTCGCGCTGCTGCTGAGCCGTCAGCTGCTCCCAGAGCCCGGGCGGCATCAGCGACACTGCGGATGCCTTCATGCCGGCGATCGCGCCGCGCGGAATCGTGCGCTGCGCGCCGCTGGCGTCGGCCACGACGATGCTCGCAGGCGATTCGTCCAACACCACGCCGCCGCTGGTGCTGCCGTCCTCCAGCGCAATCACGTAGGCGATGCGGTCGGGGTTGATCGCGGCGCTGGGTTCGATGATATCGCGCAGCACCGACGCGTAGTCGCGATGCACCAGGTTGGAAAGGTCTGGGCCGACGATGCCACCCTCCCCGCGCACTTGGTGGCACACGGCGCACGCCGCCTGCGCGCTGGCAAAGACCGCCTTGCCGCGCTGCCAGTCGCCACCCGCGATTTCGGGGATGCTGCGCCGGGCATCGACCGGTGGAGCCGCGGTAGCACGCGCCCAAGGCAGCAGCACCCGCCGCAACGGCAGAGCGCGCGGGCGAAAATCCTCCGCCGTGCGCCACGCGACCTCGATCCCGGGTTCGCCTTCGCCGGTCGCGAGGGTGAGCTCGAGCGGCTGCCACGTGCCGGGCTGCGATTGCACGGTGAACTGCACCTCGCCCGCCGATTTCTGCTCGGTGCGGGCGCCGAGGGCCTTCAGGCCGAGCCGGCCGCCGGCCTTGAAGGTGACCGTGACCGTCTCGGCCGGATATTCGAAGTCGAGCTTCGCGCCCGGCTGAATCGCCGGCCGCAGCATCAGATGGAGATCGAGCTGCGCCCGCAGGGTGAGCACCCCGGGGGTCTTGAGCAGCGCGAGGAGGCGCGCGTGCTCGTCGCTCGGGGCCGTGAATTCACGCCCGACCTTGAGATCAAAGTGCGGCAACCAGCCGCGCCATTGCAGCGCGCCCGCCGCATCGCGCCACTCGGCCTCGACGCCCGTGAGGTCGGTGAGCAGGTCGATCGCCGCGCGTTGCGCCAGTTCCTTGCGCCCAGTGTCGCGCGGCCGCTCCGACGCCGGGCCCTCGGGCAATTGCACCGCGTAGTTGGTCGCCTCCATCCGCGGCGCCGTGCGCAGGGTAAGGGAGCGCAGGTCGGGCGCGAGCACCGCGGAGAGCACGGGCACGTCGTGGCGCGCGACCGTGGCCTGGTCTTTCACGACCTGGTAGCCCGGCACAAACGCCTCGAAGCGATCGCCCGCGGCCACGTGCGGCCCCTTGGTAATCGCGCTTTGCTTCGCGAGCGTGCGCCACTGCGTCGGGTCGACGGCGCGATCAAAGATCACGCGCGTCTCCGTCGGGCTCGCGGCGTAGGCGAGCACGGGTTGCGGGACGCCCCGGCCGGTGTAGGAAATCTTGAAGATCGTCCCCTGCCCGCGCGGGCCCGTGCCCCAGTCCGGCTTGCCGCTGTGGCAGGCGACGAGGAGATCGCCGGCGGGCGTCGGCACGGCGTCAATCACGAGCATCGCGACGGCGGCGATGAGATCGTTTTTCGCGACGTAGCCGGCAGGAGTCTTCACGAGCTTCGTGCGCCAGATCTTGCCGCGCGACTCGCCCGCGACGAAGGCATCGCCGCGCCACGACGCCGGGCCAAAGGTCGCGGTGCCGCCGGCGACCGGCTCGTTGAAGTGCACGCCGCACGTCGACTGGTGCTGCGGGCCGTAGTCGAAGACGCTCGGCTCGTCGATCACGCCGGGGTTGTGCAGCGGATGTCGCGGCGGGAACCCGTAGTGCCGGCCTTTCTGGATGTGCAGCAGCTCGTCGAACGGGTTGCCGTTGGCGAGCCAGGTCGCGCCCTCCTGGTCGCTGCAAAAGAGATCGCCGGCGGCGTTGAACGCGAGCGACACCGGGAACCGCAGGCCGGTGGCGATGATGTCGCGGCGTTTCCAGTCGGGCGAAAGGCGGATGATCGTGCCGCGTTCGCTGAACGGGTTGTAGTCGGAGACGCCGGTCTTTTGGTTGACGCGATACGCGCCGTTCCACGCGTCGACGCCGAGGCCGAAGAAGATGTTGCCCTGCGGATCCACGGCGAGGCCGATGGCGTCGAGGTTCGATCCGGCCGCGGCGGTGGGCGGCAGCCAGCCGCCGGTGATCGTGAGGAGCTCGCTGGTGCCGTCGCCTTTGTCGCGCAGGTGCAGGATTTTTCCGCGGCTCGCGATGTAGAGCCCGCCGGGACCCCACGCCATGCCGATGCTCGCGGGGATTTCGTTGCCCTTGTTGTCCCAGAAGGCCGACGCGGCGTCCTCGTGGCCGTCGCCATCCGTGTCCTTCAGCTGCCACACGTAGCCGTCGTAGCCGAGCGCGAAGAGTCGGCCGTCGGGCGCGTAGACGAGGTTGTTGAGATTGCGCAGCTGCACCGGCAATTCGCGCACGGTGAAGCCCGGCACGAGCATCTGCACCGGCGGGATCGCGTCGGCCGCGACCGAGGCCAGCCGCAGCGCAAGGAACCCAGCCAGCGCGGAGAGAAGGAGCCGTTGCATATGAGTCTTCATGAATTGACGGGGCCGCGACACGGCGCCCCGCGCTCAGACCGTCGTCGACGAAACCACGTCCAGCCCAGCACGCCGAGGCCCGCGAAGACGGCAAACTGGGCGGGTTCGGACACCAAGACGTTCGTCACGCTCACGTTGTCCACCACCCAGTTCGGCACCGTGCCAATGGCGAGTTCATCCCACGCTCCCACAAAGCGAACCCGCAACAGGTCGCCGGCGACAAAGCTGCCCAGCGTGGCGGTGCTCGTCACGTAGCTCGGCGTGCCGTAGCCGGGGGAATCCCCGTTGAAGCCCGGCTGGCCGTTCAGGATGGTGTTGCCGGTGAGCGTGCCCGTGTAACTCAGCGCCACGGTGGTGAAGGCGCCGCCATTCACGCTCACCTGCACCTGACCGCCGTCCCACCGCGTGCCGTCGTATTCGAAACTGTAGCGATGATCGAAGCTGAGGCTCGCCGAGCCGGTGGACGTCACGGTCAGCGCCGGGCTCGTCAAAATGGAATAGCTGGGGACGCCTTGGTTGCCGGTCCCGTTCACGAACCACGCGCCGTTTCCACCCACCCCCGCGCTGGCGCCATGCGTCCAGATCGCTTGAACCGGGCCGCCCGAGGCGACGGTGAACCCGTCGCCGCTGGTGTTGAAATTGAACAACACTTGCCCGCGCAGCGTGGGAATCACGGAAGGTGCGGCCACGAGCAACCAGCCCATTATCCGAGCGAGGGGCATTTGCCCCTAACCCATGCGAAGCGAGGGGACTGGCAAGCCGTATCTGCCAAACCAACGCACGTGCGCGACCTGGACCGCCCGCCCAAGCGTCGGTTCGTCGGCGCCCGCGAGCGGCGAGGGTGCGGCTGCTCCGCCTCCGCTCGCTGCTGCCGGTTTTTCCGCGCGACATTCCGGGCCGCTCCGCTCACAGATCGGCGCACCCCCTTCCCCACATCGCCATGCTCCACGCCCAGGATCGCCGCGCTTTTCTTTCCACCGTTGCCACCGCCGGTGCCGCCACGCTGCTCGGCCGCGCTACGCTCGCCGCCGCGGCCGAGGCCGCCGCCCGCCCGCGCGTGCGCCTCGCGGTCGCGAGCTACTCCTACTGGCACTTCCGCACCGCCAAGGTCCCCATTGACGTTGTCATGGACCGCGCCGCGGAGCTCGGCGCCGCTGGCGTGGATGTGCTCCACCGCCAGATGAACCTCACCGAACGCGCGCCGCTCGACGCCGCGGGCCGCGCCTACCTGCGCGGGCTGAAACGTCATGCGTTTCACCGCGGCCTCGAGATTTGCTGCGTGTCCACGCACCAGAGCTTCGTGCAGCCCGACGCCGAGAAACTCACCGCCGAGGTCGAGCACACCAAAAAATGCATCGAGATCGCCGCCGAGCTCGGCTGCCCGTCCATCCGCATCAACACCGGCCGCTGGGGCACCACGCGCAGCTTCGACGAGTTGATGAAGAACCGCGGCATCGAGCCCATCCTCCCCGGCCGCACCGAGGACGAGGGTTTCAAGTGGTGCATCGACGGCATCGAGCGCTGCCTGCCCGCCGCTGAGAAACACGGCGTCGTGCTCGCGCTCGAAAATCACTGGGGCCTCGCCCGCACCGCCGCCGGCCTGCTACGCATTCTCAACGCGATCAAATCGCCGTGGCTCGGCGGGCTGATGGACACCGGCAACTTCCTCGACGACATCTACGGCCAGCTCGAGGCCATCGCGCCCCACACCGTCTACGTGCAGGCCAAGACCTACCACGGCGGCGGCGAGTGGTATTCGCTCGACCTCGATTACCCGCGCATCGCCGCGATGCTCGCCAAAGCCGGCTACCGCGGCTGGGTAGCGCTCGAGATGGAGGGCAAGGAAGACCCGGCCACCGCGGTGCCGAAGAGCCTCGCGACGCTGCGGGGGGCGTTTGGGGCGGGGTGAAGAGCCAAAGCGAATCTGTCCGTTTTCGTGCAAATTCGAAGGCAAAGCTGGAAATGCGGCTCGCTCCTCGTGACCGCAATTCTCGCGGGGCTAGCACTAGTAGTCGCCGGGTGCTCGCCAGCGATGTGGGTTCGAGTAGTTAATGGCACCAATAATCCGATCGTTCTACGTTTTGGCGCCCACGGAAAGGCGATCGTCATTCCGCCCGGCGGAAGCGGCCGAGCAGTGTGTAAGCCGGTGTATCGCGATCCGGTGTATGTGGCTGGCTTCTCAATCGAAGATTCGGGTGCAAACCGCTTCTATGTTTTTCAAACATATGGTCCACTGACGCGCGAAAAAACGGCACCACGAGAGAGCCACCCACCGAACCCAATGGACAGAGCGGGGCGCGAATTAGCGGCTGAGTATCTTGTGGAATATTCCAGCGACGGAAGCCTGTTTCTATTGGACCCTTCTCATCCGGAAAGTCCGCGGAGGCTTGTCCCGCAGCCCGCTGGGTTTCCCAAAGCACCCGCGCCAATCTTGTAGCCAATCCTTGAACTCCCGCGCCCCTGAGCCATCCTGCCGCCATGAATCACCTCGACCGCATCACGATCAAACCGGGGCGTCGGAGCGGCAAGCCGTGCATCCGAGACACGCGGATCACAGTTTACGATGTGCTCGGCTACCTCGCCGCGGGCACGACCGAGGCCGAGTTGCTCGCGGAGTTTCCGGACCTGAAGCATGAGGATATTCTCGCCTGCTTTGCCTTCGCCGCGGAGCGTGACCGAAGGAAGTTCGCGTCGCACGCCGCGTGAGATTGCTCTTCGACGAGAATCTCTCGCCCGATCTGCCGCGGCTGCTCGCGGGCGGGTTTCCGGATTCAGCGCATCTTCGTGATCTAGGGCTGGTCGGGGCCGACGACGCGGTGATTTGGCAGGCCGCTGCGGCGCGAGGATTCGTGCTCGTGTCCAAGGACGATGATTTCCTCGAACTGGCGATTCTACGCGGCGCACCACCGAAGGTCGTCTCTATCGGTGTCGGCAACTGCCGCACGGCCGAAGTCGCGGCCTTGCTCCGCTCCGCAAGAGATCGGATGGAGCGATTCGCCCGCGATCCGGACGCATCGTTGCTGGAGCTGCCGTAGGCCGGTGGCGGAAGGCGCCATGCGCCTCCCGCTCCCTTGACCGCGCCCGCCTTCGCGGCCACGAATCTCGGCCCCTGACCCCATGAAGACCCCGCTCGCCTCGCTGGC
>JAEUHB010000308.1 GCA_016794665.1 Opitutaceae bacterium
CCGGCCACGCCGCCCGCCGTCGCGATCGACGACAACACGGTCAAGGAGCTCAAGCTCCACAATGTCGACATCGACACGATGCTCGAGACGCTCGAGAAGCTCACCGGCCGCATCGTCCTCCGCCCCGCCGCGCTCCAGACCGCCACCTACACGCTGCGCATCGACCGGCCGATGCCGAAGGCCGAGGCCATCCTAGCGATCGAGACCGTCCTCGCTCTGAACCAGATCGGCATCGCTCCGCAGGGGGATAATTTTCTCAAGATCACCAATCTCCAGCAGATCGCCAAGGAAGCGCCGCAGATGATCACGGGCTCCGCGCTTGATCTGCCGCCGAGCGGGCGAGTCGCCACCAAGCTCTTCCAGCTCGAGTTCGCCCGCGTGCAGGAGGTGATTCCCATCCTCGCGGGTGTGCTCAACGGCTTCTACGGCGGACCCGTGATGCTGCAGCACGCCAACGCCGCCTTCATCACCGATAGCATCAGCAACCTCCAACGCGTGGAGCTCCTGCTCAGGGACATCGACAAGCCCAACCCGTCCGCGCTCAAGCCCAGGTTTTTCAACGTCCGCAACGTCAAGGCCACGGACCTCGTGAACAAGATGCGCACGATGCTCGCCGGCCCGCTCCAGCAGACCCTCGGCAGCGCCACGACCTACAACGCCGACGACCGCACGCAGCAGATCGTCGTCTTCACGGATCCTCGGCAGTGGGATTTCTTCGCCGAGCTGATCGACAAGCTCGACCAGCGCTCCGACCCCAACACCCGCACGGAGGTCATCCCCCTTAACAACGCCAAGGCGACGGACGTGGTCAACGTCCTCAGCAAAATCATCTCCGGCCAGTCCACCGCCATCCAGCGCCAGGGCGCCGGCACCGTGCGCCCCACGACGCCGGGAACGCCCATGCAGCCGCCCGCGCCCGGCCAGCCTGCCGTCGTGACCGCCAGCGCCGCGAGCAGCCCCGACTCCGCCACCTCGAGCGAATTCAGCCCCTTCATGACCGTCGTGAACGACGATCGCAGCAACGCCGTCGTCGTCTTCGGCACTTCGGACGACATCCGCCTGGTCCAAACCCTCGTCAGCAAGCTCGACATCGTGCTCGCCCAGGTGCGCATCGAGGTCGTCATCGCCGATGTCACGCTCGACGACAACCACGAGTCCGGCATCAGCACCCTCGGCCTCAAGATCGAGGGCAACAAGCTCACCGGCTTCTCCGGCCGGGACAACACCGTGACCGTCTCCAGTGGCACCATCACCCGGCCCAGCGGCGATCTCGCCGCCGAGATCGCGATCGGCACCTCGCCGCGCAAGCGCAACAACGTCATCCTCACCCAGCCCTCCACCGTCACGAGCCACGGCAAGGAAGCGAAATTCTTCACCGGCGAGACGCGCCCCGTCGTCACCGGCACCATCAACTCCGCCGCGGGCGCGACCACCGGCCTCGCCTCCAGTTCCACCGTCACCCAGCAGCAAATCGGCACCACGCTCACCGCCACGCCTTTCATCGGCGTCAACGGCTCCGTGCAACTGGAGATCACCCAGTCGGTCGAGGACGTGACTGGCACGGTGAAAGTCGACGCCAACGACCAATACATCATCGGCAAGCGCGAGTCGAAAAGCTACGTCAGCGCGAAGTCCGGCGATATCCTCGTCTTCAGCGGTTTCAGGAAAGCCACCAACGTCAACGAGACGAACCGGCTCGGCCCCATCCCGATCCTCGGCGACCTCCTCGGTTCGCGCAAGAAATCCACCGCCCGCTCCGAGCTGATCTTCTTCATCCGCGCCACCGTCATCACCAACAACCCCGAGGTCGACAACGCCGAGACCATGAAGCGCATCGACGCCATGCCCGCGCGCGACGCCATCAAGGGCGCGCTCGATTCGAACTACAAGCCGGCCAAGTGAACGTGCTCGCCCCGGACTCCCTGCCCGACGCCCTCGCCGCGGGCCTCACCGAAGAGCAGCGCCAGGCCATCGCCGAGGCGCCGCGCGAGAAACGCCTCTCCGCCCTCGCCGCCGCCCTCGCCCGCCCCGAGCCCGAGGTCCTGGAGCAGCTTGCCGCCGCCACCGGCCTTACCCTCGCCACCAACCTCGAGACCGACCCCGAAGCCCGCGGCCTCCTCCCCGCGCGACTCGTGCATGAATACCAGATCATTCCGATCCGCTATGCCGCTGACGCGGCAGGAGAAGGGAGAAGGGAGAAAGGAGAAGGCTCCGATTCTTTCTCCCTGCTCCCTTCTCCTTCCTCCCCGCTTCATCTCGCCTCCGCCTGGCTGCCCGACGACTCGATGCGCGACTGGCTCGCCACGTTCACGCCGCGCCCGCTCGCCTGGCACCTCGCCGTGCCCGAGCGCATCCATCAGCTCATCATCGAGAATTTTGGCGTCGGCTCCGGCTCGCTCGACGACAGCGACGAAAGCTACGTCGCGCCCGAGGCCCAGAAGGAAGCCGACGAAGTCGTCGACGAGGACGCCGCCGTGGTGCGCTTCGTGACCGACGTCATTTCCCAGGCCATCGAGGACCAGGCGACCGACATCCACTTCGAGCCGCAGGAAGGCCAGCTCCGCATCCGCTACCGCGTCGACGGCCTGCTCGTGCCCGTGCCCGTGCCGGAAAATTTGCTGCGCTTCCAGGACGCCATCATATCCCGCCTGAAAATCATGGCGCGGATGAACATCTCCGAGAAACGTCTGCCGCAGGACGGCCGCATCAACTTCAAGGCCGGCGGAATCGTCCTCGATATCCGCGTCTCGACCGTCCCGACCATCTACGCCGAATCGATTTCCCTGCGTTTGCTGAACCAGAAAAAGGAAGCCTACTCGATGGAGCGCCTCGGCATGAGCGCCGAGGAGCAGGCCCAGATCACGAGCATCCTCGACTACCCGCACGGCATCATCCTCGTCACCGGCCCCACCGGCTCCGGCAAGAGCACCTCGCTCAACGCCTTCCTGCGCAAAATCAACTCCACCGATCTCCGCATCATCACCATCGAGGATCCGATCGAGTATGAGGTGCCCGGCGTGAACCAGATGCAGGTGCGCCCCGAGATCGGGCTCACGTTCGCCGACGCGCTCCGCCACGTGCTCCGCCAGGACCCCGACGTGATCATGGTCGGCGAAATCCGCGACAAGGACACCGCCGAGATCGCCATCCGCGCGTCGCTGACGGGACACTTGGTTTTCTCGACGCTGCACACCAACGACGCGCCCGGCGCCATCACGCGCCTCGTCGACATGGGCATCGAGCCGTTCCTCGTCGCCAGCGCCATCGAGCTCGTGATCGCGCAGCGCCTCGTGCGCCGCCTCTGCCCCGAATGCTCCCGGACCGTGCCGATCTCGAAGGTAAAGCTCCTCGAGAACCTCGCGATTCTCGGCTGCGACCCCGCGGAAGCGGAGACCGTCACGACCTTGCGCGCGCCCGTCGGCTGCGACCGCTGCCGCGGCACGGGCTACCGCGGGCGCATCGGGCTCTTCGAGATTTTCCGCCTCAACGAGGAGATGCACCAGCTCGTGCTCTCGCGCGAAAGCACGCGCACGCTCGCCGACTGCGCCCGCAAGAACGGCATGCGCACCCTCGGCCAGAGCGGCTGGGAGAAAGTGAAGGCTGGCTACACGACCTTTGACGAGGTGCTGCGCGTCATCACGGTCACGGAGAAATAGCGTATGCCCCGATTCGCCTACACCGCCCGCGATCGCGCCGGGAAGGCCGTGGCCGCAGACTTGGAGGCGCCGGCACGCAAGGATGCCCTGCGGCTGCTGGGCGCGCGCGGCCTGCAGATCATCTCAATCCAGGAAATGGCCGGCGCACCGGCCGCAAAGAAAAGCGCGCCGAAATCCGGGGCCCAGGCGGCGGCGCCGAAACGCGCCGAGCCGGCGACCGCCGCGACACCCACGCGCAAGGAATGCCTGGCCTTCCTCGAGGCGCTGCACGATCTCGCGACCAGCGGGCTCTCGGCGGGGGAGGCGGTGCGGCTGCTCTCGGTGCGCATCAAGGAGCCGCGGCTCCGCACCCTCTGCGGCGGGCTCTGGGCGCAAATCAGCGAGGGCGCCCCGCTCTCGCGCGCGATGGCCGGTTTCCCCCAGGTCTTCGATCCGTCGATCACAAACCTCATCCAGGCCGGCGAGGCCACGGGCTCGCTCAACGACACGCTCGCCCGCCTCATCTCGCACCTCACGGAGCAGCGCGAGCTGCGGCGGCAGCTCATGACCTCCCTCGCCTACCCGATCTTCATGGTGGTCGTCGCGGGCGGCGTCGTGATTTTCTTCCTCACATTCCTGCTGCCGCGGCTGAAGACGCTGCTCACCTCGCTCGGCGGCAAGATGCCCGTCTCGACGACGATCCTGATCCAAGTCTCCGAGTTCGCGCTCAGCCCCTGGGGCCTCGCCGCGCTCGGCCTCGCGATCGTCGGGCTCGTGTCGTTCCTCGGCTGGCGGCAGACGGCGCCAGGCAAGGCCGCGACGGACCAATGGCTGCTCGGGCTGCCGCTCGTCGGGCCGTTCATCGTGTCGCAGACGGTGCTGGCGTTTTCGCAGACCCTCTCGGTGCTGCTGGCCAACGGCATCACGGCCGCCGACGCGCTGCGGATGACGGAGAAGCAGATTGGCAACACGGCGCATCGCGCGGCGTTCAACACGGCGACGGCGCGGGTGCTCGAGGGCGAGGCGCTCTCCGCCGCGCTCACGCGCACCGGCTGCTTCCCCGATCTCGTGCTCGACCGGCTCGCCGTCGGCGAAAACACCGGCAACATCGTGCCGAGCCTGCGCCAGATCGCGGTGGCCTACCAAAAGCAGATTTCAGCGCAGCTGAACACGTTCACCAAGGTCATCGCCAGCGCGGTGCTGATGGCGGTCTTCCTCTTTGTCGGTTTCATCGCGTTCGCGATCGTGAGCGCGGTCTTCAGCGTGAGCGCGAGTTTCAAGATGGGCAGTTGACGCGCCTTCGCCAAGGCTGCGGCGAGATTGCTCAGGGCGCTGTTCACGGGACTTCGTAGACCTCGACGAGCGCAACACCCGTGCCGTTGTTCACACCGCTGACTTGCGCGGTGTAGCTGCCGGGGGCGAGCGTGACGAGGAGCATCGCGTCGCGGCTTGAGCTGTCGGAGAGCGCAAAGGCGCCTACGCCCGCGCCCACGGTGGTGAGCTGGAGATCGCCGCCCCAGTTGTCGTTTTCCCGGATCACGCGGTCGCCCTCAAAGAGTTGCAGCCGAGGGTCGGCGAGCACACCGGGCACACCGAACCCCGTGAGCGCCGGGCCGATGGCGCGGATGAGCACGGTCCGCCCGGTCGTGCCGCCGATCACAAAGCCCGCGATCAAGATGTCGCCGCCGGTGCCGACCTGCGTGCGGGCGGAGACGTTAATCAGCCGCGGCACGGTCGCGCCGGGCGCGGCGGTGGCGTCGTATATTTCCGCGAGGGCGAGTCCCGTGCCACCCGCCTTGCCGACGACCTGCATCGTGTAGGCTCCGGCGGCCGGTGAGTGGGCGAGGGCGGAATCGCGGCCGCCCGCGACGAGATCGAACGCCCCGACCTGGCGCGCGCGCGCGAGCACCTGCGCATCGCCGGACCAGTCATCATTGGTCGCGATCGTGGTCTCGCCTTGGAAGACGGTCATCACCGGATCGGCGAGCGCACCCGAGAGACCGAACTGCGCGAGCGACGGCCCGACGCCGCGGAGCAGCAGCGGCTTGGCCCCGGAGGTGCCCGCGCCCCCCACCGCAAAACCAACGATAAGCGTCTGCGCGCCCGTGCCGGCGGCGGTGCGGATGGCGAGATTGACGAGCCGGCCCGCGCCGGGCGTGGCGGGCACGACCGTGAGCGTGGCGGGGTCGCTCACCGTTGTGCCGGCAGCGCCGCCGACCGCGACCGTGTAGCTGCCCGCGTTGGCCGCGACCGCGCTGGGGATGATGAGCGTGGCGTTGGTGGCGCCGGTGAGCGTGACGCCGTTGCGCGCCCACTGGTAGGAGACGGCGCCGGTCGCGGTGACGCCAAAGACCGTGGTGCTGCCCGAGGCGACCACCTGCGGAGCTGGCTGCGTGGTGATCGCCGGGACGCCGCCGCCGGCACCCGAGACAGTGACGGCAAAGGTGCCCTCGGCAAAATTGCCATTCACATCGGTGGCACGGATGGTGACGGTCGCATTGCCGCCGGCGATGCCGCCGAGAGTGAGGTTGGAGCCGGAGAGCGAGGTGACGACGGACTGGGGCGCGGAATTCTGCACCGTGAACTCCACGTGCGAGCGGCCGGTCAGCGCCGGGAAGAGACCCACCTCGCGGATCGAGTTCACGATCACGATGTGGTTCTGGTCGAAGGCGCCGCCCGAAAAATTGCGCAACGGCAGTTCACCGAACGCGGGGTTGACCGACGTGGCGCTGAAACGAGGCAGGGCCGCGATACGGTCCACCACGGTCATGCCCGTGCCTAGCACGCGGCCAAAGACGGAATAACCGCCACCGTTGGCGGGCCCGAGAATGGTGCTGTTATCCCGGGTGTTGAAATACCACTCGCTGGTGGCGCTGTTGATGTCAGTCGTGCGGGCAGCGGCGAGTGTGCCGCGGGCGTTGACGAGGCTGTATTCCAGGGCGATGGGCGCCTGTTTAGGAACGGTCAGAAACTGGAGCGGCAGCGTGTAGGTATAGCCGCCACCCTGCACGATGGAGACCGCGCTGTTGTCGAAACTCGCCGCGCGGTGGAAAAACGAACTCGTGTAGGCGCCAGAGGCGACGTAGTTCAAAAAATTTGCCACATGCCGCGGCGCGAAGTCCGTGCGAAGCTCCACCCCGAAGACACCGAAAATCGTGTCGTAGTGGACGAAGCGCGCCCCGTTGACACCCGGCACCGCAAAATAATCCGTGAGCGCGATCGTGATGGGCGGCGTCGTCGTGGCCATCGACTGCGCGGGCAGCGGGCGGAGGAGCACGGGCACGCTCGACTGGGCGCGGAGCAATGCGCCAGCCGCGGCGAACGCAAGGACGAGGAAAAATAAACGCATGGCGATGCGCGCATGACGCCACGGTCCGCGGCGTTGTTCCAGCCAAAGTTGCGCGCCGGCGCCTCAGTAGCGCACCGTGAACTGCGTCGCGAGCGTGCGCGTGTAGGTGCGCGTGCCGGCGTCGCCGTGCTGGAGGCTGTATTGCAGCTTGAGCTGCGTGTGCGGCGTGAAGCGGAAGGCGGGCGCGAGATCGACGCGCCAGGTGTCCTTGCCCCACGTGCGCTCCAGCCCGCGCTCCGGCAGTGTGCCGTGGATCTGCTGGTTCCAGCGCAGGGCGCCGGAAAGCTGGGGGGTGAACTTGTATTTCGCCTCGGCGTAGTAAGCGATGGTATCGGCATTGCCCACAGTCGGGATCTCGAAGCGGGCGGCGAAAATCTCCGTCCACACCTGCAGGTGGCGCCACGCAAACACGATGTCCTGCGCCACGACGCGCTGGCGGTAGTCGCCGCGCGTGAAGCCGGGAGCGAGGGTCGCGTCGGCGCTCTCGCGCAGGTAGGATCCTTCGCTGACGGAGGCGCCGAGTTCCCACATCTGGCTGGGTCGCCACGCAAGGCGCCCGCTCACGGACGGGTGGTGCCGGTGCTCGCGGGCGTGCAGCCAGGCCTCGGGGCTTGAGGAGAGCGAGCCGAGTTTGATTTCGGCGGCGTAGCGGATGCGGCCGATGTCGCCCGAGACCGCCGCGCCGGTGGCGTAGGCCGGGCCCCAGACGATCGGGAGGCGCACCGCCTTCTCCGCGGCCACCTGCTCCGGCGAATACGGGCCGCCGCGCAGATGCGACCACCGGAGAAGCAGCCCGGTCGAGCGCACCGCCTCGGTGTCCCATACGCCCGTGAGGTTCTCGTAGGGGCCGGGCGCAGTGATGAAGGGATCCGTCCATGAGCCGTGACGGTTCACCCAGTTGCCCACGATGGTGCCGAAGCGGCCGACCTGGAGGTTGAGGTAGCGGCTGTTCCACGGGCGCACGCGCACGGCGTATTCGTCGAGCCTCGCCTCGATCGGCCGGCGACCCGGATCGAAGCCGCGGTCAACGCGCAGCTGGGCAAAGGCGTAGACGCGGGGACCGAACTGCGCGTCGAGAAACGTGGTCGCGCGCGGCACGAACAGCCGCCGGCCCGCCGTCTGGATGAGCCCCGTGGCGGGCTGCAGCAGGTCATAGCCCTCGAGGTCGAGCGTGCCGCTCGCCCTGGCGCGCACGCGGCCCTCGCCCGCGCTCACCGTGAGCAGCTCCTGCAGTCGATCGAAAAAATCGTCGTCCGCCGCGAGCGTGCTGGCGGAAAGGAGAAGTCCGGCAATGAGGGCGGGCAGTTTCACGGGGCGGCCGCGGAGGCGCGGCGGAAGCACACCTCGAACTCAGTCCAATTTTCGTCGGAGCGCAACAACTGCAAATCGCCCAAGTGCTGGCGGGCCAGCTCCCGCGCCAGATTCAAGCCAAGGCCGTAGCCTGGCACGTCCTCCGCCACCCCGCCGCGGTGGAAGCGCTCGAAGATGTGCGACTGCGCCGCCGCGGAGATGGGCCGGCCGGTGTTGCCGATTGTCAGGCGCACCCTCTCGCCCTCCGTGGCGGCTGCGACGCGGATGCGCCCGTCGCGCACGTTGTATTTGCGCGCGTTTTCGAGGAGGTTTTGGAGGATGATGGCTGTGTAGCGCTTCTCGCCGGCGACGTGCAGGTCCGGCGGAAAATCCGTCTCCACGCGGACATCGAGGCCGTCCGGCGCCGCACCGAGATCATCGAGCGAGGCCTCGATGAGGGCGGAGAGGTTGACGGGGGCGAAGCTCAGTTTCAGCCGGCCCGCGTCCATGCGCGACAGCAACAGGAGATCCTCGATCAGGCTGGAGAGGCGGTAGGTCTGGTGAATGAGCGCCGAGATGGCGGCGCACTCCTCGGGCGTGAGGTGGTCGTTGGCGAGCAGCTCTTCCAAGCCCGCTCGTAAAACGGTCACGGGGGTCTTGAGCTGGTGGGACGCGTCGGCGGAAAAGCGTGCGGCGCGCTGCAGATCGGCGCTCGTCATTTCCAGCGCGGCTTCCGCGCGGGCGCGCTGCGTGCGGTTTTCCTCGGAGGCGACGGCGAGCCGCTCCACCGGCGCGGCGAAGCGCGCCGAGACCACGTGGCTGCCGCCAAGGCCGACGAGGAGCAGGAGCACGCCGGCCCCCAGCACCTGCCAGCGCAGGCGCCACTGCCGCGCCTCGAGATCGGCGAGCGGAAACGCGCACACCTCGAGCGCGGCGGCGTAGAGCGAATCGGGGTTGAGCCGCTGCGCAAAGAGGAGATGCGGCACGCCGGCGAGGCTTACGCGGACGGGATCCGCGTGCTCGCGCACCTCACGCGCGAGCAGGGCCTCCGCGGCGGCGGGCAGGACCTCGGAGTGCAGCCGTCCGTCGACGTGCACGCCACTTTTCATCCCACCCGTATCGCGGCGTCCGCCTCCCGGGGCATCGAAGCCAAGGGCGAGCGCGGCGATCGGGGCGCCGGTGTCGGTCGAGAGGATCGGCGTCGCGATCACTTCAAACACCAGGGCCTCGCCGCCTTCGGCCTCGCGGGTGAGGTAACCGACCTGCGGCTTCGATGGCAACGAGGGCAGCGTGAGGCGGGCCTCCTCCGCAGGCGAAAGTGCGCCGGCATCGCGCGGATTGGAGCCGGGGATGACGGCGCCATTGGGCCCAAGAAACCGGTAGAACCTCGCGCTCAACCCCTGCGCGCCCGGCCCGGACGCCGCCGCCCCGGGGCGCGGCTCCACCAAATCGCGGAGCTCGTTCACGGCACTGGGATAAAGCAGGTCGAGGGCATCGTCCTCCAATGCCGACTGGATGCGCGAACGCCGCACCAGGGTGCGGCACCGCTCGACGAGGCCCGCATGGCGCATGGCGCGCGCGTTGCGCAACAGGGTGAGCTCGGCTTGGAATTCACGCCGCAACTCCTCCTCCACATTGCTCACGAGCCGGCGCTCACCGACGTAGAGCCCCAGCAGCGTCACGGTCGTGACCACAATCATCGTGGCGGCAAGCAGGCGCCGGCGGAAGCCCGCGACGCGCGTGCCCTGCGGATCCGCCCCGGCGCTCACGGGAAATCCACCCGCAGCACCGTCGCCGCGCCGAGCTCCACGGCTTGCCCGCGGGTCTGCTTGCTGTCGATCCACGCCTTGAGCGTGAAACGCCCCGCCGGCAGGCCCGTGAGGCGAAACGCGCCGTCCGCCGCCGTGATGACAAAGTGCGGGGTGTCGAGCACGAGGATGAGTGCGCGCATGTGCTCATGCACATCGCAGCGCAGCGTGACGAGTCCCGGCCGGTCAAAGAGCTGCCCGGGCACCGGCCGCTCGTCGGCGCGATATCGGCCAAGGTCGAACCGCTTGGCCGGCGAGAACGAGAAGACATTGTGGAAGGTGTCGTCGTGGTTCGGAAATTCGACGTGCGTGCCGACCTGCACCGCCAGCAGCGAAGGGATGAACGTGAGATCCTTCTGCACCACCTGCGCGACTACGGGCCGGGCCGCCTGCGGAAAGGAGCCCTCGAGGTAGACGACGGCGACGGGCGGGTTGGTCGAGAGCACGCCGGACTTGGCGACGATTTCGTAGCGCTGGTTCACGACGGGCGTGGACCGCGTCTTCGGCAGCGTCACGCGGCCCTCGATGGTGGCGGCCGGCGCAGACACGGCGCCCAGCACGACGAGAAGCAGCGAGCGGCGGATCATGGCGAGGCCTTGAGCGTGTAGCCCACGCCGCGCAGCGTGTGGATCAGCGGCACGGGAAAGCCCGAGTCTATCTTCCGCCGGAGGCGCGTGATGAAAATCTCCACGGTCCTCGTGTCGTATTCGTGATCCCGCTGCCACACTCGCTCGCAGAGCTCCGTCCGGGAAAACGGCCGCCCGGGTTCCTGCATGAGCACCTGCAGCACATCGAACTCCCGCGGGGAGAGCGCGACGGGCTTGCCGCCGCGGGCGACGCGCCGGTGCCGCAAATCCATGTGCAAATCGGCGACGCGCAGCAAATCGGAGGCGGAGCCGGCCGTCCCGCGGCGGCCGAGCGCCTCGACGCGCGCGGCCAGCTCGTCCATCGAGAACGGTTTGGCCAGGTAGTCATCGGCACCCGCGTGCAGTCCCTTGACGCGGTGCTCGACCTCGCCGCGCGCGGTTAGGATGAGCACGCGCGCCGGACTCTGCACCTCGCGCAGCCGCGCGAGCACCGAAAGCCCGTCGAGGCCGGGCAGGCTCAGGTCGAGCACGACGAGGTCCGGCGGATCGCCGAGCGCGGATTGCAGGCCCTCCGCGCCGTCGTGGACCACGGTCAGCGTGTGGCCATGGCGCGCCAGGCCGCGGGCAACGTGCCCGGCGAGCTGTTTTTCGTCTTCGATCACGAGGATGCGCATCAGGGCCGGGGTCGGGCGGAAATCGTTTCCACCCGGCGCGCAGCGTCAAGGCGCCTCGTAGATCTCGATGAGCGCCTCGCCGGTGCCGCTGGCCGCGCCGCGCACCTGCGCCGTGTAGCTGCCCGGCGCCAGCACGGCCACGAGCGCCGCGTCGCGGCTGCCAGCCGCGAGCTGAAACGCCCCCACGGCCGTGAACGTGGGGGCCAGGTCCGCGCTCCAGTTGTCGTTGGACACCTGCAGCGTCGTGCCGCTGTAGATCTCGAGCACGGGATCGGCCAGCGTGCCGGGCACGCCGAAAGAGGCCAGCGTCGGCCCGACCGCGCGGATGAGCAGTCGCTTGGCGCCGGCGCCGGCGATGTTGAATCCCGCGATCAATATGTTGTCGCCGGTGCCGACGAAGTTGCGGGCGGAGACGTTGATGAGCCGGGCTGCGGAGGCGGCGCCGGTGTCGTAGGCCTCGACGAGGACGACGCCGGCACCCGTGCCCCGTGCCTGCACCGAAGCCGGCCCGCTCAGCGCACGCACGAAGGCCGCGTCGCGGCTGCCGTTGGTAAACGCAAACGCGCCCACGCTCGCGAAGGTGGGCGCGAGTGTCGCCGGCCAGTCCTCATTGGAGAAGACGGACGTCGTCCCGTTGAACAGCTCGAGCCGCGGATCGGCCATGACACCGGTGAGCCCGAAATTCGCCAACGCGGGGCCGGCCGCGCGCACGAGCACGTCGCGCGAACCGCCGCCCACAACGACACCGAAGATCAGGTTCTGGCCCGCGGCGAGCGAAGTGCGAACGGAAAGATT
>JAEUHB010000319.1 GCA_016794665.1 Opitutaceae bacterium
TCGCGCGACCTTGAGATCATCGGCCACGGCAACTCCACCCTCGATGACCTCGCCACCACGATCCTCGCGCGCAGCGGCCGGGTGGTCGTGCCCGACACGCTCCCCGAAAAGGGCTACTTCTACCGCTCCGATCACTTCGAGTTCGCGAAGCAGGGCGTGCCGGCGTTCTACAGCAAGTTCGGCAAGGACATCATCGGCCGCCCCGCCGGCTACGGCGCCGGCCTCGACGATGACTACACCGCCAACGATTACCACAAGGTCTCCGACGAGATGAAACCCAACTGGGATTTCTCCGGCGCGCTGGAGGACGTGAAGTTTCTCATCGAGCTCGGCGCCACGATCGCCGACGGCGACAAATGGCCCGAGTGGAAGCCCGGAAACGAGTTCAAGGCCAAGCGCGACGCGATGCTCAAGGCGGCGAAGAAATAAGGCGCACGCTAACGAATGTTTGCTGGGGACGCGGCGCCCTCGCCGCGTTTTCTCGCCGGCAGCGTCGCCTCCTCAGCTCTCGTCGAACCCAAACTTGATCAGGCAATCGACCGTGTAGCCGTGCGGCGATCGCTGCGCAGGCGGCACAAATTCGACGAAGCGCCAGCGTTGCACCCCGGACAGCGCATACGGCTCAAACTCACGCTGCGTGCCGCGCACGACTGAGACCGACTGCACGATGCCGTCGGCACCGACTTTCGCCCGCACCACGACTTCTCCACCGACGCTCGCGCGGAGCATCTCGAGAGGAAACCAGACCCGAGGAAACTGAAACACTGGATAGCCCCACGACGGCGAATCCTTAGTGGCTGCGACCGACTCAAGGGTCACAACGGGCACGTTAGGCGCTACACCTCCATAGAACCCTACCCTTCGCGACTGACACCCACCCGCCACCAGCGCGATCACCAGCACCACGCACGCAACGAACAGGCTCAACCGCCTCGCGCCACACTGCAGATCGACTGGCATGCTTGCATTCAATCGCGGTCACCCGACCCCGACAACTCCGTTTCACCCAACCATCACCTTCCCACCCTCGCGCTTGCCCCCGCGCGTCCCCGTCATTCAGTTACCTCATGCTCATCCGCACCCGCGTCCCGTTCGTCGCCCTCCTCACGTTCGCCACGCTCCTCGCCACCGGCTGCGGAAAAAAATCCCCCGCCCCGGCCAGCGCCACGAAGTCCACCACGACCACCGCCGCCGCCGGCTCCGTCCCGCAGATCTGGCACGTCGGCAACGGCGCCGAGCCGCAGGACCTCGACCCGCAGGCGATCACCGGCGTGCCCGAGCACAAGCTGATGATGGCGCTCTTCGAGGGCCTCGCCGCCGAGGACCCCAAGGACCTCAGCCCCGTGCCCGGCCTCGCCGAGCGCTGGGACATCTCGGCCGACGGCAAGACCTACACGTTTCACCTGCGCAAGAACGGCAAGTGGTCCGACGGCTCGCCGATCACCGCGGAGGACTGCGTGCTCTCGTTCCAGCGGATGCTCACACCGGAGTTCGCCTCGGAATACGCCTACCTCGTCTACGACTACGTCGTCGGCGCCAAGGAATTCTACGACCGCAAGCTCACCGATTTCGCGCAGGTCGGCTTCAAGGCCCCCGATGCCCACACGCTGGTCGTCACGCTCAAGAATCCCGCGCCCTACCTGATGAAAATCATCGCGAGCCACTACGCGTGGACGCCCGTGCCCGTGAAGGTCATCGCGAAATTCGGCCCGCTCGGCCAGAAGCGCACCGCCTGGACCCGCCTCGGCAACCTCGTCGGCAGCGGGCCATTCCTGCTGAAGGAATGGCTGCCCAACCAGAAGATCGTCGTCGCGCGCAACCCGCACTATTGGGACGCCGCCACGGTGAAGCTCGACGAAATCCATTTCTATCCCACCGAGGACCTCTCGACCGAAGAGCGGATGTTCCGCACCGGCGCGCTGCACAAGACCAACGAGCTGCCCAACGCCAAGATCGACGTTTACCGCAAGGACTTCCCCGATTCGCTCCGCATCGATCCCTACCTCGGCGTCTATTTCTATCGCTGCAACGTCCTCCGCCCGCCGCTCAACGACAAACGCGTGCGCCAGGCCCTCGCCCTCGCCATCGATCGCGAGGCGATCGTCTCCAAGGTCACTCGCGGCGGCCAGCGCCCGGCCTACGCCGTGAGTTACCCGGGCACCGCGGGCTACACGCCGCGCGCCAAGCTCACCGGCACGATCGCCGACGCGAAACGCCTCCTCGCCGAGGCCGGTTTCCCTGACGGCAAGGGCATGCCAAAAATCGAGCTGCTCTACAACACGCAGGAGAACCACCGGGCCATCGCCGAGGCCATACAGCAGATGTGGCGCCGTGATCTCGGCGCGGACATCGCGCTCCTCAACCAGGAGTGGAAGGTCTACCTCGACATGCAGCACACCAAGAATTTCACGCTGCAACGCGCAGGCTGGATCGCCGACTACGTCGACCCGCACACCTTCCTCGAGCTCTGGGTCACCGGCAACGGCAACAACGACACCAACTGGTCGCACGCCGGCTACGACGATCTCTTCAAGCAGGCCCTCGCTGCCAAGAACGACACCGAGCGCTACGAAATCTACCAGAAGATGGACGCCATCCTCGTCGACGAGCTGCCCATCATCCCCATCTACCACTACACGCGTCCCTACGCGCTCAGCCCCAAGGTGCAGGGTTATTACCCGACGCTCCTCGACAACCACCCCTACAAGTTCATTTACCTCGCTCCTTGAGCCGCCGGGCGTCGTAGCCCGCGCAGCGTTTGCCAAAAAAAATCGAGCAGGTCGCGCGGGTGCACGACCGGTCTCGTCAAATCCCCGCGAGCGCCTTCTCGAGAAACAACCGGTTCGCGCGCGCGTTCGCCGTCGTCTCGGCCGCGGTCGCACCGACGGCGCAGCTCTCGACCACAATCGGACCGGCGAAACCCGCCCGCTTCAGCCGCCGGAAAATCGCCACGAAATCCACCTTGCCCGTGCCAAACTGGGTCATGACCTCGGCGCCCTTGGCCGCGCAGTCCTTGGCGGTGAACGCCGTCACATGCGGCAGCAGCGGCTCCAGATCCGCAATCGGATCCTTGCCCGTGTAGTAGATCAGGTTCCCGGCGTCATACCACAGGCGGAAATTCGGGTGGTTCACCTTCTCGAGGCACGTCAGGAGCTCGGGCGCGGCCGCGGTCACGCCGCCGTGCGGCTTGACGACGATCTGGACGCCGTGGTCCGCGCCGTAGGCGGCGGCGAGCGCCATCTTCCGATACCACGCCGCGTAGGCCTCGGGCTTCGCGGTGCCGGTGTTAATCAGCACGCGCAAGCCGAGGAATTTCGCGCGGTCGATCTGCGTGCGGATGGCGGCCGCCTCGTCGGCCTCGGTTGCGTTGTCCCGCGTCTGCACGCGGCCCTGAAACGCCTCGAGCCCGCGCGCGGCAATCTTGTCCTTGAGCGCGGCGAGGTAGTCCCGCTTCGCCGCCGCCCCCACGAACGGATCGGCCGGCGTCGGCGTCTGCAGGCCGATGACGCGGAAGCCCGCGGCCTTCACGCTGTCGAGCATCTCGTCGGCGCTCCATTTCGTCCACGGGCGGTTGAGGCAACCGATGGTCCACGCCCCGCCGGGCTCCGGCGCTGCCGCGCGCACGGCCGGAGCGAGGACGACCGCGGCCAGCGTCCGGGCGGTGTTTTCAATAAAGTGGCGGCGCGTGGTGACTGGTTTCATCGGGGCGATCTGCGGGTTGCGACTCCTTCGCGCGAAGGTGCGATCCGCCGCGCAGGGCACAAACGCAAAAACACGCCGGACACCGGCCACCGCGACGAGGGGCCGCCGCACCGGTCAGCCGACCGCCCTGACAGATCGTGCCTTGCCAGACCGGCTAATCTTCGGCCCGATGCCCGGGCCCCCCTCGCTTCACCTCGGTCTTCCCCATGATGACGCTTTTCCTCCGCGTTGCGACACCGGTCACGGCTGCAACGCTCACGTGCGCCACCCTGCTCGTGGCCGGTTGCGGCCGTCGCGAAACCACCGTCGAGTCCGGCCTGCGCACGCAGACGCTGCACGTCGGCAACCAGTCCGAGCCACCCGACCTCGATCCGCACACGAACAACAGCTCCATCGTAGGCTACATCCACGACGCCCTCCTCGAGGGCCTCGTGCGCCTGGCGAAAGACGGCGCGACCGTTCTGCCCGGCGTCGCCGAGCGCTGGGAAATCTCGCCCGACGGCCGCACCTACACCTTTCACCTCCGCACCGGCGCTGTTTGGTCGAACGGCGATCCCGTCACGGCGGAGGACTTCGTCGCGGGCTTCCGCCGTTTCCTCGATCCTAAGCTCGGCTGCGAGGCCGCCAATTTTCTCTTTTCGGTGGAACGCGCCCGCGACTTCCTCGAAGGCCGCACCAAAGACTTCGCCGACGTCGGCATCAAGGCTCCCGATGCCCGGACCGTCGTCTTTCGCCTCGCGTTTCGCGCGCCCTATTTCCTCGCCCTTCTCACCGACTCCCATCTCCGCCCGCTGCACCGGCCGAGCCTGGAGAAATTCGGCGGCGTCGATCGCCGCGGCGGCAAATGGACCCAGCCCGGCAACTTTGTCACCAATGGCCCCTTCGTCCTCACGGAGTGGAAGCCTCACACGGTGATCGTCGTCACGAAAAATTCCCGATACTGGGACGCCGCGCGCGTCGGCCTTGAGGCCATTCGCTTTTATCCGACCGAAGATTCGGCTGCGGAGGAGCGGGCGTATCGCGCCGGTCAGCTCCACGTCACGATGGAGGTCCCGCAGTCGAAAATCGAGGCCTACGCCCGGAGCGTCCCCTCCGAGTTGCGCTCCGCTCCGGTGCTGCGGTCGAATTTCGTGTCCTTTTCGACCCAGCGGCCGCCGTTCAACGACGCGCGCGTGCGGCGCGCCTTTGCCCTCGCCATCGATCGCGAGCGCCTGGCTGCCTCCGTCCTCAAGGGCCGCGGCGAGCCGGCCTTTTCCTACGTGCGGCCTGGCACAGGCGGCTACGCATTCCCGCCCTTTCACCGCTTCGATCCCGCCGAGGCCAGGAAACTCCTCGCCGAGGCAGGCTTCCCCGGCGGCGCGGGCTTTCCGAAGGTCGACTACGCCGTCGGCTCTCGCAACCAGGACAACCTCGCCGTCGCCCAAGCCCTGCAGGAAATGTGGCATCAAACCCTTGGCGTAAAGGTCGGCATCGCCTCGATGGAGTTCAAGGTCTGGCTCGACGTCCTCCGCACCAAGACCTTCGCCTTCACCGCCGACAACTGGAACATGGGCATCAACGATCCGTCCGAGATGCTCGCCCTCGGTGTGACCGGCGATCCCAACAACGACGCCGGCTGGAGCGACCCGCGCTACGACGCCGCATTCGCCGCCGTAAACTCCGCGCCCGACGAGCCCGCCCGACGAGCCGCCATCGCGCGGTGCGAGCAACTGATCGCCGAGGAGGCGCCCTACGCCCCCGTCTATTTCTCAATTCAAAACCGTCTCGTGCACCCCACCGTCGTCGGCTGGCACAACAACCCCCTGCAAAAGACCGACTGGACGGCGCTGTCGCTCGCCCGCCCGAAGTAGCCGCCCGCCGTGCGGCCTGCCTCGGTTTTTTCTTTCTAGCCTCCGGCCGCGGCGGCTTTCACCCTGCCCCGCCCTTCGATGCTCCGCTTCATCACGTCGCGCTTCCTGCAGTCGCTCCTCGCGCTGTTTCTGGTCATCACCGCGACGTTCTTCATGCTGCGCTTCGTTCCCGGCGGTCCGTTCACCGCAGAGAAGGCCGTGACGCCTGAGATTCTCCGCAATCTCGAAGCGCACTACGGGCTGAACAAGCCGCTTTGGCAGCAATACCTCGATTACCTTGGCAGCCTCCTGCAGGGCGACCTCGGGCCGTCGTTCAAATACCCCAACCGCACGGTCAACGAGATCATCGCCGACAAGGTGCCGGTCTCCGCTGAGCTCGGCGCGCTTGCGCTGAGCCTCGCGCTCATCCTCGGCATCGGCCTCGGCACGCTCGCGGCCGTGCGCCGCAACACCTGGGTCGACTACACCGCCTCCACCTTTGGCATGGCCGGCATCTCGATCCCCACGTTTGTCGTCGGCCCGTTGCTCGTGCTCTTTTTTGCGATCCACCTCGGGTGGTTCAACGCCTCCGGCTGGTATGGCCCGCTCGATCGCGTGCTGCCGTCCATCGTGCTCGGCCTCGCCTACGCGGCGCCGATCTCGCGGCTCACGCGCGGCGGCATGCTCGAGGTGCTCAACCAGGATTTCATCCGCACCGCGCGGGCGAAGGGCGCCTCGGAGTTCCGCGTCGTCACGCGTCACGCGCTGCGCGGCGGGCTGTTGCCCGTGATCTCGTATCTCGGGCCGGCGGTGGCGGGCATCCTCACGGGCTCGTTTGTGATCGAGACGATTTTCCAGATTCCGGGCATCGGCCGCGAGTTCGTGAACAGCGCGTTCAACCGCGACTACACCCTGGTGCTCGGCACCGTGATTCTCTACGCCGCGCTCATCATGGCGCTGAACCTCCTGGTCGACGTCGTGCAGGCGTGGCTCAACCCCAAGGTCCGCCTCGAGGCCTGACGCGCCATGGACGCCGCCACACCCACCGCCCCCGCCGTCATCGCCGGCGAACCGATCGAGAAGGGCAACTCGCTCTGGCACGACGCGTGGCTTCGCCTGCGCAAGAACAAGCTCGCGGTCTTCGGCATGTGGACGCTCGTGATCGTCGCGGTGGCGTGCCTCGTCGGCCCGTTGATCTCGCCCTACGGTTACGAGGAACAGGACTTGAACAACACGTTCGCCGCGCCTTCGGGCAAGCACTGGCTCGGCACCGATCAACTTGGACGCGATCTGCTCGTGCGCCTGCTCTACGGAGGCCGCGTGTCCCTCGGCGTCGGACTCTGCGCGACCTTCGTCGCACTCACCATCGGCGTCGCCTATGGGGCGGTTGCCGGCTTCTTCGGCGGCAAGCTCGACGCCATCATGATGCGCGCGGTCGACATCATGTATTCCCTGCCGTTCACGATCTTCGTGATTCTGCTGATGGTGTTCTTCGGACGAAACATCGTGCTGCTCTTCGTCGCGATCGGCGCGGTGGAGTGGCTCACGATGGCGCGCATTGTCCGCAGCCAGGTGATGGCGGTGAAGAAAATGGAGTTCGTCGAGGCTGCCCGCTCGCTCGGCTTCAGCCACGGCCGGATCATCTTCCGCCACATCCTGCCCAAC
>JAEUHB010000327.1 GCA_016794665.1 Opitutaceae bacterium
CTGCGCCTGCTCGATCACGCGCGCGCCATCGGCGCCTTCGACCAGATCGCGCTCATCGAGGAGCCGTTTCCCGAGGAGCTTGAGATCGACATCCGCGACATCCCGGCACGGGTCGCCGCCGACGAGAGCGCGCACACGGACAAGGATGCGCTCGCCCGCATCCAGATGGGCTACACCGCCATCGCGCTGAAGCCGATCGCGAAGACCTTCTCGATGTCGCTCAAGATCGCGAAGCTCGCGCATGAGCGCGGCGTGCCGTGTTTCTGCGCCGACCTCACCGTGAGCCCGCTCCTCGTCGAATGGAACAAGGCCGTGGCCGCGCGCCTCGCGCCGTTTCCCGGGCTCGGACTCGGGCTCGTCGAGACCAACGGCCACCAGAATTACAAGCACTGGGAGGCGATGCGCCGCCACCATCCCGCGCCCGACGCGCCGTGGGCCGTGACCAAACGAGGCGTGTTCGAGCTCGACGCCGACTACTACGCGCGCAGCGGCGGGGTGTTCGCGCCGCTGCCACACTACGAGAAACTCGCAGCAGGCGGAGCCTAGGCCAGCGGCTGGCGGGGAGCCTTGATGGTTCCCCTTGGCTGCGCTGGCTGGAGCCACCCCTCGCAACCTCGCCTTACTGCCCTCCTCGGCGACCCATTCAGCGTTTGAGTGCCATGCACCGTTTCACAATTCTGGCCTTTGCCGCCGTGGCCAGCCTGCCGGCCGCCGAGGCGCCCCGCACCTTCTCCATCGACGCGAAAGACCTCGCGGCCAACCGCGCCCGCCTTGCGCGCGGCGACGCCGCGATCACGCGCGAGGTCGTCGCGCTTCGCGCCGAGGCCGACAGACTCCTCAACCTCAAGCCCGCCTCGGTCCTCGACAGCCCCGGTGTCGCCGCCAGCGGGGATCCGCATGATTACTACAGCGCCGGCCCCTACTGGTGGCCCGATCCGGCGAAGCCGGACGGCCTGCCCTACCTCCAGCGCGACGGCATCGTGAATCCCGAGAGCCGCACGAGTGGTGACATGCTCGCGTTCCGCCGCACCTGCGAGTCCGTGCGCACCCTCGGCCTCGCCCACTACTTCACGGGCGATGCGCGCTACGCGCAAAAGGCCGCGCTGGTCACCCGCGTGTGGTTCCTCGACCGCGCGACGCGCATGAACCCGAATTTCCAGCACGCGCAGGGCATACCCGGCCGGAGCCCCGGCCGCGGGGCCGGCCTCATCGAGGCGCGCCACCTCATGCTGCTCAACGACGGCCTCGCGCTCCTCGCGGGCTCGCCCGCGTGGCCGGCGACCGACGCCGCGGCGCTGCGCGCGTGGCTGGAGGAGTTCTACCGCTGGCTCAGCACGAGCAAGAACGCCGCCGACGAGGCCGCCGCTGAAAACAACCACGGCTCGTGGTTCGCCGCTCAGCGCGCCCACATGGCGCTCACGCTGGGCCGCGCCGACGACGCGAAGAAAATCCTTCTGGCCGTGCGCGACGGGCGCATCCCCCGCCAGATCGAGCCCGATGGCAGCCAGCCGCACGAGCTGCGCCGCACCCGCTCGCTCAACTACGTCCTCTTCAACCTCGAGGCGCTCACCCTGCTCGCGCGCTTCGGCGATCACGTCGGCGTCGATCTCTGGAAATTCTCCACGCCGGACGGCCGCGGGCTTCGCGTCGCGCTCCGCGTTGCCGCGCCCTACGTCGATCCGCAGAAAACCTGGCCGAAGAAGGACGTGAGCGACGAGAACCGCGCGCGTGTGCTCCCGCTGCTTACGGAAGCGCTGCGCCACGGCGAGGACGCCGGGTATCGCGATTTGCTGAGACGCTTCGGCGGCACGCCCGCCGTGGGCGAGCACTGGCGCCTGTGGTGGGCGCGGTAGCGCGGGCGCTGTGCCCCGGCGTAGCTTCGCGCGAAGCCGGGTCCCGGTTCGCCGATGTTCTGTAGCCCGCCTCGTGAGAGGCGGGACCGGCGCTGGAATCGGCGCCGGATTATCCCGCTTCTCACGAAGCGGGCTACCAAACCGGCAAAAACCCTTTGCCACCGCGCGCCGCGCCGCCGAGCGTGCGCCGCAATTCTCCCCATGCCTGTCCCCAACCCCCTCTTCGATCTTTCCGGGCGCGCCGCGCTCATCACCGGCTCCAGCCAGGGCATCGGGCTCGCGCTCGCGCGCGGGCTCGCGCAGGCCGGCGCCGCCGTCGCCTTGAACGGCCGCGACGCCGCGAAACTCGCCGCCGCCGCCGCCGGCGTGCGCGCCGCGGTGCCGGGGGCGCGGGTGACGATCGCGGCGTTTGACGTGACCGACGGCGCCGCGTGCAACGCCGCCGTGGCGCGGGTCGAGGAGGAATTCGCGCCCATCGACATCTTGATCAACAATGCCGGCATCCAGCGCCGCTCGCCGCTCGCGGAGATGACCGAGGCGCAGTGGCGCGAGGTTGTGGACACCAACCTCACGAGCGCGTTTCTCACCGCCCGCGCCGTGGCCCCGCGCATGATCGCGCGCGGCTCGGGCAAGATCATCAACACGTGCTCCGTGATGAGCGAGGTCTCGCGCCCCACGATCGCCAATTACGCGGCGGCGAAAGGCGGCCTCAAGATGCTCACGCGCGCCATGGCGGTCGAGTGGGCGAAGCACGGCCTGCAGTGCAACGGCATCGGCCCCGGCTACATCACGACCGAGCTGAACCGCTCGCTGGTGGAGAACGTCGAGTTCAACAAATGGATTTGCGGCCGCACGCCCGCGGGGCGCTGGGGCAAGCCGGAGGAGCTCGTCGGCGCCGCGATCTTCCTGTCGTCGCGCGCGAGCGACTTTGTGAACGGCCAGATCCTCTACGTCGACGGCGGGCTGCTCGCGGCGCTCTGACGCGCGGGAAATTTTCCCGGCAAAAACCCTTTGCCATCGCGCGGG
>JAEUHB010000330.1 GCA_016794665.1 Opitutaceae bacterium
GCGGCCGCTCGGCGACGGCCGTCGCGCGCAGGCGGTTGGGCAGGGGCGTTTCGGGTTCCGCGGACACGCGCTCGAAGCTGGACGGAAATTCGAGGCGGGCCATTTCCGGGCGGCTTGAAGCGCGCCGCGCGCGGCTCAGTAGTGCTTCACGTAGCCGTTGCGGCGCAGGCGCTCGAGCCACTTCTCCTGGCTGGCCCGGCCCATCTGCTGCACGAGCAGGCGCTCGATCTGGTCGCGCACCTCGTCGATCGGCTGGATGCCGGCGTATTTCCGATCCTCCGCAAAAATGAGGTAGGCGCCCTCGGGCAGGAGAATCATCCGGGAGACGTCGCCCTTCTTCAGCTCGAAGGCGGGCTCGCTGAACTCCTTCTTGAAATCGGACCGCTTCATCCAGCCGTAGTCGCCACCCTTGGCGCGCTTGATGTCCATGCTCACTTCCTTGGCGATCTCCTCGAACTTCTCGCCGCCCTTGATGCGGGCGAGGACGAGGTTGGCCTTTTCGGTGAGGGTTTGGTCGGTCTCGCCGTCCGTGCGTTTGAACTCAATCAGGCGCATGTGGACGGCGTCCTCCTGGTAGAAGCGATCCTTGTTCTCGTTGTAGTAGGTCTCGATGCGGACCGGGCTGACGACGCTCTGCGACTTCTTCTGCTGCCCCTGCATGTAGGAGAAGATGATGTCCTCCTCCTTCTCGCGGCGGTAGTCGCGCTGCGTCTGCCCCTTGGCCTTGAGGAAGGCGAGATACTTGGAGCGGTCGCCCTCGAAGCGCTCGGCGATTTCGTCGGCGATGGCGTTGTCGACGTAGTGCGGGGGGATATTGCGCTTCTCATCCTTGCGAAACTCCTTCACGATGAGGACGCGGTCGATGAGGTCCTGGATGGCGCTGTCCTGGAGCTGCTCAAGCTGCGCCTGAAACTCCTTCTCGTTGGTGGTCGACTGCTGGATCTGCGGGATGAGCGGCCCGATGTATTGCATCACGTCGGCGACGGTGATGATTTTTTCCTCGGCGACGGCCACGATGCCGTTGGCGAAGCGGAGGTTCAGGTTTTCGACGACGGAATTGCTGGAGGGGGCGCCGACTTTCTGGGCCCAGGCGGGCGCAGCGGCCGCGGCGAGGGCGGCGAGGGCGAGGAAACGGCAGCGATGCGTCATGGGTTCGGGAGGTTGTTCAGGAAAACGATGATTTCGCGTAAACGTAGGAGGGGCTTCGGGGCGGTCAACCGCGGAAACCGGGTGCCCACCTGCACCCAGTCGTCGCGGCGCCCGGAGTGCCGGAGGCACTTCAGGCGATTCGAGTCGGTTTCGACGGAGACGATGCCCTTTTGTTCCGCCCGCAGGCGAATCTCGGTGATCAGCAGGAGGGCCTTCACCTCGTCGCCGAATTTGCCGAACCGGTCGCGCAGGTCGGCCTCGATTTGCTTCAGGGCGGCGGCCGATTCGGCGAGCGCGAGCTTGCGGTAAAAATCGATGCGCAGGCGCGTCTCGGCCACGTAGGCCGAGGGGATGCGTGCCAGGATCGGCTCGACCTCGACGGCGTGCGCGTCCTCGGCGTCCTTGATCGCGGTGTAGCCGTCGGTGTGGCGGCCGCTCGACGCGGTGGCGCCGGCGCCCTCGCCGACAAACACGAAATCGAGCTTCACGTTGGCGCGGATGGCGGCGGCGGACTTGTCGCCGCGGAGGCGGGCGACCGATTGGCGGAGGAGCTGGCAATAGAGCTCAAATCCTACGCCCACGATGTGCCCGCTTTGCTCGGAGCCGAGGAGGTTGCCCGCGCCGCGCAGCTCGAGATCGCGCATCGCGATGCGGAAGCCGGCGCCGAGCTGGTTGTGCTGCCGCATCGCGGTCAGCCGCTGCCGCGCGACCTCGAGCAGCCGCGTATGCCGGTGGAGGAGGAGGTAGGCGTAGGCCTGGTGTTTGAATCGCCCCACGCGCCCGCGGAGCTGGTAAAGTTGCGACAACCCGAACCGATCGGCGCCTTCGATGATGATCGTGTTGCTGTTGGGGATATCGAGGCCGCTCTCGATGATCGTGGTCGAGACGAGCACGTGGTAGCGGCCGGCGACGAATTCGGTCATCACGCGCTCCAACTCATCGGCCGCCATCTGGCCATGGCCGACGCCCACCGTGATGTCGGGCATCAGCTCGCGCAGCCGCGCGGCCACTAGGTCGATCGTCTGCACGCGATTGTGCAGGTAGAAAACCTGGCCGCCGCGCCGCAGCTCGAAGCGGATCGCGTCGACGACGATCTTCTCGTCGTAGGTCTTCACGATCGTCTGGATCGGGTGGCGGTTGGTCGGCGCGGTCTCGATCACGCTGAGGTCGCGGGCGCCCGTGAGCGCCATGTAGAGCGTGCGCGGGATGGGCGTGGCGCTCATCGAGAGCACGTCGACCGTCGCGCGCATGCGCTTGAAGACCTCCTTGTGCTTCACGCCGAAACGCTGCTCCTCGTCGATGATCACCAGGCCGAGCTCCTTGAAGAGGACGTCGCGCTGCAACAACCGGTGCGTGCCGATGAGGATGTCGACCTGTCCGGCGGTCGTGGCCTCGAGGACCTTCTTCACCTCCGCGCGCGTGCGGAATCGACTCAGCATCTCGATCGCGATCGGGTAGCCGGCCATCCGCTCGCGAAGCGTGTTCAGGTGCTGTTGCGCGAGCACGGTCGTCGGCACGAGGAGCGCGACTTGCCGGCCCCCCTGCACGGCCTTGAACGCCGCGCGGATCGCGACCTCGGTCTTGCCGAAGCCCACGTCGCCGCAAATCAGCCGATCCATCGGGCGCGTCTTCTCCATGTCGGCCTTCGTCTCGGTGATGGCGCGCAGTTGATCGCGGGTCTCGGTGAAGGGGAACGAGGCCTCGAATTCCTTTTGCCACGTGTTGTCCTCGGCGAACGCATGGCCCGGCTGCGCCTCGCGCGCGGCGTGTATGCGCAGCAGCTCCGCCGCGAGATCGATGGTGGCGCGCTCCGCGGCCTGCCGGGCCTTCTCCCAGCGCCCGGAGCCGATGCGGCCGAGCTGGGGCCTGGCCTTGCTGAGGCCCACGTAGCGGCTGACGAGGTGCGACTCCTGCAGCGGCACGTGCAGCGTCACGTGGTCGTCGAACTCCAGTGAGATGACCTCGCGTGCGCCCTGGGCGGTGTCGAGCTTGGTGAGTCCGCGGTAGTGCGCGATGCCGTGCTGGAGGTGGACCACGAAGTCGCCCTCCACCAGCTCCGCGAAATCGAGCAGCTGATCAACCTGTGCGCGCTGGGCGACGGCGCGGGTGTTCGGTGACGGCCGGCGCTGCCGCTGGCGGCCGAAGATCTCGGTCTCAGTGACGACGAGGAGGCCGAGGGTGTTTGATGTAGGCGGGGTGCCCGCACCCCGCTTTT
>JAEUHB010000368.1 GCA_016794665.1 Opitutaceae bacterium
GTCCTCGAGCGAGACGAGGTTGAGCACGTCGGGATTCCACGCGTAGGCGGCGTTGACGCGCTTGGTCTCATAGGCCGACACGCTGTAGGTAAACTTGCGGAACAGCTCGAAGCGGAGGCCGACTTCCTTGGTCCGGCCGCGCACGGGCCCGATGTCAGGGCCATAGAACACCTGGCGCGATTGCCAGTTGAACGACTCCGACTGCGAGGCGATGGCAATCAGGCGGGCATGCTCGCCGCGCCATGCCTCGACCGTGAGGCCCGCCATCTTGCTCTGGGCGGAGAGATTGAAGCGCGGGTCATATTCGTAGGCGCCGGGGTTGTCCTCGGGCATGCCGGGATGGATGAAGTGGCCGCGGGCATCGGGGGTGTAGGTGTATTCCTTCGGGATTTTGCGCGTGAGGGCGTTCCAGCTCATGCCGACCAGGGTGTTCACGCGGCCCTTGAAATAATCGCCGGAGAGCGAGGCCGTCTGCGTGCGCGCGTAGCGGATGTCGACGAAGGGCCCCGTAATCGTCGAGCTGTAGTAGAAATCGGGCTTGAAGGCCGGGGTGTTGGGCAGGTTGGGGATCAGGAATTGATCGAAGAACTTCGTCGTGCCGAAGGCCGGATCGTCGAGGTAGGCGCGGAGGCGGATGCCGTTGTTGGCCGCGAGTCCCGGTGCGGCGGAGTTGTAGAGCCCGAAGCGCTCGGAGAGCTTGAGGTCCTTCTGCTGCAGGGCGGTGACCACGAGGAGCTGCCGGCCGAACCGGCCGAAATCAAACGGGTAGACCGCCGCGACGCGGCCGGCCTTCACGACGTTGCCGAAGACCTTGAACGCCGCGCCGCCGATCGCCTCCTCGATGTAGGGGCGGCCGGCGCTGTCGACGCTGAGCACGGGGGGCGTCTGGCTGGTGCCGAAGGAATTGTCGTTCCGGTCCTCGTGCTGGAACTGCTGGTTGTAGGCGAACTCGATCGAGAGCTTCCCAATGCGCTGCTCGATGGTGGAGTTGAAGACATTAAACGTGCGGTTGTTGTAGTCCACCGTGCCGAGCATGTTCGTGTATTGGTCGAAGCCGGTGAAGTTCCTGAACGTGCCGTTGGGCAAGCGCACGGCCTGCGTCTGGCCCTGCAGCAGCGAGACTTGGTTGCCCGAGGGCCCGCTGCGATCAATCGCGAGCGGCGGGTTGGTGGCGGTGCGCTGCAGGATTTCCCCGTCGGAGGTGTAATACCACTGGTTGTTGGAGGCGAAGCCGCGGCCGGCGGCGGCGACGTCGTTGATCGCGAGGGCGCTGTCAGCCCGCACGCGGTGGGTCGTGCCGCGCTCTCCTTCGATCCGGATCGTCGTCGTCTTGAACGGCTCGTAGGTGAAGGCGATGTGGCCGGCGCGGAAGACGTCGTTGGTCCCCTTGACGTAGGTGCGGTTGCGTCGGTTCGCGAGGTTGACCCGCAGGAAGACCTTGTCGTGCAGCTTGCGGTTGGCATCGAGCTGGAAGCGGAACGTGTCGTAGGAGCCGACGCTCGCGAAGAACTCGGTCATGTTCCGCGGCCGCGCGCGCTTCGTGTAGATCGTGGCTTGGCCGCCGGGCGAGGAGTCGCCGAACATCAGCGAGTTCGAGCCCTTGGCGAAGTCGTAGCGCTCGACGTTGTAGGCGTCCGACGGGACATACCACGTGAAGAAATTGCGCGACGCGCCGCCGGTGCTGAGGCCGCGGTAGTTGATGCGCTCGTCATTGCGGGTCTCGAGCCGGGGGGAGACATCGACGCCGGCGATGAAGCGCGCCGCGTCGTCGAGGCTGAAGGCCCCCAGGTCGCGCATGAACTCGGAGGTGATCACGTCGACGTTCACCGGCACCTTGATGAGCTCCTGGTTCGTGCGGCTGCCGATGAGCGTGGTGGTGGCCTGCCACGACTTGTCGTCGATGTCGGAGACGGTGAAGGGCGACAGCTCAATCACCTCGTCCGCCGGCTCGCCCGGGAGCTTGGGCTTCGGCCGGGGCTTGGCGGGACTCACGGCCGGAACCGCTTCCGCGGACGGCGGCGTCGGCTTCGCCGGCTGTTCGGTTTGGGCGGCTTGGGCGAAAGCGCCGGCGGCAACGGCGGCTGCAGCCAGGGAAAGGACAAGCAAACGGGAGGTTTTCATGGGGTCAGCGGTCGAGGGTTTGCGCGGGAAAACGAGGGCGCAAGATGGCACCTCGCCGCGCGACGACAAGGCGCGAAATCGATCCGGCGCCCAGTGCCAGGCGAGCGAATGTTCCGATGGAAACGAAGGCTACCTTCCGTGTAACCGACGATTCCCCCGGTTGCTCGAAGGAATGTTGCCTAAACATTCGGCCGGCCATCCGTTGAGGAAGCGAACATGCAGCCTCACACCGCACTTACCTTGTTGCTCTGCTTGGCGGCTACCGGCACCGCGGGCGAATCGTTCGATCTTGGGAAGTTTACCCGCGAGGCGACCGAGCTAATCCTGTATTCGATCGTTCCAGCCCAGCTCATGGAAATGGATGAGCACGGCAATCCCACCGCAGCGGAAAAAAGAAAGGAGAAGCTGCACGGTTATCCCGTGCTGGGGAAAATCGCCGCCACCACTCCCGCGATCAAGGCGGCCATGCGCGACGCGCTGCTGTCCGCCCTGCAGCCCGAGCTGCGGGCTCCCGAGGCGCCGAACATGTGCTTCCAGCCGCGCCACGCCATCTGCCTCAAGCAGGGCAGTCAGCACGTCGACGTGTTGCTGTGTTTTGAGTGCGGCAACGCCAAGGTCCGCTACCTGAAGCCGTGGGCGGACAAGTCTTGGAGCCAGGAGGAAGCCTTGATCGACATCAGCGACAAGGGCCTCGACGCCTTAAACCGACTGCTCGATGCCCGCGGCATTCAGCGCGATCTTCCAAAATCCAAGGCGCCCCCAAAACGATGATCACCCTCTCCGGCCTTTTCCTCTATCCCGTCAAAGCCCTGCGGGGCGTCGCCGTGACGTCGGCGACGCTCGACGATCACGGGCTCGCGGGCGACCGCCGGTTTCTGGTGGTCGATGAGTCAGGCTGCTTTCTCACGCAGCGCACCCTGCCCCGCATGGCGCTCGTCGCCACGGCGCTCGACACGACGCACCTCACGCTCGCGCTGCCCGGCGGCGGCGGCAGCGCGCGCATCGCGCGCGCGACGGATCCGTCGGCGCCGCTGCGCGCGGTGAGCGTCTGGAAAAGCGAGGGCCTGCTCGCCGAAGACTGCGGCGACGAGGCCGCGACGCTGTTGTCCGAATTCCTCGCCACGCACTGTCGGCTTGTCCGCATCGGGGAGAAATTCCGGCGCCCCATCCTGAAGCCCGCCGCGCACCCGGGCGACACGGTCTCCTTCGCCGACGCTTACCCGCTGCTCGTCATCAGCGAAGCCTCGCTCGCCGATCTCAACGACCGCCTCGCGGCTCGGGGCGAGGAACCGCTGCCCATGGATCGCTTCCGGCCGAACCTCGTGGTGCGCGGCGGCCCGGCGTTTGCCGAGGACACGTGGCCGCGCTTCCGCGTCGGCGAAATCACGCTGCGCGCCGGCGGGCCCTGCGCGCGCTGCATCGTGACGACGACCGACCAGTTCACGGCCGACCGCGGCAAGGAGCCGCTCCGCACCCTCGCGACCTATCGGCGCGACGCCACGGACCCAACCGACGTGAACTTCGGCCAGAACCTGATCCACGAGACGAAGTCCGGCACGTTGCGCGTGGGCGACAGAGTCACACTGCTGTGA
>JAEUHB010000370.1 GCA_016794665.1 Opitutaceae bacterium
GCAAAGCATCCGGATCACGGTGACGAGGGGGAAGGAGGCTTCGCTTTCCCGGACGAGCCGAGGGTGAACAGCGTGAGCCCGGCGGTTTTCTCCGGCGGGAGTCGCTTGCGCCAGAGGGCCGGCAGGTAGCCGAGGACCAGCAGCGCCACCTCGCCGGGAATCGCCACGAAAAGAAAGCTCATCGGCCGCGCCGTGCCGCGGCCCTCCACGTAGAGCCAGAGCGTGATTACGGTGACGATGCTGGCGCCGGCGAAGGCGCGCAGGATGTCGCCGCCGGTGACGCGGCACGAGGTCACGCCGATGAGGAAGATCATCGCGAGCAGCCCTTGGAATGAGATCCAGAACACCGTGGTCTCGAGGAACGAACTCGCCAGCTTGCCCGCGGTGACGGCGACGAAGAACGCGAGCGCCATCGCCACGAACGCCACCGCGGCGATGAGCACGCGGCTGAGTTTCAACTGCTGCTCCTCGGACGCGCGCGGATTGACGAACACGCCGTAGATGTCCTTCACCACCACGGTTGCCAGGCTGTGGAATCCCGCGTCGAGCGTGGACATGATCAGGCCGAGGCACGCCGCGATGAACAGACCCGGCGCGAACGGCGGCAGCTCCGTGGTTACGAAGCGGAACAGCGCGGCGTCGCCCGTGAGCCGCGTCCCCGCCACGGGATGCTGTCCGTAGTAGGCGAACACGGCCAGCCCGAGGAACCACAGCACGAGCATCGTCGGCAGCGTGATCAACTGGCTGAACCAATAGGAGCGCTCCGCCGCGCGATACGACGACGTGCTCAACAGCCGTTGCACCGCGAGCTGGTCCGCGCTGGCGAAGAACATCCGGTCGCTGACCGTCACGAAGAGCATGAGCCAGAGGTTGAGGCGCACGTAGGGCGTGAGCTCGTAGAACGAGGGCTGCTGCATCGCCTCGAACCCGCGCCCGTGATCCAGCGCGTAGCGGACGATGCCCGCCACGCCGCCGTCCACGCGCGAGATGCAGACCCCGGCGATGAGCGCGAGCCCGCCGATCAGGAGGAGGAACTGGACAAAGTCCGCCCACACAAGCGCCTTCGCCCCGCCGAAATAGACGTAGACGAGGCCGACGATCCCGATCACGAGGATCGAGGCGGGCACCGCCCAGCCCGCCACCGTCTGCAGCACGAGCGCGGACGAGTAGAGCACGAGCGCGAGGTAGAACAACCGGATTACGACGTAGGCGATGCTGCCGAGCGCGCGCACGCGCCGGTCGAAGCGCTCCTCGAGATAGGTGAACGGCGTGAAGACGCGGCTGCGGAAAAAGAACCGGATGAAAAGGTAGAAAATCGCGATGCCGACAAACGGCGCGAGGAGGTAGCGCAGCGAGAGCGCGAGCCCGTGGTTGAACGCCTCGCCCGGCACGGCGACGAGCGAGTTGGTGCTGAGCAGCGTCATCACGTAGGCGATGCCCACCAGCCACCACGGCATGCCGCGGTTGCCGAGCAGGTATTCCTCCGTGCCGCCCCCGCGCGACTCGCGCCACTTGAACCACAGCCCAATCGCGATCATCGCGACTAGGTAGAGGCCCACGACGAGCGCGTCGCGCCAGTCGAGGCCGAACACGGTGGAGGCAAACACCGGGGTGATCATGGCGTGGGCCGCAAGATAAGTGGCGGGTTCATGCGGAGAGGCGGGTCAGAGTCGGGGACGGGCGGGAAGTAGCGAGCGCCGCAAGGTGGTCCAGCAAGCGGACCTTGTCCACGGTCAGCCGCGCAGCCAGGCGTGAGGCACGCGCATCAGCCGCGTGGACATCCGCCCCTGGATCACCGTCGGGTGATCGGACTGGCGGAACGCGATCCAGGCTTCGCCGCCGCAGTGTAGCACGGCGGGGTAGTCGGAATTTCGCGCAGGATCGCTGACGAGGATTTTTCGGCGCGCGACGGGCCACGAACGGCCGCCATCGGTGCTCACGCACGCGACGAGCGTGCGGCGGTGGCCGCCCATCGGCTCGTTGGCGTCGTAGTGCGGGTTCCAGATCAGCAGCAAGTCGTCGGAGCCGGGGAGGCGCGAGAGGTGCGCGGGCGCGCTGGGGCTCGAGACCTCGAGCGAGCGTGGCGAGCCCCACGTTTCGCCGCGGTCGCGCGACTCGGTGCAAAACTGCGTGCCCATCGCCGTGCGCAGCGACATGAGCAGCGAGCCGTCGGCGCGTTCGGCGACGCCACCCTCGTTGCAGCCCGACTCCGCCCCGGGCCGCGACGGCACGATCACCTGCGGCACGACGATCGGCGCGGAGACTTGCCACGTGCGGCCGGCGTCGTCGGACCGCGCGACGCGCGTGTGCAGGAAGTGCTTTTCCCAGTCGTCCGTGCAGTGCAGCGGCGCGAGCAGCCGGCCGGTGGAGAGAACGTGGAAACGATCATGGCCACCGCTCACGTAGCCTTCGTTGTAGACGACGACGGGCACAGACCACGTCGCACCCTCGTCCCCCGACGTGAGGCAGCGCCGCGACGACACGTGCCGGCTGAGACGGTGGCTGTAGAGCAGGCCGAGGCGACCGTCGGGCAGGCGCGCGAGCGCGGGGTTCATCGCGTTGAGACCATCGGGCGGGCAGGGAACGAGCGTGCGCTCGCAGGAGTCGGGCTGGCCGTCGCGATCAAGCGTGATGGCGCAAACTTCGCCAAAATCGTTGTCGCGCTCGATGTAGGAGCCGGCGTAGCGGTCGGCGCGCGCGGCGGCGAGGCGCGCGTAGCCGGGATCGGAGCGGCCGGTGAAACGGCCGTAGGCGAGCAGCACGCGGCCGTCGCGCAGCGCGACCATCGTGGCCTCGCCGCGGCGTGAATGCTCCGCGTCCGCCGGCGCCACGGTCGGCGCCGGAAGCGCGAGCCCGCGCGCTGGATCAGGGTTGCTCAAACCACGCGAGGGGCACCCGCACGAGCGCGGTGCCGGTTTTTCCCTGCAGGACGCCGGCGCCGCTCGAGACGCGCAGCGTGATCCACGCCTCGCCGTGGTGCAGGAGCACGCTTGGGTAGTCGGTGGACTTGGCGGGGTCGTGCACGAGGATCTTTCGCCGGGCAAGCGGCCACGTGCGGCCGCCGTCGTCGCTCACGCAGGCCATGATGGTGTTGCGCTTTCCCATCATCGCTTTTCCTGACTCGAAGTTGGGCGTCCAGACCATGAGCAGTTTTGCCGAGCCAGGCAGGCGCACGAGGCAGGCGGGCGCGAGCGGGCTCGGGACCTCGAGGCTGCGCGGGTCGCTCCACGTTTCGCCGCGGTCGGACGACGCGGCGAAAAACTGCGTGCCCATCGGCGTGCGCATCGCCATGAGCAGCGAGCCGTCGGCGCGCTCGACGACGCACGGCTCGTGCGGGCCGGACTCGAGGCCGATCTTGCGCGTGGGTTGGCCGGACTCGTCGAGCCAGCGGACAAAGGGCAGCTCGAGCTTCTGTTTCCCGGTCACCCAGGTGCGTCCTTGGTCGTCGGAGACGGCGACCTTCACGTGCAGGTGGTGCTTGTCCCAGTCGTCGGTGCAGTGGAGCGGCGCGACGAGCCGGCCCGAGGCGAGCACGGTCAGGCGGTCGTTGCAGCCGGTCATGTAGGGCGCGCTGCCATCGGAGACGAGCACGGGCTCGGACCACGTGCGGCCCTCGTCGGCGGAGCGGATGAAGCGCCGCGAGGCGACCTTGGTGCTCATGCGGTAGCTGAAGGCCATCCCGATCTCGCCGTTGGGCAGGCGGCGGAGCGCGGGCGAGAGGGCGTTGAGGCCCCCGGTTGGCGTGGGCACGACGATGCGCGGCGCGCCGAGCGGTCGGCCGTCGGCGCCGAGCTCGATGGCGGAGATGTAGCCCTTGGCGTTGTCGCTCGCGCCGACAAGGTCGCACCACGCGACGAGCACGCGGCCGTCCTTCAGGGCCACCGCGCTCGCCTCGGAGCGGCGCTGGAAGTTTTCATCAGCCGGCGCGATCCAGGTGGGCTGAAACGCATAGTAGGCCGGCGGCGAGGGCGTGCGGTAGATGTCGAGCGGGCCGGGTGGCGCCGCGGCGATCGCGCGAAGCGAGCACGTGGCTGCGAGCGCGACGAGTGAGAGACCGTTTTTCATGCAGGTGAGGAGAGGAAAACGCTGCGCCCGGTCTCGTGCGCCTCGACCACCGCGCGCGCGATGCGCAGCGCCGCGAGCGACTCCCGCGCGCCAACCTCGGGCGGCCGGCCCTCGCGAATTGCGGCGGCGAAATCCGCCAGCTCCGCGCGCAGCGCCCCGCCCATCGCCGCGGGCTCGGGAAACGTGATGGGCTGCGGCGGCGGTCCGCCGGTGCGGGCGGCGGCCATGTCGCCGGTGGGTTGCCACCAGCTCGGCGCCTGCCCGAGGCGGTTGACCTCGAGCATCCCGCGCGTGCCGAAAAGCTGGAGCCGGTTGATCCCCGTCGAGACGAAGTGGCTCGCGTAGGTCGCGATCACGCCGTTCGCAAACTCGATCACGGCGACGGCGGCGTCGGGCACGGTGCCGGGCGTCACGTGGCGGTTGACGCTGCCCGTGACGCGGCGCGCCGGGCCGCACAAAAACGCGAGCAGGTCGAAATAGTGGACGCCGAATTCGTCGAGCGGCCCGCCGGGCACGTGTTCGGGCGCGGTGCGCCAGTCGCCGGCCTTGGCCTCGAGCATGAGCGGATAGCCGTGCACGATCGCGATGTGGGCGAGCGTGCCGAGCTCGCCGGCGTCGAGCATGGCGCGGAGGCGGCGCGCGAAGCCCATGAACCGCATCTGGTGCCCGACCGCGAGCACGCGCCCGCGCGCCGCGGCCTCGCGCGCCATCCCCTCGCCCTCGGCGAGCGTCGGCGCAATCGGCTTCTCGACGAAGACGTGCTTGCCCGCGCGCAGTGCCGCGAGCGTCTGCGCATGGTGGAGAAAATGCGGCGTCGGCACCACCACCGCCTCGATCGCGGGATCGGCGAGCAGGTCGTCGTAGCTCGGGAGGACGCGGCCGCCGAATTTCTCCGCGACGGCGGCGGCGTTGGCGGCGTCGCGCCCGCACACGCCGGCGAGGCGCAGGCCGGGCACGTCCTTCGCCGCGTCGAGCAGGATTTTTCCCCAGCGTCCGGGCGAGACGATGCCGAAGGCGACGGGCGCGGAGATGCTCATGGCGGGGCGACGCTGAGGGACGCGGCGAGCGCGCGCAACTCGCCGACCACCGTCGCGGGCAGCGGCACGCCGTCGCGGCGCCGCCGGCTGGCGGTTTCCGTCTCGAGCTCGTGCGGCGCGCGCACGCGGTCGAAGCCCGCGGCGGGCGGGCAGGCGCGGACGTTGGCGCGCAGTTCCTCGACTTGCCGCAGCCAGGTCTCGCGCGGGACGAAGCGCGCGATGTCGATGGCGATGATGAGCGTTGGGTTGGCCGGGGAAAATTCGCGCGACGACGACGGTGCCGCGCCCCCCAGCGTGCTCGCGAGCATCTCGATCAGGAAAAGCAGGCTCGAGCCCTTGTGCGCGCCGAAGGGCAGCAGCGCGCCGCCGCGCGCCCAATGCTGCGGATCGGTGGTGGGCGCGCCGGCCGTGTCGAGCAGCGCGCCGGCGGGCAGCGGCTCGCCGCGGGCGCGAGCGGCGTGGACTTTCCCAGCCGGAATCGCCGAGCAGGCGAAGTCTCCGACGAGGGGCGCCGCGCCCTCTGGCACGGGCAGCGCCCAGGCGAGCGGGTTTGTGCCGAATACCCGCCGAGCGCCGCCAAACGGCGCGACCGCGCCGCCACGATCCGCGCCGCTGGCAAACAAGATTGCGGCCAGGCCGTGCGCGGCGAGCGCCTCGGCGTATTCGCCGAGCCGGCCGACGTGCCTCGCCTCGTGCAACGCGACGGTGCCGGTGCCGTGCGACGCCGCGAGGCGCGCGGCCACCTCGACGCCGACATGCGCCGTGACCTGCCCGAAAGTCCAGCCGCCGCGCACGACCGCGGTGGCGCCGCTTTCGCGTGCAACCGCAGGCTCGGCGGCGGGAGCGACGTCGCCCGCGCGCACGCGCGCGACATATCCGGGCAGGCGCATGATGCCGTGGGACTCGTGCCCGAGTAGGTCGGCCTCGACGAGCGAGCGGGCGACGATCCGCGCGTGGCGCGGCGACGCGCCGACGGCGGCGAGGACGCGGTCCGCGAATTCCCGCAGCGTCGCGTCGCGGAACACCGCCGTTGCCGCCGCGTCGCTCACACCTGCGCGGCGCGCGCGGCGCCGGTGTCCTGGTCACGCAGGTTCACGTGGCCGCCGACCGTCGCGACCTTGAACATCGACGCGCGCGGGTGGCGCGGCAGCCCCGTGTGATCGAGGATCTGGCCCTGCTTGAGCAGGCGGCGCTGGAGCTCGGCAACGTCGATGTCGCGCAGCTCGCAGCCTTTTTCCACGGCGAGCGCGGCGGCCTGTCCGCCGCCCTGGCCCTGCGCCATCGAGAGCGGGATCACGCGCGTGGCGGCCTGCGCCTCGTGCGTGGCGCCAAACGCGCGGCCGACGACGAGCAAGCCGTCGATGTGCTTGGGCAGCAGGCTGCGATACGGAATCTGGAACGTCGGCGGGCCGACGTAGTGGTCGTTGTGGCCGTCGCGGTTGGGCGCGTGGATGTCGACGTGGTAGCCGCCGAGGCTGATCACGTCGTCGAATTTCCTGCCCGTCTTTAAGTCGTCGCCGGTGACGACGTATTCCGCGTCGGCCATGTGGTAGGTCTCGCGGATGCCGATCTGGTGCGGCGTGCCGCAGAGGTGGGCGTGGGCGTAGCCGGGCACGTAGGCGCGGAAAAATTTCAGCCAGAGCTGCGTCTGCCGCATGCCTTCCTGCTCGGCGCGCGTGAAGGCCTCGGGGTCCGTCGGGTCGAGGCCCTCGATGCACGTGGCGACGGTGGTCATCTCGCCGGTCTTCGGAAAAATCAGCCCGGGCACGACGCCGCGCGGCAGCTCGAAGCCGTCCGCGCGCGCCTTGGCGATGAGCTTGCGCAGGCCGCCGATGATGAAGATCTCCGCCTCGGCCATCTGCGCGAGGAGTGCGTCGATGTTGTCGATGGGGAACGGGCGGATGTCGTCGGGATTTTTGCGGAAATAGTCGAGCAGCGCGGGCACGTCGATGCCGCCAAACGTGACCGTGTAGGAGGAGACCTGCGTCTTCTGATCGCCGGCGCGGCCCTTGACCATCGTGGCGCCGGCCATGCGCGCAATGTCGCCGGAATCGGTGCAGTCCATCACGATCTGGCCGGCAATGAACTGCACGCCGCCCTTGTTGGTCAGGTAGACGCCGTTGACTTTCCTGCGGCCCGCGGCGCCGGGCACGGTCTCGACGTTGACGACGAGCGAGTGGAGCTTCACCGCGATGCCGGCCTTCTTCACCTCCTGCATCGAGACGAGCTTCCACCAATGCGGGTTCACGGCGACCGTGCTTGAGCAAACCGGATCCATGTAGAAATCCGAGGCGCCGCCGACCTCACGCAGCCGCTCGATGAACTCGTAGGCGACGCCGCCGACGACGCGCTGGCCGCTGAGGTTGTGGTAGGCCATCCACGGCAGGCCGGTCGTGGCGTTGCCGCCGAGGAAACCGTAGTATTCGACGAGGCAGACCTTGGCGCCGTCGCGCGCGGCGGCGACGGCCGCGGCGATACCGGTTGTGCCGCCGCCGACGATCACGATGTCAAATGCGCCGCCGTCGGTGACGGGGAGGGTGAGGGTTTTGTTCATGCGAAACGGGGAGCGGCGCGCGCGGCTGAGGGCGATGCGGTAGATGCGGGTGAAATGAGTGATGTGGTCGCGAGCGCAACGGCGGCAACATTGTCCCGGAGGTGAGCCGCCGACAACGTCCCAGTCAGCACGCATGCCACCGCCGGGTGTGCGATCGCAAAACGGTAGGCGTCGGTGTGATGCGTCGCACGCGCGGCCTCGGCCATCGCGACGACCCCGAGGCCCGCACGGGCGCATGCGGGCAGCGCCGCCGCGGCGGCATCGGGATTCGCCGGATGGTAGGCGACGAGCGCGACGTCTATCTGAGGATTAGCGGCGGCAAGCGGCACCATCGCGCGCCCGGGATCGGCGACGAGCGTCTCGGTGACGCCGAGGCAGCGGAATTTCCCGGCGATGCGCAGCGCCGCGAGCGTGTCGCCCAGGCGGTCGAGCACCGGCGCAAGCCACGCGGGGCGCACGCCGTGGATTTGCAGCACATCCACGAAATCGAGGCCGAGCGCGGCGAGGCTCTCGTCGACTGAGCGCCGCAACTGCCCGGGCGAAATCACGGGCGCCTCGGGCGGGACGTCGTGCATAGAGCCGCCGGAATCAACCGGGAAAAATTTTGTCGCCACCACGAACCGTCCCCGCGGCACGCCGCGCAGCGCCGCGCCGAGCAGCGCCTCCGCCTCGCCGTAGAGCCGCGCGGTGTCGAAATAGTTCACCCCGAGATCGATGGCCGTGCGGACGAGCGCCGTGCGATCCTGCGC
>JAEUHB010000388.1 GCA_016794665.1 Opitutaceae bacterium
CCCTTGACCGGACGTCCACCAGTGGAAAACACACGGCGCGGCGCATTCTCGCCGGTGATCCACAGGACCTGATCGAACCAGTGCACGCCGATGTCACCGATGTGGCCGTTGGCGTAGTCGAGATACATGCGGAAACCGCGCGGGTGGATGCCGCGGTTGTCGGCGGTGCCGTTGAACGGCCGCAGCGGCGCGGGGCCGCACCACATTTCCCAGTCGAGCTCCTTCGGCAGCGCCACCGTGGGCAGCGGCTTCTCCGGGCCGTCGCCGGAAAGGTTGAGATGGCAACGAATCATGCCGACTTTTCCGGCCTTGCCCGCGCGGATGAAGTCCCGCGCGTTGATCAAGTGCGGCGCGAGGCGGCGGTGCGTGCCGACTTGCACCACACGGTTCGCGGCGCGCGCGGCCCGCACCATCGCCTGGCTCTCGGCGATCGTGTGCGCGGTCGGTTTCTCGACATAGACGTGCGCGCCCGCCTGCACCGCCGCGATGGTCGGCAGCGCGTGCCAATGATCCGGCGTCGCCACGATCACGATCTCGGGTTTCTCCTTCGCGAGGAGCTCGCGGTAGTCGCGGTATTTCCGCGGCTGGTCGCCGCTGAGCTTCGTGATTTTTTCGACCGTCGGATCAAGCGCGCGCTGATCGACATCGCAGGCGCCGACGATCTCGCATTGGCCGCTGGCCATGGCCTCGCCGACGATGTTGCCGCCAAACCAACCGGCGCCGATCAGCGCGGTGCGGTGTTTCCTCCCGGCCTTGTCGGCCGCGCGGATCCGGAACGGCAGGGTAGCCAACGCACCGCCCGCAGCGGAAAAGCGGACAAACGCGCGGCGGTTCATGGTCAGGTTGCGGCGGGCGCCGCTTTGCCGCCGAACATCGCCCGGAGCGACGACCACGCCTTGCGCAGGCCGGCGGGTTTCACGCCCCCGAGCCCGTAGGCGCGCGCGAGCGCCTCCTCGTGCCCGCGGTAGCGCGGCGGCAGCGTGAAGAGCGTGGCGTCCTGCGCGCCGAGCACGTCGGAGAAAAACGCCCCCTGCCCGACCGCGAGCGCGCGGCCGTCCCCGGGCACGGCCGCCGTGCGCGCCCCGAATACCAGCCAGGGGCGATAGACGAACTCGAGGCCGCCGCCGGCCTTCTTCGCGAGCCGGCCGTAGCTCCGGATCGGCACACCCGGGAGGTCGCCGCCGGCGAACATCGCGTTGTCATTGGCCGCCGGCGCGAAGCGGTTGCAGCGCCGCGTCACGAATTCCCACGAGAAAATCCAACCGAAGATCGTCAGGCGGAACGCCCAGCCCGCCACGAAATACGCGACGATGATCACGACCACGGAGAGCGCCGCGCTGATGCGCGGGTCGAGCGTGGAGGTGAGCGTGATGAGGCCCAGCAGCGCGGTGCGCCCCGTCTTGAGCGCCGCATCGATCGCGCCCCACGGGCTGAGGAGGATGAGCACGTTGATCGCGTGCGACGCGAGCCACACGATGCAGAACACCGCGATGCCGAACGGGACCGTGAGGAGGTTGAGCAGCGACGAGGCGTCGAAGGCCGCGAGGTGGACCGTCGCCACCCCGCTCGTGGCGAACTCCGGAGCGAGAAACGCCCCCGGCTTCCCGCCGAAGATCGCGCCCGTGATCGTCTCCATCGTGAGCGGCACGACCGCGCCGGCGGCGACGAGGCCGCTGAACTTGTTCTCCAAGGTCTCGAGCACGTCGAGCGGCTTCTTCAGGCCCGGCGGCACGACCGCACCGAGCGTGTCCTTGAAAGCGCACACGGTCACGATGAGCAGCGCAGGGAGCCAGAAGCTCACCTGCGCAAACCACGGGAGCTTGGCGCGCTCGGCCTCGTTGGCCGTGGCCCATTTGTAGGCGCCGAAGCCCGCCGTGCCCAGCAGCGGCGAAATGGCGATGCCGGTGACCGTCGAAATCGCCGAGGCGATCGGGGCCGCGGGCGACTTGTCCGGCGGCTTGGGCGCGGCCGGCGCGGGAGCGGGCGCGGTGGCCGCGGCGAGGGCGAGCGGCGCGAAAATGGCCAGCACGAGCGACGCGAGGAGCGCAAGAGGGGCGAGGCGTTTCATCGCGCGCATGTTGGAAGCGGTTCCGGGGCGCGCAATCTTTTGCTCGCGGCCGGCCCGGGCAAGGCCCGGACTCCTCAATCATGAAACAACCAGCGGCTTTCTGCGTCAGTCCGCCCTCCCCGACGATGGCAAAATCCATTTCGTTACCAAACTCAGGTTGAGCGTCCGGCTGCCGCCCCGATCATCCTTTCCGCCCGTCCTTGCCCACGGTTCCAATGCCTCACCCGCCGGCCATCCCCGCCTTGCGCCCTCTGTCCCGCTGGGGCTGGGTCGCGGTCGCGCTGGCGCCGGTGGTGGTGATGGCCGCGATGGTGGTGCCGGCGAGCCGCAACATCGCGTTCTGGGACGAGATCGACACGGCAATCGACTTCATCATCCGGCTGGACGCGGGCGCGGGCTGGCGCGAGGTGGTGGAGCGGCTCTTCGCGGTGAACAACGAGCACCGCATGGTCACGAGCCGGCTGATTTTCGCCGCGAGCTACTGGCTCACGGGCACGGTGAATTTCCATGTCATCGGCGCAATCGGCAACCTGTGCCTCGTCGGCGCCTGCGCGATCTTGGTGGCGGCACAGTCCGGCTGGCCGCGCCGCCTGCGGATGGGCGTGATGCTGGCGTTCCTGATGTTTCAGCTCGGCCACTTTGAAAATTTCTTCTGGTCGGGAGCCTCGATCGATCACTTCCAAGTCGTGACGCTCGCGGTTGGAGCGCTGGCCGCGCTGGCCCGGGGGACGCCGGGCGGCGTGGCCCTAGGCGCGGCGCTGGCGCTGCTGGCCACGTTCACGCTCGCGCATGGCGTCGCCGTCTGGCCGGTCGGCGCGCTGCTGCTGTGGCAGCAACGCCGCCAGTCGCACCTCCTGGCGTGGCTTGGCTGCGCGGCGGCGGCGGCGGTGCTTTTCCTCTGGGGCTTCGTGTTCAACCCCGCGAACCGAATCTCGGAGCCGGGCCTCGCGGCCGCGTGGGGTATCATCCGCTACTGGCTTTCGCTGCTCGGCGCACCGCTGACACTCGGCCATGCCGCCTGGGCCCCCCTGCCCGGCGCAGTGCTCGTCGCCGGCCTGGCATGGCTGGCGGCGCGCGGCGCCATCCGCCGGCAGCCGCTCGCCTTCTTCGCGGCGATCTACGCGATCGCGGCGCTGGCACTCGTGGCCTACGGGCGTTCCGCGGTCGCGGGGACGGAAATCAACTCGCGCTACATGGTCCTGGGCGCGCTGGCGTGGGCCATGCTCCTCGTCCTGGTGCTCGAACGCCATTCGCATCCCCGCCGCCCGTTGCGCCTGCTCGCGGCCGCGACGCCGGCGCTGGCGGGCCTCGCCGTGGCCGCCCACCTGCATTTCGCGCCGCAGGTGGAGACTTTCGTGGCGGTGCGCGACCGCGCGGCGTCGCGTTTCGCGCACTACGGCGAGGATGGCCGCGACTTCGTGCGCCTCCACCCGCGCGAGCGCCATGCCGACGCCCTGCTGCGCACCGCGGCGGAGCGCGGGCTCTACAGCCTGCCGCACGTTTCCCGCCGCGTGGAGTTCACCGGCACGCAGCCCAATCCCAAGGTGGTGCGTCACCTCGACGAGCTGCTCGTCAACGACCGCGCGATCACCGTGGGCGGCTGGGCCATGCGCCGCGGCGAGGTGTCGAAGCGCGGGCAAGTCCACGTGGTCCTGCGCTCGGCGGCGACGACGCTGTATTTCACCACCGTGACACTGCCGCGGCCCGATGTCGCGACGGCCTACAAGGAGCCGGGCTGGCGCCTCGCCGGCTTCCGCGCCGTGATCCGGCGCGACCGGCTGCCGGCGGAGGACTTCGAGGTCGGCGTCCTGATCCTCGACGGCGCGCGCGCGGAGCTTGCCATGACCAACGAGCGGCTCCTTCTTGCTTCCGGACCAACCCGGCCTGAGCGCGCGGCACTGGAATAGGAGACCACCCCAAAAGCCATGACTTCGCCCACTCCGGCCAATGCCGCGCCCACTCCGCACCGTTGGCGGCGCTCGCTCCACATCGAATGGCAGCGGCCGCAACGCGCCACGCTGCTCGCCGGCCTGGCCGTGGCGCTGATCCCGATTGCCTACACGCTCGTGCAAGCCTCCTCGGCCTGGCGGGACGTCGCCTACTGGGACGAGATCAGCACGGCGGTCGGGATGCTGCAGCGGCTCGATGAAAGCGGCACGTTCGGGTCGTTCGTCCGCGAGCTGTTCATGGTGACCAACGAGCACCGCATGGTCACCAGCCGTCTCATCTACGCGGCCAGCTATTGGCTGACCGGCACGGTCAACTTCACTGCGATCAGCGTCATCGGCACGTCCACGATTGTGCTCCTGTTTGCGACGTTGGTGGCGACGGCGGGCGACACTGCGCGCCGCGTCCGCATGGCGGTGGTGATGGGGTGCCTGCTGTTCCAGCTCGAGCACTTCGAGAATTTCTACTGGTCGGGCGCGTCGATCGACCATTTCCAGGTCGTTTTTCTGGCGGCGCTCGCGGTCGTCGCCGTGGCGCGCGGCACGACCGGCGGCGCGGCGGCGGGGGCGCTCTTTGCCCTGCTCGCCACGTTCACTTTGACGCACGGCACCCTCGTCTGGCCAATCGGCGCGGTGATGTTGTGGCGGCAAAACCGGCTTCGCGCATTCGCCCTGTGGTGCAGCCTGACGGCCCTGACGGCCGTGTTGTTTCTAACGGGCTTTCAGGTCAATGCCTCGCAATCGTTCGCGGCGCTCTCCGTCGAGGGTGGGCTTGATGTGCTGACCTACTGGCTGCGTCTCCTGGGCGCCGTGCCCGCGCTCGATTACGGTCCGCTGGAACCCGTGCTCGGCGCGGTCCTCCTCGCCTTGATCGTCAAGCTCGTCCGCGGCGGCGCCTTGCGGCGCGAGCCGATTGCGCTGCCGCTGGTGTTCTTTGCGGTCGGCGCGCTGGCGATGATTGCGATTGGCCGCACCGCGGAGATGGGCGGCCTCGTTTCCTCGCGCTACTACGTGCTGAGCGCGCTCGCCTGGGGGCTCACGCTGTTCACGCTGATGGGGCGCTACACCCGGCCGCGGGCGCCGCTGCGGCTGACCGTCGCCGCGTTGCCGCTGCTCACGGCGTTCAACATCGTCGCCAACCAGGTTTTCGTCGACAAGGCCGAGTCGTGGGTCGAGTCCCGGGACCGGGCCGCCACCCGCTACAAGAAGCACGGCGTCGACGGCCAAGGTCCGTTCAAGCTCTTTCCCGTCCCCACGCACTCCACAGCCGTGTTGGCGGCGGCCGAGCGCTCCGGCGTCTATCGCATGGGCAGCATCTGCCGCCCGATCTCCGTCCCGAAGCGCGCGCGCGAGACCACCGGCCTCCTCTACTACATCGAGAAGCTCGAGGTCGACCGGCAGGCGCTATTTGTCGAGGGCTGGGCCGCTTTCCGGGGCTGGGAATCCGAGCCGGGGCAACTGCACCTGCTGCTGCGCTCGCCCACCGAGACGCTCGCCTTCACGACCGTCGGCATGACGCGCGACGACGTGGCCAAGGCCCATGCGCCCGAGCCTTGGAAAAAAAGCGGCTTCCGGTTCGTGCGTCGGCGCGAACGTCTCCCCACCGGGGAATTCCAGATCGGCCTCATGTTCATTGATGGCGGCAAGGTGGAATACTGCTGGACCGCGCATAGCGTCATCCTGAAGGGCGACGGCGAGGCGAAGCTCGCCACCGGCGGCTGAGCCGCGCTTGCTCGGCGCGATGCCGATCGCCAAAGCCCAGCTCCAGCACCTCCGCGCGCTGCGCGAGAAAAAGCACCGCGAGGCGCTCGGGCTCTTTGTGGTCGAGGGCGAGAAAGTCGTCGGCGAGCTGCTCGCCGCGGGATTTCCGTTCGAGGAGCTCTACGCGACAGAAAACTGGAACCGCCCGCCCGCCTCCGCTGGGGCCGCGGCGAATGCGCCACGGCTCCGACCGATCACGGCAACGGCGGACGAAATGGCGCGAGCCAGCCATTTTCCCACGCCCTCGACCGTGCTCGCGGTCGGCAGGATTTCGCGCGAGCCGCTCGCCGCTGGCGCGCTCGACCGCGGCCTTACCCTCGCGCTCGATGGCGTGCAGGACCCGGGCAATGTCGGCACGCTCCTGCGCATCGCGGATTGGTTCGCCCTCGACCGCGTCGTGCTCTCGCTCGATTGCGCCGACCTTTTTCACCAAAAGACCATCAACGCGAGCATGGGCTCGTTTGCCCGCGTCCGCACCCACACGGCCGACCTCGCCGCGGCGCTGGCGGGCCTGGCTGTCCCGGCCTCGACACCCGTCCTCGGTTGCGTGCTCGACGGTGAGAGCGTGCACACGCTGCCCGCGCTGCGCGACGCGGTCATCGTGATCGGCAGCGAAGGCCGCGGCCTCTCGCCCGCCGTGGCCGCGCAGGTCACCCGCCGCGTGACCATCCCGCGCCTCGGCGGCGCCGAGTCCCTCAACGCCGCCGTCGCCGCCGCCATCGTGTGCGACAACCTGCGCCGCCCGCGGTAACGGCCGCCCCCGGGGCATAACCCGTTCGGGCGAGGGCGCGCCTCGCCGCTTGCCTCGTTGCGCGGGCCGAACCACCGTTCCTGCCCCGCATGAAACGCTTCCCCGTTTTCCCCGCCGCCGTGCTCCTCGCCGCCGCGGCCTTTGTCCCCGCGCTCCGCGCCGCCGCGGCCGACGATGACGACAAGCCGGTCACCAAAGGCGTCGTCCTCAACACCGGCTCCCGCAAGCCCACGCCCGAGATCGCCGAGGCCTCCGACGACGGGGCCCGCGCCCTCGCGCGCATGAAGCTCCCGCCCGGCCTCGTCGCCAAGCTCTGGGCCGCCGAGCCCATGCTCGCCAATCCCGTCGCGTTTTCCTTCGACGAAAAGGGCCGCGCCTTCGTCGCCGAGACCTACCGCTACCGCAGCAGCGTCTTCGACATCCGCGACTACATGTGGATGCTCGAGGACGATCTCGCGCTTCGCACCATTGAGGACCGCACCGCGATGGTGAAGCGGCTCTTCGGCGCCGCCGGCGAAAAAGAGCTCGGCATCGAGGGCGAGGTCGTGCGCCTCGTCGCCGACACCGATGGCGACGGCGTGGCCGACAAGAGCACCGTCTACGCCGATGGCTTCAACTCCCCGCTGGATGGCATCGCCTCGGGCGTCATCGCGCGCCGCGGCCAGGTGTGGTTCACCAACATCCCGAGCGTCTGGAAATTCACCGGCGACAACCAGGCCGCCACCCGCACCGAGATCAGCCGCGGCTACGGCGTGCGCTTCAACTTCACCGGCCACGACCTCCACGGCCTCGCGTGGGGCCCCGACGGCAAGCTCTACTTCAGCTGCGGCGACCGCGGCTCCACGGTGAAGACCAAGGAAGGCGGCGCCATTTCCGTGCCCGACGAGGGCGCTGTCTTCCGCTGCAATCCCGACGGCTCGCAGCTCGAGCTCGTGATGCGCGGCCTGCGCAACCCGCAGTCGCTCGTGTTCACGGAGAACGGCGACCTCCTCACCGGCGACAACGACTGCGACCAGGGCGACGAGGAGCGGCTCGTGCACGTCGTCGAGGGCGGCGACGCCGGCTGGCGCGTCGGCTACCAATTCCCCGCGCTCGGCAAAAACAGCCCGTGGCTCGCCGGCCGCCTCTGGCAGCAACGCCACCCCGGCCAGGCCGCCTACATCCTCCCGCCCATCTGCAACCTCGAGGACGGCCCCTCCGGCATCGAGTATTACCCCGGCACCGGCCTCAACCCCAGCTACCGCGGCCACCTCTTCGTCACGCACTTCAAGGGCGCCATCGCCAAGAGCGGCATCTACACCTACACCGTGAAGCAGAACGGCGCGTCCTATGAAATTGGCGACGCCAAGCCCTTCATGACCTCCGCGCTGCCGACCGACGTGAAGTTCGGCCCCGACGGCCGCCTCTACACCGCCGACTGGGCCGACGGCTGGCCCAAGTCCAAGCGCGGCCGCATCTACGCCATCTCCGACCCGAAGCACGAAAACGATCCCATCATCAAGGAAACGAAGGCGCTCATCGGTGGCGATTGGACGAAACGCAGCGCCGACGAACTCGCCAAGCTCCTCGCCCACGCCGACTGGCGCGTGCGCCTCGAGGCGCAATACACCCTCGCCGAGCGCGGCGCCGCGAGCATCGCGACGCTCGCCACCGTGGCCGCTTCGCCCGACTCCGCACTCTACGCCCGCGCCCACGCTATCTGGGGTCTCGGTCAACTCGCCCCGAAACATCCTGCCGCGCTCGACCCGCTGCGCCAACTGCTGCGCGATCCCGCATCCCGCGGCGTCCGCGGCCAAGTCATCAAAGTCCTCGGCGACCACGGCGCCGCCGATCAAGCCGACGCCTTCATCGCGGCCCTCGGCGACACCCACCCCCGCGCCCGGTTTTTTGCCGCGCAGAGCCTCGGCAAACTCAAGCACGCCGCCGCCGCGCCCGCCGTGATCGCCGCGCTGCGCGCCAACGACAACGCCGACCTTTACCTTCGCCACGCCCTCGTGATGGCGCTCGCCGGCGGCAACAACACCGCGGCCCTCATCGCCGCCATTGCCGATCCTTCACCCGCCGTCCGCCTCGGCGTCCTCCTCGCACTCCGCCGGCTCGAGAGCCCCCTTGTCGCCAAGTTCCTCGCCGATTCCGATCCGCTGATCGTGCGCGAGGCCGCGCTCGCCATCAACGACGCGCCGATCAACGACGCGCTGCCTTCGCTCGCCGCGCGGCTCGCCCCGTCAGTCACCGACGAATTCATCGGCCTTCGCGCCATCAACGCCCACTTCCGTCTGGGCCAGCCCACCAACGCCACGGCGCTCGCCACCTACGCGGCCACTTCCGCCGCGCCGGCCAACCTCCGCGCCGAGGCCCTCGCGCAGCTCGCGCTCTGGGCCAAGCCGCCGCAGCGCGACCGGCTCGTCGGCGTCTACCGCCCGCTCACGCCCGCGACCCGCGATCGTGCCGTCGCGACCGAGGCCCTGCGCCCGCACCTCGCCGGCCTGCTCGCCGTCTCATCGCCCGGCGCCGTGCAGTCCGCCACGCTCAAGGCCATGCAAGAGCTCGAAATCGCCGGCGCCACCGACGCGCTCTTTGCCGCGGTGAAGAACGATGCCCTCCCCGGCGAAAGCCGCGTCGCCGCCCTCACCACCCTCGAGAAGATCAAGGACCCGCGCCTCGGCGAGGCCGTCGCGCTCGCGGGCGCCTCCTCGTCCTCCGCGCTGCGCCTTGCCGCGCTGCCCATCGCCGCCCGGATTTCCCCCGCCGCAGCCGCGCCGGTGATTTCCAACCTCGTCGCCAAGGGCACCGCCGAGGAGCAAAAGGCCGCCATCCGCGCGCTCGGTTTTCTGCGCCATCCGAGCGCCGACACCTTGCTCGCCGAGCAGCTCCGCCAGCTCGCCGCCGGCAAGATT
>JAEUHB010000407.1 GCA_016794665.1 Opitutaceae bacterium
CGCCTCATGTTCGGCGGTTGGGCGGCGTCCACGTGCGGCAAGTGGGTCAAGAAAATCGTCATCCGCGACCGCGAGCACGATGGTGAAAAGATGACCGGGCACTCGTATCGCATGCCGCGCTATCCGGTTGCCCCCGGCACCAAGGTGCCCGCCGGCGACATGGCCATCATCGAGGCCATGCCCGTGAAGTCGCTCGTGACCTTTCCGAAATCCGGCGCCACGCATCCCACGGCGGACAGACTTTCCGTGCGCGGCCACGCCTGGGTCGGCGAGGGCGCCGTGGCGGCCGTCGAGGTGTCGATCGACTTCGGGATCACGTGGCGCAAGGCCGCGCTCGACCGGCCCGCCAATCGCTACGCGTGGCAGCAGTGGCGCACCACGGTGGCTCTGCCCAAGAAGGGGTATTACGAAATCTGGGCTCGGGCCGTCGACGACCAGGGCCGCTCCCAACCGATGATCGTGCCCGGCTGGAATCCGGAAGGTTACTTGAACAACTCGTGTCATCGCATCGCCGTCCAGGCTGTCTGACCATGCGCTTCCTTTGCTTTATCGCCGTTGCTGGCGTGGCCCGGTTCGCTTTCGCGGCGGACGCAAAGGTGCCGCTCGATCCGATGACCGGCATGAAAATGGGCGCGGACTGGGAAACCGTGCGCAATCACTGCATCGCCTGCCACTCGCCGCAGACCTTCCTGCGTCAGCGCGCCACCGAGGCGAACTGGACCTCCACGCTCGAGTGGATGCAAACCAACGGCGGCCTCTGGAAGCTCGATCCCGCGGTGCAGAAAACGATCATCAAATACCTCACCACGTATTACGGGCCCAGCGCGAGCGGGACTGACCGCCGTCCTCCGATCCCCGCTACGCTGATGCCGCTCAACCCATACGCCACCGAAGCGAGACTGGAGGCCGAAGCGAAAAAGAAGGAGGGCCTTCCTCCCAGGCTCTCCGCCCCTCGGTGAGGGGGCCGTTCGAACGGTTCGCTCGGGCCGGAGGGGGCCATTCGACAAGCTGGCGCTCGCGTCCGTTTCTCCTAATTTCGCCTCACGTTCGAACTCCATGCCGCTCCCGTTTTCCTGCCTCCTGCGTTGCCTGCCGTTGACCACCGGCATCGCCGCCGTCGTGTCCGCCGCCGCGCCGCTCGACTGCAACCGCGACATCCGCCCAATCCTCTCGGAGAACTGTTTCTCCTGCCACGGCCCGGACGAGAAGGCGCGCAAGGGAAAGCTCCGCCTCGACCTCGCTGAATCCACGCACGCCACGCGCGAAGACGGGACGTGCATCAAAGCCTGGCGTCCGCGCGGCGAGCAGGCCTGGCAGCGCGGCACGAGTCCGCACAGCGCCGAGATCCGCACTGCTCCTCGCAGTTACATCCCGCGGCGGGTGGCGTATGTGTTGTGACGTTCAGAACGAGTAGGTCGTCGTGAAACGCAGCTCGCGCGGGGCGACCATGTCGTAGCGGCTGTAGGCGAGGCCGCGGCCGCCGGGGACGAAAAATCCGTCGGGCGCGGTCACGCCGGTCGCGAGCCGCACCGGAATGAACTCGGTTTTGTCGAGGACGTTGTAAACGTTGAGCTGGAAACGCACGCGGCCGGGGAGCCGCGCGAACTTGCGCGTGTAGGCGAGCATCAGGTCCGTGGAGACGAGCGCGCGGCCGAAGATCTCGCCGCCGCGGGAGTTCGCGCCGATGACGTTGGCCGAGCGCCAGCGCCAGCCGCCGCCGGCGGTGAAGCCGGTGAGCGCGCCTTCCTTGAAATCGTAGGCGGTGAACACGCTCACCTTGTGCGGGCGCAGGCCCCAGCGCTTCTGCTCGTTGTCGCGCTCGGCGTTCATTGTGTCCACAAGGGCGAAGATCTCCTGCGCCACGGTCTGGCCGGTGGAGGTCGTGAGCGTGGAGACATTGGCCTGCGGCGCTTGGGCGCCGAGCTCGAGCCACTTCGCCACGGTCTTGCCCGCCTCGAATGCCGCGGGATCCGCGACGAAGCGGCCGGCGGTGTCCTGCCGCACGCCCTGTTGCAGGCGGCCGCTGGCGTCCTTGAGGCCATACCACTCGATGACCTCGGCGCCGACGTTGGTGCGGATGAAATCCGAGTAGGAGTAGTTGAGCACGAGCCGCCAGTTGCGCGTGAGGTTGGCGGTGAGCCGCGCCTCGTAGCCGCTGGCCTCGGCGTCGGAGGTCGCGCCCGTCACCGGCGGCGCGAGCGCGGCCTCGATCGGCTGCCACTGCGCGGCGGTGTAGGGGCGGCCGGCGCCGACGAGCGCGCCCTCGAAGGCGTCGGCGACGCGGGCGTTGCGCGCGGGGGCGCCGGCCACGCCGTTTTGGGTGACGAGGTTGGTCTCGCTCGACTCGAAATAGGTGACGCGGGCCGACACCCGTCCGCCGAGCAGATCGAAGCCGAGGCCTACGTCCTTGCCCTCGCCCTCGGAGGGCGGCGCGAGCGTGGCGTCGGGAAACGTGCGGCGCGTGAACGAGGGCACGCCGCGGTTGTTGGAGCGGTTGGCGATGACGGACACCCAGTCGCGCACGTGCCACACGGCGCCGATGTTGCCGGTGAAGCCCGTCGCGCTCGTGAGCCGGGCCTTGCTCCGGTCGCGGTCCACGATTTGGCCGATGTCCGGTTCGTTGTAGTAGCCGAGCTCGAAGACATCGACCTTGTCCTGGCGGTAGCCGACGGTGGTGACGAGCCGGTCGCCGAAGAAGCGGCTCTGCACGACGCCGAGGGCGGAGCGAGATTCCTGATCGGCGCCGCTGTTGTTGGAGTTGTTCGTGGAGTTGGCCCACTCGGTCGCAAACGTGCGCCCGTCGAAATTGATCGCGGCCGGCACGGCGCGCCAATCGCCCGCGCGGTAGGTGGCCCAGCTGCCCTCGGTGATGTAGTGCCGGACCGTGAGCCGGTTGGGGGCATTGGCGGCCACGGCGTTGTAGGGGCGGCCCTTCAGCACGAGGAAACCGAGCGACACCCAGTCGAACTGCTCGGCCTGCGACACCATCGCGGCCAGCCGATGCCGGCCGAGCCACGCCGGGCGCGGCTCCAGCAAATACGAGGCGGAGAGCCGCGTCTCGCGCACCTGCCCGATGTGGAAATGCCGCTGCCAGTTGCCGTCGAAGTAGAGCCGGCCGGCGAAGGGATTGGCCGGGCCGCCGATGCCCTGGGTCGCGTTGGCGTCGCCGCGGAGCGCGGGCTCGGCGCCGCCGAGCAGCCGGACCATCGCGCGCGAATACTGGAAGTTGTGCGCGAGGTTGATCGCGAGGTGGGGGAGCGGCTGCCAGTCGGCGGTGAGCGTGAGGTTGCGCAGCGCCGCGTCGCGGTTCTGGCCGGAGCCGGAGGCGTTGAGGTTGTCGGGAATGAGCCCGGCGCCGCGCAGGCGCAGGCCGGAGGCGGTCACCCCGGGCGTGCCG
>JAEUHB010000446.1 GCA_016794665.1 Opitutaceae bacterium
CTCCACATCGTGCTGCGCTTTGAGCTGGAGAAGAAACTCTTCGCGGGCGAACTCGCCGTGCGCGACCTGCCCGCCGCGTGGCGCGCCGCGTCGCGCGAGCTGGTGGGGCTCGAACCCGCCAACGACCGCGAGGGGGTCTTGCAGGACGTGCATTGGAGCGACGGCGCGTTCGGCTACTTCCCGAGCTACTGCCTCGGCAACATGATCGCGGCGCAGCTCTGGGCGCACGTGCGTGCGGTGCGCCCGGCGCTCGAGGAGGAGTTTGCGCGCGGGGACTTCGCCTGGTTGCTTGGGTGGCTGCGGGAAAACATCCACACGCAGGGCCGGCGCTTCAGCGCGACCGAGCTCGTGCAACGCGTGACCGGGGAGCCGTTGTCGCCGCGCCACCTCGTCGCCTACTTGCGCGACCGCTACGGCGCGCTCTACCTCGGATGACATGGGCCTGATCGACACGCATACGCACCTCGAGTCCTTCGCGCGGCACGGCACGCTCGCCGGTGCGCTCGAGCGGGCGCGGGCCGCTGGCGTCGAGACCATGATCACGATCGGCACGTCGCCGGACGACTGGTTGCTCTACCGCGAGCTGGCGGCGGCGCACGCGGCGGATCGCTTGGTGCGGCACACGGTGGGGCTGCATCCGTGCTCGGTCGATGGCGGCTGGGCCGCGGCGGTCGCACAGATCGAGGCGCATTGGGGTAGGGCGGCGACTCCGCTCGCCGCCGGGGCGCGGACGGAGTCCGCGCCCTGCCCGGTAGCACTCGGCGAATGCGGCCTGGATCGGTTCCACCTGCCGAAGGATCCGGCGGAGGCGGCGCAGATCTTCGCCGGGCAGCGCGCGGCGTTCGAGGCGCAGCTCGTGATCGCAAAAAAACTGGGCTGCCCGGTCGTGGTGCATTCGCGCGGGGCGTTTGCCGAATGTGTCGCGATGATCGACGCGAGCGGCGTCGATTGGCAGCGGGTGGTGTTTCACTGCTTTACCGAGGGCGCAGCGGAAATGGCGGAGCTCACGCGGCGCGGGGGCTTCGGGTCTTTCACGGGGATTCTCACCTACAAGACGGCGGACAACATCCGCGCCGCGGCGAAGGCGCAGGGCCTCGCGCGCTTCATGCTCGAGACCGACGCGCCTTACCTCACGCCGATGCCCCACCGCGGGAAGCCCAACGAGCCCGCCTTTGTGCGTCACACGGCGGAGTTTGCGGCCAAGGAAGTCTTCGGCGTGAGCGACGCGACTCTGGTTCAGATCAGCGCCGACAACGCGCGGCGGTTTTTCAATCTCTGAGAAATCGCGAAGACGCGGGAGAGCGGAGGCGCGGAAACCGGGCTCTGATGCCGTGATTCCGACTTTTCGCGCTTCTGCGATTACGACTCGTCGAACTTCCGCGCGAACAGCGCCTCAAGCTCGGCGATCATCGCGGCGGCATCGGGGCCGTGGACGTGGAAGCGCACCTTGGAGCCGGCGCCGGCCGCGAGCATCATGAGGCCCATGATGCTCTTGCCGTTCACCTTCTCGTCGTCTTTTTCGACGAAGACGTCCGCCTTGAACTTATTGGTGATGCGCACGACCATCGCCGCCGGGCGGGCATGGATGCCCATTTTGTTCTGCACGATCAGCTCCTTGGTGAGAGGGCCGCTGGGAGGTGTCGTGTCGCTTTTGCTCATGCCGAAAATCAGGCGCGGAAAGTCCGGTCCGTCCCCCCGGCTTGCAACCTAAAAACCCGGCCCTAGTCTGCGTCGCGATGGCACAGTCCCGCATCGCAATCATCGTCCCCTGCCGACTGGAATCGACGCGCTTCCCGCGCAAACTCCTGCACGCCATACGCGGCAAGCCCTTGCTCCTCTGGGTGGCCGAGCGCATCGCGCGCGAAGCGCCGGAGCTGGCGCTGCACTTTGCCGTCGACCATGCTCTGCTGCGCGACGTGGTGGTGCGCGCTGGCTTCAACGCGATCATGACGAGCGAGGCGCACCAAAGCGGCACCGACCGCATCGCCGAGGCGAACCGCACGGTGAGAGCTGACTTCGTCATAAACGTGCAGGCCGACGAGCCGCTGGTCTCGGCGGGGCAGCTCCGCGAGCTCGCGCGCCTCATCGCCGGCCCGGTGCCGATGGCCACGCTGGCGACGCCCTTCAAGCGCATCGTCGATTTCTACAACCCCAACCAGGTTAAGGTCGTGCTCCGCCGCGACGGCCGGGCGCTGTATTTTTCACGCTCGCGCCTGCCCTTCTCGCGCGACCTCGGCCTCACGATCGACGACGCGTGGCTAGCGGCGAATCCGTGCCTGAAGCACCTCGGCCTCTACGCCTACCACGCCGACTTGCTGGAGAAATTTGCCGCGCTGCCCATGGGCCGCTACGAGCAGATCGAAAAACTCGAGCAACTCCGTGTGCTGGAGAACGGCTTCGACATCGTGGTCGGCACCACGGACGACCCGGCCATCGGCGTGGACACACCGGACGATGCCGTGAAGTTCGAGAAGTGGCTGGGGTAGCGATGCCGCGTCTGGCGGAGGCTGCCAGCCCTACACCTTCCCCGCCTTGCGCGCCTCGACCATCTTGTAGAAGTCGACGAAGAGCGGATCGGCATCGTTCGGGCCGGGCGCGGCCTCGGGATGGTATTGGACGCTGAAAATCGGGAGCTTGGTGTGGCGCAGGCCCTCGACGGTGTTGTCGTTGAGGTTGATCTCGGTGACCTTGGCGCCGGTTTGCTCGAGCGACTTCGGATCGGTGGCGAAGCCGTGGTTCTGCGCGGTGATCGAGACCTTGCCGGTTTCGAGGTTCTTCACGGGCTGGTTGCCGCCGCGGTGGCCGAACTTCAGCTTGAACGTCGTGCCGCCGAGCGCGTGCGTGAGCATCTGGTGGCCGAGGCAGATGCCGAAGATTGGGAAATCGGGGATCAGGTTTGTGACCGTCTGGTGGATGTAGGGCAGCGCGGCGGGATCGCCGGGGCCGTTGGAGAGGAAGACGGCGTCGGGCTTGTGCTCGCGGACTTGCTCGCCGGTGGCGGTGGCGGGGAAGACCTGCACCTCGAAGCCGTGGTTCACGAGCTTACGGTAGATGCTGTGCTTGGCGCCGAAGTCGAAGGCGGCGACGCGGAACTTCTTCGCGGGCGCGCCGGCGTGGTTCATCGTGGTGCCGACGGGGAAGTAGGGCGTGTTGTGGTTCGCCGGATCGTCGGCGCGCCAGACGAAAGGGGTCTTGCACGAGACGTCCTTCACGTAGTCGGCGCCGGCCATGTCGCGCCAGTTCTTCGCTCGCGCGATCGCGTCGGCATCGGAGATTGGCAGCGTGCTGAGGCAGCACTTCATCGCGCCGTCGACGCGGAGTTTCTTGGTGAGCGCGCGTGTGTCGATTTCGCTGATCCCCGGGATGCCGTGCTGGGCAAGGTAGTCGCCGAGGGCGAGCTTGCTGCGCCAGTTGCTGACGACAGGGGAGAGCTCGCGCACGACGAAGCCGGTGCACTTGGGCGCGGTGGCCTCGGTGTCCGCGTCGTTGACGCCGTAGTTGCCGATTTGGACGGCGGTCATGGTGACGATCTGACCGCAGTAGGAAGGATCGGTGAGGATCTCCTGGTAGCCGGTCATGGACGTGTTGAAGACGCACTCGCCGGCGACGGTGGCGGCGGCGCCAAAGGCGCGGCCGTGGAAAACGGAACCATCTTCAAGGGCGAGAACGGCAGGCTTGGGCGAGGACATCAAAGCCGAACGAAAAGCCGCGCCGCCGCGCGCGACAAGGGTTTTGTGCGCCTGAGGCGGCCTGTGACGTTGAAAGTTGGCTTGCGCTGCGAGAGCGGAGTGCGGCCGCCGTTTGACAGCGGTTGTCGGCCGCCTAATGGTCCGCGCTCTCAAAACGATGCCTTACACCGAAGATCGCGCCGCTTGGTTCGAGGGCCAGGGCCTTTGGCAGCACATCCCGGCCAGCGATTGGCGCGACTGGACGTGGCAGCTCAAGAACCGCATCACGACCGTCGAGCAGCTGGAGCGGCTGATGACGCTCACGGCCGACGAGAAGGCGGGCTGCGCGCACGCCAACCAGAAGCTGGCGCTCGCCATCACGCCTTACTTTTTCAACCTGATTGATCGCGGCGATCCCGATTGCCCGATCCGCAAGCAGGTCATCCCGCGCGCGGGTGAGCTGGTCGTGAGCGAGGGAGAAATGCTCGACTCGCTCGACGAGGACGGCCACTCGCCGGTGCCCGGACTCGTGCACCGCTACCCGGACCGCGTGCTGTTTCTCGTCACGGACCGGTGCGCGGCGTATTGCCGCTATTGCACGCGGAGCCGGCTGGTCTCGAACGCTCAGGACTACAACTTCCACCCGGAATATGAGCAGGGCCTCCGCTACATCGAGTCGCATCCGGAAGTCCGCGATGTGCTGCTCTCGGGCGGCGATCCGCTGCTGCTCTCGGACAAGAAACTCGAGCACCTGATCTCGCGGCTGCGCGCGATCAAGCACGTGGAATTCATCCGCATCGGGTCGCGCATCCCGGTGTTTCTGCCGCAGCGCGTCACGCCTGAGCTGTGCGAGATTTTCAAGAAATACGGGCCGATCTGGATGAGCGTCCATGTCAACCATCCGAAGGAATGCACGGCCGAGCTGAAGGCGGCGTGCGAACGGCTGGCGTTTGCGGGCGTGCCGCTCGGCAACCAGAGCGTGCTGCTCAAGGGCGTGAACGACGACGCCGACGTGATGAAGGCCCTCGTCCATCGCCTGCTGCGGATGCGCGTCCGGCCCTACTACCTTTACCAGATGGACCTCATCACCGGCGGATCGCATTTCAAGGTGGATGTCCGCAAGGGCCTCGAGATCATACAATCGCTCCGGGGCCACACGACGGGCTACGCGGTGCCGCAATATGTGATCGATGCGCCCGGCGGCGGCGGCAAGGTGCCGATGAATCCGGACTACGTGGAGAAAATCACGGACGACGAAGTCATTTTCCGCAATTACGAGGGCCAGCGATTCAGCTATCCGCTCAAGGCCGACCCGCGCGAAGTGCCGACCGAGCCGATTGTCGGCGCACGCGTTTTGGCTTAGCTGGCTTCAGCGCACCGAGAAGGTCGCGGCCACGGTCGCGGTGATCGTTTTCTCGAGGGAGCTGCGGTCGTTGTTGCCTTCCCAGCTGGTGGAGGCGGAGTGCAGCGGGTTGATTTGCACGACCCCCATGCGCGCGGCGCGGAGTTCGTGCAGTGCGCGGCGGCCTTGGGTGGCGATCTGCTCGGCGCGGAGCCGGGCGTCGCGCGTGGCCTCGGCCATCATCTCAACCTTGGCCTCGCCAGCCTTGGTATAGATGAACTCCAGGCTGTCGGAGACAAGCGCCACGCCCTCCTCGATAAGCAAGGAGGCTTCGGTGCCGAGCCGCGGCACAGTGTCGACATTGGCGGAGCTGACTTCGAGGCGCTGGGTGAGGCGGAAGCCGACGCGGCGCTGCACCGTCTCGCCGTCGTCATCCTTCGCACGCGCGGTGATTTCGCGGAACTGAACGGGCGCAAACCCGAACTCGGTCACGCCGCGGCTACGCAGGAAGCGTTCGACCTTGGTGCGGTCGGCGGCGAGCTTCTCGTGCGCGCCGAGCAGCGCCGCGTCCTCGACAGCGAAGCTGGCCCGCCATACCACGAGATCGGAGCGCACATCCTTGCGGGCTGAGCCGGTGACGTTGATTACTTGGGTCTCGGCGAGGCGGGTCCAGGTGCGGGTGAAGTTGAAGGCCGCGAAGGCAATGCCGCTGGCGAGCAGGAGCCCGGCGAGCACGCCGAAGAGATGAGGGCGGGAGGTTGTTTCCATGGAGATTGAGTGGCGTTGCCAGCCACGTGAGCAACGCGGGAACTGTCCAAGGAAAGAAACTCACAACCGCGGCGGACGGCTGTGGGCAAGTGCGCTCATTTCCCGCTTGCGGGTGATCGCGAGGCAGCGGCGGGCGGGGTCCCGATCAAGGAATCGCGTAGAGCTCGAGGAGCGCGACGCCCTCGGCGCCGGCTTTGCCCTTGACCTCGACGGTGTAGGGGCCGGGTGGAAGCGTGACCAAAAGCGCGGCGTCCTCGCTGCCGCCGGCGAGCTGGAATGCTCCGGCGCGCGTGGTGGCGGCGGTGACAGCCGCGAGGTTGGACGCTGCGCCCCACCGGTCGTTGGTGGCGACGGCATTGGAGCCTGAATACACCGTGAGGACGGGATCGCGAAGGGCGCCGGCGACGCCGAAGGCGCCCAGCGTAGGCCCGACGGCCCGGATTAGCATGCGCTGGTAAGCGGGGCCTTGCACGACGAAGCCACCGACCAGCACGCCCGCTCCGCTGCGCACGCGGGCGCGCGTGGAAAGATTCACGGTGCGGCCCGCGCCGTCGAGCTCGTAGAGCTCGGCGAGGCCTAGGCCCGGCTGGCCCGAGGCCGCCGCAATCTCGATCGTGTAGGCGCCGTGGCCGAGCCCGGTGGTGAGGGCCGCGTCGCGCACGCCGCTGAGGAGCGGAAACGCGCCGACCGAGCGAGCGTAGCCACCCATGAGCGCAGCCTCTGGGCCGGTCTCCCAATTGCCGTTACGGGCGAGTTCGGCGCCGCCGACCACGGAGAGCTTCAGCACCGGATCGGCGAGGGCCCCGCCCACGCCGAAGGAGGCGAGACCCGGGCCGATGCCGCGGGCGAGGAATCGTTTGCTCGCCGTGTCGGCCACGATCGCGCCGGCGACGAGGGCATCCTCACCGCTGCCGACGATGGCGCGGCTGGAAATGTTGATGAGGCGAGCCCGCGGCGCGATCGGGGTCGAGGCCTCGCCCTCGGCGGCGGAGCTCCACGGGCTGCCGGGAAACGTGTCGCGGAGGTTATTTCGGTAGCTGCGGACGTGGACGTTGGCTCCGGCGGGAACAGTGAGCGGGCCGTTGGCGACGAGAGCGCCAGGGGCGACATCTCCGCCGAGTGCGCGCGGATCGGAGCCATCCAGCGTGTAGACGAGTTGGGCGCCGGCCGGAGCGGTGAAGACAAGGTTGCCGCCCGAGATGGCCATGGTGGGCGCGGCTAGGAACTGTGCGTCGATCCACTGTGCGCGCTGCGTGAGCCAGCCCTTGAGGCGTTCGATTTGGCCGCTGAACCCGCCGTATGGACCAGCGTTGTCCGGCCAGCGTGTGGCGTCGCGCGCGGCGGCTTCACTGCCGATTTCGGCGCTCAACGCAGTGGCCAAGGCGACAAGGCTTGTCGTGGCGAGTTCGCCCTTGCGCAGCGATTGCCAGCGGTCCACCCAGTCTTGCATGAACTCGGGGTCGCGGGCGATGACGCCCCACCAGCCCGTGTTCCAGACATCAGTGCCGCCGATACCGGACCAGACGTCGTAGCGAAACGAGCGCTCGTCCCAGTAAGAGCCGAGGGCGCGATCGAAATCCCAGACGGGCCCCGCCGCGAGCTTGCCGCCTCGATCCTTGGTGAAGTAGGCGCTCTTGATGAAAGCGTCGGGGTTGCAGGCAAAGGTATTCAGGATGTGGTGATCGACCCACGATGCACGGTCGATGTAGTCCAGGTAAGTGCGTTGGGCCCAGCCGGCGGCGGAGTCGGCAAAGAGTGCGTCCTCCATGGTTTGGACGTAGGTGCGGATGTAGTCCGCTTGGGCGGGCGCAACCTCGTCGGCTTTGGGCGCCACGAGCACTACCGAAGAGTAGCCGTTTTCCGGGATGCCGCGCTGGGTGAGCCAGCCGAGCTCGTTATCATCGCGGGTATCGATCTTGAGAATGTAGCCGCCAGTGACCGCGGTTCCGGTGAGGTCGTCTTTATCCAGGGTCTTGAGGTTTACGCGGTGAGCCGCCACTTCGATGCGCTCGGTCAGGGCGTAAATGCCGGCGTAGTCAGCCTGAGTGAGGTCGTTGCCGTCCGCGTTGAAAAAGACTTCGGCGAAGCGCGTCTGAGGTGCCCAGCGGCCGATTCGATTGGAAAGGTTATAGATGAGGGCGTTATTGATGTAGCCGTGGTCGAACGACCACGGCCCAATCAGGGCCCATTTGTCGTCGGCGGGGAGGTCGAGCAGCGCCGCTTCGGCGATGCCGCCTGAGTTTTCGGTCAACTTCAGGGTGTAGCTCTTCTTGGGGAATTCGGCTGAAGAGGAGCCACGCACCGAGGTAGTGAGCGTGGAAACAAAACTCGGGTTTGTCCCGAAGCTAGGGCTGCCGGGGGCTTTGGGCGCGAACGAGAAGAGCCAAGAGGGATGACCTACTCCATCTTTAGCGAGGGCTCCCGTGCCCATGCTGTCGATAACGAGCACGGGAAGCCGGCTTGAAAAAGTGGAGAGTCCGGCATCGACGCGCGTGTAGACGGCGGTGGACGTGGGGCCGGAGACTTGGCCGTCGGCCGAAAAGACCGTGGCGCGCACGACCGCACTATTGCTAACCGTGATGGGTGCGCTATAGAGTTGCGAACTCGCCGTTGGCTCGACGGACATGGCGTCTGGCGAGGCTTGGGAAATGACGTAGCGGATTTGCTGGTCCGGGCGGGCTCCGCTGAGCTGCAAAGTAAAGCTGCGTTGAAATGGTCCCGACGGGGTCGAGAACGACGGGCGCTCGGTGAGAGCCACACCATTGACTGCCGCGTTCGGCGCGCCCGGAGTCGCGCGACTCAGAAACCCCTGGGTGGCGGGACCGCCGTTTGCCTGCGCACCCAAGCCGTAGGTGACGTCGGCTGCTTGGGGCGGATACGTGGAGCCGAAGTCACTCGCGACGGTTTCGCCGTCCGGCCTGATCAAGCCGAGGTATTCTCCGCCTGAGCTAAGTGCGAAATTGGTGTGGAGTGTGGCGCCGGGAGAGCGGCGATTCTTCCCGGAGGCGAAAATTACGAGATAGCCCCCCGCTGGAATCGTCACGGCGGGAATCTGCCACTTTGTTTTCAACAAGGCCGAGTCAGTGAGGAACCATCCGTCGAGATTTGCCGCTGTCGTGTCCGGATTGTGGATCTCGATCCAGTCGGAGTAGGAGCCATCTTCATCTGCGAGCGTCCGGGTGTTAGATGCCATGAACTCGCTGATCACTGGACTCGCATGCAAAGTCGTGCTCCATCCCGCGCTAATCGCAGCGGCGATTAGAAGAACTTTGGTTCGGCTGGATTGAGAAGCGCGCATCGAAGTTGGAGCGCCACCTAAGACGACCGCAGCAGGTGCTGGTTAACACATGTGATTGCAAAAACATGCAAATCCCGGGAGCTAATGCTGGCACGTAGTATGGCACGGCGTAAAGGTGCGCACTTTCTAGCTCGGCGCCAAGAGTTTGCATACGTATCGCACAATAGCCGATCACGATAAATTTACTTGCTGATTGGGAGGATTGGGAGAGAGTAGGGGCTATACCCCGATGGCCATCAAATCGCTCATCTCAGCCGCCCTATTCGGAGCCATTTGCGTTTCGGCGGTTGGGCAACCTGGGTCGCCCTTCGTAGGTGGAGTTTGGTCGGGAAACGTGTCGACCACTGCTGCGACCGTTGCGCTTCGGCTCACCGCTCCTGGGCTCCGTGTGAGATTGCAGGTCAGCCAAAACGAGAACCTGACGCCGGCTGTGTTCTCGTCAGTTGCGACGACCGCGACCGCGAGCGGCCACGCGGTTAAGCTCACGGTGCAGGGCCTGCAGCCGGACACTGACTACTACTACGGCATCGAGGTCGGTGGAGTCTTGCGCACCGAGATGGTTTCGCGCGGACGTTTCCGCACTTTCCCGCTGGGCAAGTCGTCCTTTCGCATCGCCCTCGGTTCCTGCGGCGATTTTCGGTCCGCGGATCAATCTGCCTACGACGCCATTATGCGGGAGCGCCCGCTCCTGTTCATCAACATGGGCGATTTGCACTACAGTGACACCAACAGCACCAATGCCGAGGACTACCGTGCCAACTATGACAACGTGCTCGGCCACCGCGAGCAGGGTGCCCTCTACCGCAGCGTGCCGATGGCCTACGTCTGGGATGACCATGACTTCAGCGGCAACGATTCCGACACCACCTCGATTGGCCGCGACGCCGCGCGCGCCGCATACCGTGAGCGCGTGCCTCACTATCCTCTCGGCGCCACGGGTGGCTCGATTGGCCAGGCGTTCACGATTGGGCGCGTGCGCTTCATCATGACCGACCTGCGCAGTGCTTCCTCACCGGCCGCACAAAGGGACAACGCTTCCAAGACCAAGCTCGGCACTGCGCAGAAGAACTGGTTCAAGCAGGAACTCATCAGCGCCCGCGACAACGGGTTCCCCCTAATCGTCTGGGTCAACCCCGATCCCTGGATCGGAGCCCCGGCCGCCGGCGAAGATACCTGGCAGGGCTATGCCACCGAGCGCACCGAGATTGCTAATTTCATCCGCGACAACCGCGTTTCCAACGTCGTGATCGTCTCCGGTGACATGCACGGCCTCGCGGTCGATGACGGCACCAACTCCGACTATGCCACCGGTGGCGGCGCCCCTCTCACCGTGCTCCACGCCGCGGCGCTCACCAGCAATGGCTCGATCAAAGGCGGGCCTTACTCCGGTGGCGTCTTACCCGGGTCCCAGCAATACGGCATTCTTGAGGTCTATGACAACGGCGGTGACAGCGTGGCCTGCCGCTTCCTCGGGAAGAAAGTCGGCGAGGGCGCAAAGCTAACCCATATCTTCAGCGGCTCTACCGGTGGCGCCGCCAAGGATCACGCCATCGTCAATATCTCGACCCTTGCTCGCGTCAACTCGGGTGACGACGCCCTCGTGAGCGGCTTCGTGATCTCCGGCGCCTCCAACCGCAGGGTGCTGGTCCGCGCGATTGGGCCGACGCTTTCGGCCTTTGGTGTTGCGGATGCGCTGGCGCAACCGGTCCTTTCGATTCATCAGGCTGGACGTCACATTGCTACCAATTCAGGTTGGGCGGGCGCCAGCTCCGTCGCCACCGAGGCCACCTTGGATGCTTTCGACCGTGCCGGCGCGTTTCGTCTCGTGGATGAAACGAGTCGCGATGCGGCCCTCGTCCTTTCTCTCGCCCCGGGCGCCTATACCGTGCAGGTGAAGAGCGGCGACGCCAGCCCCGGCGCGACACTGCTCGAGGTCTACGACTTGCCGTAAATCGACCTCGAGCTGGCGAATCCCGCGGCCGTGCGGTCGCCACACATTCCGCTTGCGCGGGGTCTCTCCGCGCCGTTTTGTCCGCCTGCCTGTAGGGGTGTCCTCCGCGTAGGACTGAGATTGCGGCACGCCCGGCCGCTCGACCCTTCGAACCTGAAACGGATCATGCCGACGAAGGAAACAGCAGGCGCCGCGTGAAGCGCCATGGGGTGTCGATCGAGCGCCCCTTTTTCGGGAGTCCATTTCGGGTCAGGCCCAATGACCATGAAACTTCCGCCTGCCCTCGCCCTCCTCGCCGCCCTCCGGGTCGGCTCTCCTATTGCCGCGCAGACCGCGCCTGGACCCGTTCCGCTTTCGCCTGTCATTGTCACTTCGGAGCTATGGGAAACGCCACTCGATCGCCTGCCAGCGAGCGTGACGGTCGTGGACGAGGCCGCACTGCGCGCCGGGCAGATCCGTCACCTCGGCGACATGGTTGATCAGTTGTCCAACCTGACCTGGACGGGCGGCACCTCGCGCCCGCGCTACGTGCAGATTCGTGGCATCGGCGAGAATTCCCAGTTTGAAGGGGAGACCCCCGACTCCGCCGTCCGCTTCCTCGTCGACGACCTCGACTTCACCGGGCTCGGCACGCTCGCGGGCGCCTTCGATGTGCGGCAGGTCGAGGTGCTGCGCGGCCCGCAGGCCGGTGCGTTTGGCGCCAACGCCGCGGGCGGCCTCGTGCGCCTCGTCACGAACGCCCCGACGTCATTCTGGACCGGCCGCATCGAGGCCAGCGCGGGCGGCGACGCGCTGCGCGAAGGTGGCTTCGCCGTCGGCGGCCCGCTCGCCGGCGAGCAGTTCATGGCGCGCCTCGCGGCCCACACCCACCGCAGCGACGGTTTCCGCCGCAACGTTTCGCTCAATCGCGACACCAACGCCCGCGACGAATTCTCCGCGCGCCTCCGCCTGGCCGGCCAGCCCGCGCCGCACTGGCGCTGGGACGCCGCGCTGCTCTTCTCGGAGTTGGACAACGGCTACGATGAGTTCGCGCTCAACAACAACGGTCGTCTCACCTACAGTGACCAGCCTGGCCGCGACGAGCAGCGCTCCCGGGCGGCGAGTTTTCGCGCCTCGTTTGATGGCCTCGCCGGCGCGCGCCTCACGGGCGTGAGCGCCGCCAGCGGCACGCGTTCGCGCTACAGCTACGACGACGACTGGACCGCCGCCTCCTATGCCGGCTTCAGTGACCTCCATCGCGATCGGAAGGTCATCAGCCAGGAGCTGCGCCTCGACTCCGCCGCCACGCGCCGCGCCCTCGGCCCGATCGATCGTTGGACGCTCGGCGCCTTCGGTTCCACCACGCGCGAGGACACCGCCTACTCCAACGAGGATCCTGCCAACCTCCGCGGCCTCCGCACGCGCTACGCCGCCGATCTCCTCGCGCTTTTCGGGCAGGCGTCCCACCACTTCGACCAGCGCACCCGCCTCACGCTCGGCGTGCGCGCCGAGCGCGTCGTGCTCGACGGCCGCGGCACGCGCACGCGTTTCCGGAAAACCCGCAACACCTTCGATCCGGTCGTCACGTTTGCGCCTTCGTTTTCCGATACGCTGCTCGGCGGCAAGCTCACCCTTGAGCGCGACCTAGAGGCGGGCGCCGTTGCCTTCGCGTCGTTGACTCGCGGCTACAAGGCCGGCGGGGTCAACATCGACGCCCGCATCAGCCCGCCCGCCGACCCGCTCGCCTACGGCACCGAGACACTCTGGAACACCGAGCTCGGCTTCCGCGGCCACGCCCTCGATCGCCGGCTCACGGGCGAACTCACCGCCTTCCACCTCGCCCGCCGTGACACCCAGGTGCGCGACTCCGCCGGCTTCGGCGGCAGTTACCGCTTCTTCACCGCCAACGCCCGCGCCGCTCACGTCACTGGCCTCGAGGCCGCCGCCACCTACGCTGTCACCGACGCACTCACACTCCACGCCACGCTCGCGCACATGGAGTCCGAGCTCGATCGCTTCACGCTGACCAACGGCAGCTCCGGCGGCGGCCGCCGCCTCGCCAACACGCCACGCTACGGCTGGACCGTCGGGGCGCGGTTTCGCGATGCGTCTGGTTTTTTCGCCAACGCCGACCTCGTGGCCCGCGCGAGCCAGTTCGACTCCAACAACCAGAACGAGGCCCGCCGCGCCTTCCGCGTCGTCCACGCCAGCCTCGGCTACGCGTGGCGCGCGTGGACCTTCACGCTCTGGGCCCGCAACCTCCTCGATACGCGTTACGAGAAGCGCGTCTATTTCTTCGGCAACGA
>JAEUHB010000458.1 GCA_016794665.1 Opitutaceae bacterium
CGGGCCGTATCGGGGATTCAAGGGCGACATCTGGGAGGGCGGGCACCGCGTGCCGCTCGTCGCGCGCTGGCCCGGGCGGGTGGCGGCCGGGGCGAAGAGCGCGCAGCCCGTGTGCCTCACCGATTTCTTCGCGACCGTCGCCGAGCTCACCGGCGCCGCGCTGCCGGCCGCGGCCGCGGAGGACAGCTTCAGCTTTGCGCCCGCGCTGCTCGGCCGCGCGCCGTCCGGCCCGCGGCGCCCCGCGCTGATCAACCATTCGAACAATGGCGAGTTCGCCTACCGCGAGGGCCCCTGGAAACTCGTGCTCCGCAACCGCGACGTGCTTGCCAAGGCCCGCGGCCAGCCGCGCCTGACCGAGCTCTACAACCTCGAGACCGACCTCGCCGAGAAAACGGATGTGGCGGCGCAGCATCCTGACGTGGTGCGCCGCCTGCGCGCCGCGCTCGACGCGGCGGTGGCCAAGGGATCGCTGCGCGGCGTGCGCGGTGCGCGGAACGACGCGGTCGTGCGGGTCGACGTCACGCAGCCGCTGCGCTGGGCGGACGCGGCGCGGTAGGCCGCACGCTCAACGACCTGCCAAGGCGGTCTTCGCCACGTCAAATCATCCGCCGTCTGGAAATCCTAGCATGTGCGGCTCAATCGCCTGTTAGGCGCTTTTTCCAGATGCCTTGCAGACTTCGTGGGCCAGCCTGTTTAGATTCTGCTCGTTGGCGTTCTCAAGGAACTGACGCATCTTTTCGGCAAATTCTTGGTTCTCAAAAACGCCGACCCAGGAGACGAGGGTTCCAATCGCATTGGGTCGGAAGGAGACCGTAAGCTCAAAGTGCGGCAGGTTGACATGCTTGATCCGAATCAGCGAATGAGGAACTATCTCCAAGAACTCTGATCGATTCGGATAGTTCGCGCCGTCAGGGCCGTGCATGGTAAACAGCCATTGCCCGCCAGGATGAAATTCAAAGGCGTCGAACGAATTGGAAAAACCGTCGGGCCCCCACCAGCGGGCAAGACGTGCCGGGTCTCTGAACGCCTCAAACACGACCTCTGGGCTGGCAGGGATTTCTCGGGAATGACGAAAGGTGGACATTTAGAATGTGCGATGAGTCCTGATGCGCCTGACATGGATTGAGCTCCACCCGATCCCACGGGTTTTGTCGCATAACATCGGCGGCCGACTGAGTGGACATGGCGGCGAAGGTTAGATTCGTCAGGGACTTTTCGACCGAATTGCCAGCGGGGCGCGACCAGCGATTCCAACTGCATCGGGCCGGCATCGTCGGGGGATCGCTGGGTTTCGGTGGCGCGTCGGTTTTTGTGGGTTGGGGTTTGTCCCCGACATGTCGGGCATTAAGCCCGACGCACAGGCGGGTCAGTTCGCCGGCAGCGCGAAGGCCACGAGCTTGCCGCCGGCGGGGCGGCCGGACTTGGCGCCGCCGGCGGAGATGACGACGAACTGCCGGCCGCCCACCATGTAGGTGCTCGGCGTGGCGTTGCCGCTGAAGGGCAGCGGCGCGGACCAGAGGATCTTGCCGGTGGCCTTGTCGAAGGCGCGCATGGTCTCGTCCGCGCTGGCGCCGATGAAGATCAGGCCACCGGCGGTGACGACGGGGCCGCCGTAGTTTTCCGTGCCGGTGGGCGGGAGGCCGCGGGCGGTGAGTTCCTTGTATTCGCCGAGCGGGACCTTCCACTTGAGCTCCCCGGTGTTGAGATCGACGGCGTTGAGCGTGCCCCACGGCGGCGCGATCGCGGGATAACCCTCGTGATCCTGCCAGCGGCGGAAGCCGGCGTAGGCATACGGGGGCGTGGCGGCGGCGGGCGCGGCGGCCTTGCCCTTGGCCTTGGCTTTGACTTTTGGCGCGGCTTCGTCGGGCCGGCTCGCGGCGGGCGCGGCCTCGCCTAGCACATAGGCGAGGATCGCGTCGCGCTGCGACTCGGGGAGTTTGTCGAACGCGGGCATGCGCCCGAAGCCGGTGCGCGTGAGGCGCGCGATTTCGTCGCGGGGGCGGCGCTGCGCGATGTCGATGAGCGAGGGGAAGCCGGCGGGCGGGATGCCCTTGCGGTCGAGGCCGTGGCACGCGGCGCAATGCACGAGGTAGTCGCGCTCGCCGCGCGGGAGCGGCGTGCCGTCGGCGCGGCGCGTCTCCACCATCTGGAGAATCCACGGGATTTCGTTGATGTTGGCGTAGTAGATCCCGTCGGGATCGACGGCGCCGCCGCCCCATTCCATGCCGCCGTCGAAGCCGGGAAACATGATCGACTCCCGGAGGCTCGGCGCGGGGAAGGGCCCGAAGTTCGGCGAGAGCCGGATGCGGTCGAGCGTGAGCGCGCGGGCCTCGGGCGAGACGGTCGAGACATCGGCCTCGGTGTAGCGTTGCCGCATCAGCGGCGCGGGCTTGGTGGGAAACGGCTGCGTGGGCCAGGCCTGCTCGCCGGGCAGCGTCGAGGCCGGCACGGGGCGCTCCTCGATCGGCCAGAGCGGCTCGCCCGTCTCGCGGTTGAAGACGAAGAGCTGGCCGTGCTTCGTGCCCTGCGCGACCGCGTCGATTTTTTTCCCGCCATGCGTGACGGTGAGGAGGATGGGCGGGCACGGCAGGTCCTTGTCGAGGAGATCGTGGTGCACGATCTGGTAGTGCCAGCGGCGCTTGCCGGTCGCGGCGTCGAGCGCGACGAGGCTGTTGGCAAAGAGATTGGCGCCGTGGCGGTCGCCGCCCCAGAAGTCGGGCTCGGCGGTCTTGGTGGCGACATAGACGATGCCGCGGGCCTCGTCGAGCGACTGTCCCGGCCAAGGCATGACGCCGACGGCGGTCTTCCACGCGTCGGGCGGCCACGTGTCGTGGCCGAACTCGCCGGGCCGCGGGATGAGATGGAAAATCCACCGCCGCGCTCCCGTGCGCACGTCAAACGCGCGCACCGCGCCCGGCCCGCCAAAGCCACCCACGATCAGCAGGTCCTTGTAGATCACGCCGGGCGTGTTGAGGCCGGTGACGTGGGAGTCCGCCTCCGCGCCGTCGACCGTGAGGTGCAGCGAGCCCTGGTCGCCGAAGCTCTCGACGAGCTGGCCGGTCTGGGGATCGAGGGCGAAGAGGTAGTTGCCGACCACGGTGAAGAGGCGGCGCTCGCCGCCGGACTCGTTTTGCCAGTGGACAAAGCCCCGCTGGCGGCGCCCGCCGGGGCCGGCGCGGGTCTTGGCGGGGTCCCAGGCCCAGAGCTCGCGACCGGTAGCGGCGTCGAGCGCGACGACGCGGCGGCTCTGCGTGGGGGTGAAGAGCACGCCGCCCACGATGAGGTTGTTGGCCTGGTATTCGCCCTTCTCGCCGGTGTCGTAGGTCCACGCGACCTGGAGCCGCGACACGTTGCCGCGATCGATCTGGCGGAGCGGGGAGTAGAGGGTGCGGTGCTTGTCGCCGAGATAGGTGGCCCAGTCGGCGTTCGCCGGGGTGTCGGCGGCGCGGGCAAGCGTGGCGAGAAGCAGGAAGACGACGGCGGGGGTGACGCGGATCATGCGACGTGGAGCAAGACGCGGGCGCGCGACGGGGCAAGCACGCTCCCGGCGCGATGCGCGGTGAACGCGGTCCACGGGCGGGCCGTGACGGCAGGTGAGTTTCAGCTCGCTGAAACCGCTCACCCCCGCCGCGCCATGATCGGCCAGACGGCCTCGACTTTGTCGCCGCGCATCGCGTGGAGGCGGTCGTAGAGGTTGACCGTCGGGTCGCAGTGCGGGACGAGGAACTCGAGGCGGTCACCGATCTTCGGGAGCGCGGCGCCGGGGGCCGCCGTCAGCGCGCCGAACTCGTCGCCGAAGCGGCGGTAGGTCAGGGCGCGGCCGTCTTTGGACTCGGGTTTGTCCTGCGAGTCGGAGGAGAAGGCCTTGGTGCCGGCGTCGATCACGACTTGCTCGGGCTTGGCGGGGCTCGTGTTCACGACGGTGGCCAGCACGGAGAGGCTCGGCGCGAAGTCGGCGTAGAGCGCGTCGGCCTGGCCGCCGATGACGCGGTAGTTCACGTCCATGAAGACGTAGGAGCCCACCTGCAGCTCGGTGAGGCCGCCTTCGCCGGGATCGATGTTGTAGGTGCCGGTGCTGCCGCCGGAGAGGAGCGGCGCGTCGAAGCCGGCGCGCCGCAGGAGCGCGCGCGTCTCGACGGCGGGCGCGAGTGCGGCGCGGGAAAAGGCGCGGCGTTTCTCGAAGCCCGCGGTGTGCGACGCCGCGCCGGAGTAGGCTTGCAGGCCGCGCAGGCGCAGCCCCGGCAGCCGCGCGATCGCGCGGGCGAGGGCGAGCGCGGGTTCGCCGGGCGTGATGCCGGTGCGGTGATCGCCGACGTCGAGGTCGATCAACACATCGACCGTGACACCGCGTCTCTTGGCCTCGGCGGAGAGGCGCTCGGCGGCGAGCGCGTGGCCGAGCGAGAGCAGGGTGTCGGGCGCGCGCCCGACGAGCGCGGCCATGCGGGCGAACTTGCGCGGATCGAAAATGGGCGAGGTGAGGAGCACGCCGCGCACGCCGGCGGCGACCATGGCCTCGGCCTCGCCGACGGTGGCGCAGCAGACGCCGCTCGCGCCGGCGGCAATCTGGCGGCGCGCGATCTCGGGGCACTTGTGGGTCTTGGCATGCGGGCGGTGGGCGCAGCCGGCGGCGCGGCAATGCGCGGCCATCTTGGCGATGTTGGCGTCGAGGGTGTCGAGATCGACGAGGAGGGCGGGAGTGGGCAGCTCGGACTTGTGGCGGCCGACGGCGTCGTCGGTCGCGGTGGATGCGGCGGCCGCGCGCGTGCGGGAGGTGGTGGCGAGCGAGGCGCCGGCGAGCGCGGCGGTGCGGGCGAGAAAGGCGCGGCGGGGAAGCGGGGCGGGCATGGGGAGGGCGGGGTCGAGGCGTGGCGCCCCGGGGCGCGCGCATGCAGGCAGAAAATTTCTGCGGAGGCGAGAGGCCTCGGAGGTCTTCGAAAATCCTGTGGGCGGCAAAGCGGGACCGGGGGCCGCTGCAAATTCGATCGCGCCCAGTGGTGGCGCCCGGCCATTCTCGACGCGCTTGTCACCTACGGCAAAGCGCACCCCCGCACGCTGACGGTCCATGAGTCGTTGTCGCGGTTGATGACGCGGAGGGGCCCCGGGGTGTGGGCAATGGTGCGGATGGGCCCGTTGAGGATGTTATGGCGCGACGCGGTGAATTCGTGGCGCCGCTTAGCCGCTGCACACGGTGGCAGCCGTGCGTGTTTTTCGCGATCGCGGAGAATGCGGCGACGGCGCCGCAGTGCCAGCCGGAGGTATCGCATGGGATGAGCGCCTCCCGCGGGCGGGACGGCAGGAGCCTGGTTGCCACGACCGGAACTCGAGGCGCTCCAGGTCGACGGGGGACGATTCGGATTGGGGCGAATCCAATTGCGGTCGTCGGGCCTGCGCGGTCGCGAGGATTAGGGAATATTTCGCGGGGGCCGAAGTTCGGCGGGCGGAGCCGGCGACAAACGACCGCTCGGCCGCGTGGGGTCATAGCGTGGATTCTGAACCGGAAATCGTGCTCCGGTGCCTGCCTGCCACGCGTGCAACTCGGCCTGCAACTGTGCGACGCGCCGCGGTTCGAAGGCGGCGAGGTCACGTTGCTCGCTGGGGTCGGCCGTGAGATCGAAGAGCTGGGTGCGCCCGTCTTCCATCCATTCCAACAATTTCCAACGGCCGGAGCGGAGCGCCGCGGCGGGCGCACCGCCCAGATTCCCGTAGTGCGGGTAGTGCCAAAACAACGTGCGCTCCGGTGCGGCGCCGCCCGCGAGCAAAGTCCTCAAACTCTGGCCGTCGCTCCGAGCGGATGGTGCAACGCCCGCGGCATCGAGTATCGTGGGAAAAATATCCAGACCGGAAACCGGAGTCGCAATGCTGCGGCCTGGCGTGGTCACACCAGGCCACCGCACGAGCAGTGGCACCCGCAAACCGCCTTCGAACAGCCACCCTTTGCCCGCGCGGAGCGGCGTGTTCGCCGTGCCCCAGGCGTCGCCAGTGGAGACACCGCCATTGTCGGATGTGAAGAGGACGAGGGTGCGGTCCGCGATGCCCGAGGCGTCGAGTTGCGCGAGGAGCCGGCCCACCGCGCGATCGAGGGTCTCCACCATGGCGGCGTAGACCGCATGATCCTGCGTGAGGCGCACGTCCCGATGCTCCTCTTTGCCCCACTCCGCGGATAGGCCGAGTTGCCGACGCTTGGCCTCGTATTTGGATTGAAGATCTGCCGGCGCCAGCAGCGGCGTGTGGACATCGTAGGGTGCAAAATACACGAGAAACGGGCGTTCGCGGTGATTCGCGATGAAGCGGGCCGCTTCGGCGGCGAGACGGTCGGCGAGATGCTCGCCTGCAGGTCCGTCGGGCAGGCGCGGGTTCCCGTAGGGAGAAAAATAGCGCCCTCCGCCGTAGGGTCCGCCGAGGTTAGTGCCGCCGTAGTTGACGTCGAAGCCCTGGTCTTCGGGCCACCAGCCTTCGGGGCCGAGATGCCATTTCCCGGCGAAGCAAGTCGCGTAGCCGCCGGCGCGGAGCAGGCGGGCGAAATTCGGCGCGGCGTGAGGCAGGCGATCGGCGTGCGGTGCGGGCAGGGAGCGGGTGTTGCGCGTCCACGCCTCGGGCGTGAATGTCTGGCCGATGACATCGGTTATGCCGGTCCGCGCGGGCCATTGGCCGGTCAGAATACTAGCGCGCGAAGGGGAGCAGACCGGCGCAGCTGCATAGGCGGCCGTGAAACGTGCGCCGGCGCGGGCTAGCCGGTCGAGTTGAGGAGTTTCGTGGAACTTGCTGCCGTAGGCGCCGAGATCGTGCGCCCCGAGATCGTCGGCGACGATGAGCACGACGTTTGGCGGCGGCGCCGCCGGTGCCGCCGCGGCGGCGGCTGCCACTAACCCGGCAAGCACGCCGCACAGCGCGGCCCGTCGCACACTGCGAAGCCGTCGGAACGGTGACCTGTCGAGGTCGCGGTTCAGAAGCGCACCTCGGTGGAGAAGCGCCAGGCGAGCGGCGCGGCCAGTCCGCCTTGCACGTCGCGGTAGGTCGCGTCGGCGAGGTTCCATACGTTAAGCTGAAACCGAAAAGGGCGGCCCGCGAGCGTGCGTTCGTAGCCGGCGGAGGCGTCGAAACGCACGTAGGCGTCATTCTTCAAATTCAGGCGGTCGGCTTGCGAATAGGCCTGGGAGTCGGAGGCGGCGATGACGCCCGTGCCCAACGAGAAGCCTTTCAGCCAACCTTCGCCGAAGCGGAAGCGCTGCCAGACCGAACCCTTGTGCAGCGGCGCGCTCTGCACGGCGGTGCCGACCATGAGGCTGTTGGCCGCCGGGGGCGCGTCGCCGGAGACGATGCGCGCGTCGGCGTAGGTGTAGCCGCCGTAGATGTTCCAGTCCTTGGTCACGGACCAATATGCCTCGATCTCAAACCCGTCGCTCCGCTCGAGCCCCGAGTATTGGGTCTCGAATACTCCCGTGACGGCGGTGGCGACGTTGCGCGCAATGCCTTCGCGCTGGACCCGGAACCAGCTCGCGGTGAGACCGACGCGGCCGTCGAGAAACTCGAGTTTGGCGCCGACTTCCTGGTTTTTCCCCGTCTGGGGCGGCGGATTCGCGGCCGTGGCGGACGGCGCGTTGATCACGTAGGAGTCATTGCGTAACGCGAAGAGCGAAATCTGCCGGGACGGCTGATAGACGAAGCCGTATTGCGGCACGGTGCCGGCGTCGTCCCAGTCGCCGAATCGGCGGAAGCGGATGCCGGCCGAGAGGTGCAGCCTGCGATCGAAGAGCGCGAGGTGGTCGACGAAATAATACGCCTCGCCCTTGGACTTGTTGCGATTGGAGGTCAGCACCTGGGTGAAAAGCGCCGGCTCGAACACACTGTAGGCCGGCCCCGGATGAATCTGATAGTATTGGTCGAGAGGCTGCCCGGCGGTGTTGGCGAGATCAAAGGTGAAGTTCGGATGCACCGCGGCGGGAATGCGGTAGGTCGCCTGGTCGATGTAAGCGTCAGTGCGCTCGAGTCCGGCCAGCAGGGTATTGTCGACCCAGCGGGCGCGTCCGGATTTTGCAACAAGTTCGGTCTTGGCCACGAATGCCTCCCGCCGCTCGGGCGTGTAGTTCGTGGTTTTGAACTGCCCGCCGTTTCCGATCACCGTCGTGTTCGGAGTCGGAATGCCGGACGCGTTGGGAGTGCGGGCGAGAAACGCCGCTGCGGTGGAGTAGAGGTTGACGCGATTTCCGGTGCGGCGGAGTTCCATACGGTCGAGGTCGAGGAACTGCAGTCGGTTGCGCAGGGAGAGCCAGGGAGCCAGATCGGCCTGGAGGTCAGTGTTGGTGACGCGGACGTCCATGTCCTCGAACGAAAACGGCCCGACGTCGTTCCACCTGCGCGGCACGTCGGCCCAGCCGAGCGCCTGCCACGCCGCCGGTGGACTGGCGGCATTGGTCAGGGCGGCCGGCGCGGCCGACGACGGGTAGAGAATCGGTGTCTGGTTGTTCGGGGTGCGGCGGGATCTCTGCAACTCGTGGCTCGCGGTGAAGGCGACCCGCCGAAACGGCTTCCATGTCACCATCGGGTTGAGATACGTGTTCTCACCGTTCTCCCATTCGCGAAACGAGTCGAATTTCTCGTAGGCCCCGGCAAAGCGGAACAGAAGTTGGCCCCCGCCCGCCGCCGGGCCGGTTAAGTCGAATTCAGCCCGATGGCGGTCGTAACGGCCGAGCGTGACTTTGGCGGAACCGCCGGCCTTGGCGCGCGGGCGCTTGGCGATGACATTGACGAATCCGCCCGGCTGTGACGCACCGTAGAGCACGGCGGCCGGCCCCTTTACGACCTCGATGCGATCGATGTTGTAGCCGTCGTTGCCGAGACTCCAGGTCAGGCCCTCGCGCAGCGTCGTCGCGGGGAAACCACGGAGGCTGAACTCGACACGGTTGAACTGCTGGATGTTGCGGCCCGAAGTGAGGGAAGCGGCATAGGCGACGGATTCCGCGAGGTTGCCGGCACCGATGTCCTGCATGAACTCCGATGTGAACACGGAGATACTCTGGGGCAGATCGCGCACGGCGATGCGCGAATTGCTGCCGGAAATCGAATCGAGGCTGCGGTAACCGATAGCCTTGTCCGACGTGACGCTGAAGGTCTCGAGCTCGAGCACGGGCGCCAGCGCGGCAGAGGTGTCCGGCGGGCGGGGTGCAGGC
>JAEUHB010000463.1 GCA_016794665.1 Opitutaceae bacterium
CAGATGGGCTACGCGGTGCTCGAGGTGGCGCATCGCGGCACGCTCGGGCAAGGCCGGTTGCACTGGGAGGCCGGTCGCGGGCGGCACGCCGAGGTGATGGCCGAGGACATGTTCGCTGCGCTGGAGCGCGTGCCCGCAGAAGTGGGGATCGATCGGAGCAAGGTGGCGCTCTACGGGGCGGGTTTCGCCGCAACGATGGCATTGAAGTTGGCTGTCTTGCGGCCGGAACGCGTCGCCTGCGTCGTCGCCGATGGATCATTTGGAGACATCTACCAGAGCGTGCGCGACACACGCGTCGACTATTCGAGCTCGGTTCGCATGCGAGAAATGCAGCGTGGCTATTTCGGCCCGAGCGACGACCAGCTCAAGGCATGGTCGCCGGCAACGTTCGCCTCAAAAATCACGCGTCCCGTCATGGTCGGGACGACGAAAAGAACCTACACTTCCTCCATTCCCGACCCAACCTCCGATGTGATCAAAAGGCTGCGCGAAACGAAGCAGCCGTTATTCCTGATCGAGTTGTCTGCTGAAAAAAGCTGGGCCGACAGAAACGCGCGAATGAGCGAGGCGACGGAGAAGTTCTTGGCCGAACACCTGCCGATTGCAGCACGCTGATATCTCCGCGCCACTACGCCAGCCGCGCGAAGCCGGTGGCTGCGGTCGTGTTGCCGACGGCGGTCTCGAGACCACCGCGCGCGATGAGGTCGGCGATTTCGCCGAGGGTTTCGTCGGTGGTGGCCAGATAGCGCGCGATGGCCGCTTCGTCGTGCGCGTGCATCACGTAGCAGACGGACGAGGCGAGCACGCCGCGCGTGGCCATGCTGCGGGTAAATAGCGTGCGGGCGGCGGCGGTTTGCGGGCCGAGGTCGAAGGCGAGGTGGGGCGTCGGCGGCATCACGCCGATCGTGGCGCGGCAGCGGGCGTGGCGCGCGGCGAGGGCCTGGAGCGCGGCTTGGAGGCGGGAGCCTTTTTCCCAGATGGTGGCGAAGATGTTCTCGGTTTCCATTTTCCGCAGGACGGCGAGCGCGGCGGCGGGGCCGATGCCGTCGGTCCAGTAGCTCGACGAGATGAAACTGCGGTCGGCGGCGTCCATGATCGCGGCGCGGCCGACGATGGCGGCGAAGGGGTAGCCGTTGCTCATCGCCTTGGCATAGACCGCGACGTCGGGCTCGGGGCCGAGGCGCGCCATGGCGCCGGGGAAGCCGTAGCGGAGCCCGCTCGTGACCTCGTCGATCACCCAGACGGCGCCGGCGGCGTGGCATCGCCGCGCGACCTGCGCGAGGAAATCGCCGTGCGGCTGCTGCGAGCGCAGCGGCTCCATGACGACGGCGGCGAGGTTGCCGCCGAGGCGTGCGAGCGCGGCGTCGAACGACGCGAGGTCGTTGTAGCGGAACGGCACGGCGGTGCCGCGCAGCTCGGCGGGCACGCCGGCGGGCGTGAGGCCGGGGAGGAGGTGGCCGCTGAGCGCGTCGGTCTCGCCGAGGTTCGCCGCGAGATACCAGTCGTGCCAGCCATGGTAACCGCAGAAGGCCACGCCGCTCCGCCCCGTGGCCGCGCGCGCCACGCGCACCGCGACCGCGAGGGCCTCGCCGCCACCGCGGGCAAAACGCACCCGGCCCGCCCATGGGTGCAAGGCGAGCAGGCGCTCCGCGAGCTCGAGTTCGTCGGGGCTGGCGAGCGAGCAGTAGGTGCCGGCTGCGACACGGCGCCGCACGGCGGCATCCACGTCGGGGTCCGCGTAGCCGAGCAGCACGGCGCCGACGCCGCCGACGAAGTCGAGATGGCGCCGGCCGTTGGTGTCCCACGCCTCGCAGCCGCGGGCGCGGCTGAAAAACGCCGGCCACGCCTGCGGGTCGAATTGCTCCGCGCGTTTCGACAGCAGGCCGGTGCCGCCGGAGATCGCGGCGCGGGCGCGTTGCCAGCGGGCGGCGGCGTCGGTGGCGGCGGGGATTTTCCCGGCGGGCAGAAACGGCGCGAGCAGGCGCAGGGCGTTGTCGTGGAAAACATCGCGTGCGTCGCCGGCGCTGCAGCCGTGGGCCTCGCATGCTTCGCGCAACGCGAGCAACGACTCGAGGCCGACGAGGGTGGCCTTGGCCCCGATCGCGGGCTGGCCGGCGGCGCGCCGTTCCTCGCTGAACAGCCAGTCGAAGCTGTCGCCGAGCGTCACGCAGCGCCCGCGGAATTCGCTCACCGGAAAATCCGTGCCCCACAGGACGCGGCGCGGCCCGAGGACTTCGAGCGCATGGCGAAATGCCTCGGGGTCGCAGATGGCCGAGGTGTCGACGACGACGTTGTCGAGCGACGCCACGGCCTCGAGTCCGCGGCGTGCGTGGCGGTGACAAAAGCCGCGCGCGACGTGCGCGAGCACCACCTGCGCGCGCGGGTAGCGCCGGCACAAGCGACGGAGCTCCGTTTGATTGTCCGCGTCCTCCATCGCGCGGTCTTTCACCACGTGGAGCATCAGCACGCCCCGCCGTTCCTCGAGCAGTTCCCACATCCACTCCGGCGCGTAGTCCGTGATGCCGGCGTTCCAGGTCGGCTTTTTTTCCGCGTAAAGATGGTAGGCCTTGAGGCCGCAGACGCGCGGGTCGGAACGGAAGCGGGTCGCGATCACCTCGGGCGAATCCGCCGGCGACACGAGCAGCAGCAGCCGGCCCGACTCGCCGGCGTGCGCGCCGACCTCCTGCGCGGCCCAAGCGTTGAGCCCGTCGTGGCGCGCCTCCGCGTGGGGAAAAGCAAAGTAGAGCCCGCCCGCGAGCGTCGTCGCCGCCGGGAGCACGCGCCGCACGGCGGCCTGGTGATCCGCGCAGCCGAGCGCCAGGCGCGGGCCGACCGACGGCACCGCGCCAGGCGGGTAAAAACGCCGATCAAAAAGGTGCGCATGGATGTCGAACACCCGCTCCGGCACAAAGCCTTCCAGCCGCGCACGGAGCGCCGCGTCGTGCGGCTCGTGCCGATCGGTGAAGAGGACGGTGCTCATGGCGGGCGGGAGTGGAGCGGGCGGCGCGGCGCGACGGGGGGCGCGCCCGCGCCTGATGAGGCCGGAGTCGCCGGTGGTTTCAACTCCTCTTCGGACTGGCGGGCGGTCATTCGGTTTGCGCCGCCGGCCGCAGGCGTTCTAGTCGCGACCTCATGCGCCCCCCCCGTGTGCCCCCGCTGCGGCTTGCCGCCCTCACGGTCGCCGCGGCCGCGATTGCGGGCGGCGCGGCGCTTTGGGCGCAGCGATTTGGCGGCGGGCAGGTGCACGTGCCCGAGGGCGTTCGCACCGCACGCGAGATTGGCTCGCGCAGCACCGGCACGCCGGAGTGGGAGAACCCTGCCGGCTTCGGCACGGATGTCTTCACCCTGGCACGGTTGCGCTACGACACCGCCCCGCGGCCGGGCGGCCGCCGCCGCGGCGGCTGGACCACCGATCTGCCGGACGCGGACCTCAACCTCTCCTACCGCCTCCAGCAGCTCACGGCCCTCCGCGTCGACCCGAACGCCCGCCTCGTGCGGCCGACGGATCCTGATTTCGCGCACTACCCGTTCCTGCTCGCGACTGCGCCCGGCGCGATGGCGCTGACCGAGGAGGAGAGCGTCGCGCTCCGAAAGCACCTGCTCAACGGCGGATTCCTCCTCACCACCGACTCGTGGGGGGACGAGGATTGGGCGCATATCGAGCGCTTCTTTTCCGCGCTGCTGCCCGGCCTGCGGTTCGAGGAGCTGCCGATCGAGCACCCGCTCTATCGGATTGTCGTGCCGATTCGGGAAAAGGCGCAGGTGCCCAACATCCACATCGGCATCAAGATCGCCGGCACAAAAATCATGCACCGCGTGATCTTCGACGCCAAGGGCCGCATCGTCGTGATGGTGCTGCACAACTCCGACGACAGCGACGGCTGGGAGCGGGAGGGCGAGAACCACGAGTATTTTGAGAAATACGCCGAGAAAATCGCCTACCCGCTCGCGATAAACATCATCTGCTACCTGATGACGCACTGACGGGCGGCGTGCGATCTGCGGCACGTGCCGAAGGAAATCCCTGAATTTTTTCCTTCGCACCTGACGTGCAGCCCGTCAGCCTCCGTCCGGTTTTCAGTTTGGGCCGGTAGCTCAGTTGATAGAGCGCGTCGTTTGCAACGATGAGGTCATCGGTTTGATCCCGATCCGGTCCACCATGCTTCGCCGAAGCGCAGCGAAGGCGAAGCATGCCCTGCGTGGCCCATGGGTCGAAGCACGGGCTGGTCCGTCGACGGATGACGCTACGCATGGCGCGGCCATGCTTCGCTGCGCTGCCGCGGCTCACGCTCCCCACACGGTCTTCACGTTCACGAACGCCCGCGCGCCCCACGGGCCGAGTTCGCGGCCGTGGCCGCTTTGCTTCACGCCGCCGAAAGGGAGCTCCGGTGCGGAGCGGACAAAGTCGTTCACGAACACGGCGCCCGCCTCGATCTCGCGCGCGAGGCGGCGGGCGCGGATGGCGTTGCGGGTGAAAACCGTCGCGGCGAGGCCGTAGGGCGTGGCGTTGGCGAGGCGCACGGCCTCGGCGGCGTCGCGCACCGGCACGATGGCGGCGACCGGGCCGAACAGCTCCTCGTCAAAAGCGGGCATCCCCGGGCGAACGTCGGTCAGCACGGTGGGCGGATAGAAGAAGCCCTGGCCCGGCGCCGGCGCGCCGCCCCGCAGCACCCGCGCCCCGCGGCTCACGCTGCGTTTGACCTGCGCATGCAGCGTCGCACGCAGATCGGCGCGGGCGAGGGGCCCGACCTCGGTCGCGGGGTCGGCCGGATCGCCCATGCGGCGGGCGGCCATGCGCGCGACGAGCAGACGCTCGAACGCCGGAAGCACGCTGCGCTCGACCAGGAAACGCTTCGCGCACACGCAACTCTGGCCGGAATTTAGCAGGCGCGACTGGGCGCAAATCTCGGCCGCGCGCGGCAGGTCCGCGTCGGCGAGCACGATCGCGGGGTCGCTGCCGCCGAGCTCGAAGACGCCGGGTTTCATCGCGGCGCCGGCGAGGGCGGCGACCTTTTTCCCGGCCACGGTGCTGCCGGTGAGCGTGACGCCATGCACGCGCGGATCGGCGAGGACGCGGGCGATCGCGGCGTTGTCGGCGAGCAGGAGTTGGAAAACGCCCGGGGGCAGGCCGGCACGGGCGAAGATTCTCTCGAGCGCAAGCGTGCAGCCGACGACGGTTGCTGCGGGCTTGAGCAGCACGGCGTTGCCCCCGATGAGCACGGGCACGGCGGCGCGCACGACCTGCCAGAACGGGAAATTCCACGGCATGATCGCGAGCACCGTGCCGAGGGGCTCGAAGGTGACCCGCGTGTGCGCCGGGGCGCCGGGCGGGTGATCGTCGGCGAGGATGCGCGGGCCTTGGTCCGCGTAGTAGGCGCAGAGGAGGGCGCATTTCTCGACCTCGGCGCGTGCCTGGGTGAGGGGCTTGCCCATCTCGGTGGTGGCGAGCGGCGCGAGATCGTCGCGCGCGGCGAGCAGCTCGCGGCCGAGGCGGCGCAGGACCTGCGTGCGGCGGTCGATCGGCGTGTCGCGCCAAACGCGCTGGGCGGCGGTGGCGCGCTTGAGACTCAACTCGATCTCGGAGGCGCGGTGCTTGCGGTGGGTCGCGCAGCGCCGGCCGGTCGTGGGATCGATCGAGGCAAAGGTCATGCCGCGAATGTCCGCGCGGCGCCGGTGGCGTGACAACGGGAAACGCGCGGGCTGGCGGCACAAGGCCGCGCCGCGGGGCTGGGCACACTTCGGTTTTCCGTTCGCGTCGAACCCGCGCGCGGCCCATCCAGCGCGCAGTTGCACTCGGCGTGGTCGCCGCCACGCTCCGGCCCATGAAGATCAAATCCGCGGAATATCAGGTCAGCGCGCCGGATGCGGCTTCGTGTCCGGCGTGGGGCGTGCCTGAGTTTGCGTTCGTCGGCCGCTCCAACGTGGGCAAGTCGTCCCTCATCAACCTGCTGACGCACCGCAAGGATCTGGCGAAGGTCTCGGCTACGCCGGGCAAGACGCGGCTCCTGAATTTCTTCCTCATCAACGGCGAATGGGGCCTCGTGGACATGCCGGGCTACGGTTTCGCGGTCGGCGGGAAGGATGGGCGGATCGACTTCAGCCAGGTGATCGCGCACTACGCGGCGGAGCGCGCCAACCTGCGCTGCATCTTTGTGCTGATCGACAGCCGGCACCCGCCGCAGCAGATCGACCTTGAGTTCATCCGCTGGGTGGAGGGCACGGGGGTGCCGTTCGCGCTGGTCTTCACCAAGACCGACAAGCTCGGCCCAACGCGACTCAAGGCCAACCTCGAGGACTACAAGAAGACCATTGCGACGTGGCGGTCCGAGTTGCCCGACATCCTCGCCTGCTCGGCGCATGATGGCACGGGAAAGCACGAGATTTTGGGCTACATCTCGGCGCGGATGGCGCGGCCGGCGGGTGCGCCGGCCGGGTCCGGGGAAGGCTGACGCTTACTTTTTCGCGCCGGCTGCGGCGGCCTTTTCGTAGCGGGCAGCCTCTTCCTCGGTCACGATCATGTAGATGTGGGTCACCTCGGGCACCATGGTGTAGTTGCGCTCAAGGGTGAAGCCGTAGGCCTTGAACATTTTCTGGTTGTCCTCGTTGAGGCGGGCGAGGAGTTCGTCGGCCTTGGCCTTGAGCTCCTTTTTCTTGGCCGCGTTGGTTTCCTTTTCCATCGTGGCGGTGACCTCGATGAGCTGCTGGCGCTTCGCCTGGATGATCTGGACGTTGGCCTGAAATTCTTGGTTGGCCTCGACGGACTTGAGGGTTGAGACGCGCACGAGGCGCTGGGGTTTGGGGGCGGCGGCGGGCGCGCCGGCTTGGCCGAGCAGGTAGCCGCCGGAGAGCAGCGTGGCGCCGAGGACGGTGAGGAGGATGAGCGGTTTTTTCATGAATGGGTGCGGGATGAAACGGAAAAGAGGAGGAAGTTCCCGCGCCGAGGCCAGACCTTTGCGCGATGAATCGCCGGACGGTCCCCGAGGATGCCGGTTGCCAAGCGCGCGTGGCTCCCCATGCCCGAGCATGCGCGATCCGCGCGTTTTTCTCCCCTTCCATGTTCGCCTTCGCCCTGACGATTTTCTCCGGAGCGTTCCTGCTCTTTCAAGTCCAGCCGCTCATCGGCAAATACATCCTGCCCTGGTTCGGCGGCGGGCCGGGGATTTGGACGACGTGCATGCTGTTTTTCCAGATGCTGCTGCTGGGCGGCTACGCTTACGCGCATGGACTCAGCCGCCGGCTCGCGCCGCGCACGCAGGCGATCGTGCATGGCGTTTTGCTCGTCGCCGCTCTGGCCAGCCTTCCCATCACCCCCGGGGATCATTGGAAACCGCACGATGCGAGTGACCCGACGTTGAGAATCCTGCTCTTGCTGGGCGCAAGCCTCGGGCTGCCCTATCTCGTGCTCTCAGCGACGGGGCCGTTGATGCAGGAGTGGTTTCGGCGGCTGAATCCGGGTGCCTCGCCCTACCGGCTCTACGCCCTCTCCAATGTCGGCTCGCTCCTCGCGCTGGTGAGCTACCCGTTTTTCATCGAGACGCAATTCACCCGCAAGGCGCAGGCGCAGATGTGGTCCTGGGGGCTCGTGGCGTATGCGATCGGATGCGGGTTTTGCGCCTGGCGGCTATGGCGGCAACCGACCGCGGGGCCGGTGGCCGAGCGCATCGCCGAGACCGCCGCTCCGGCGCCGACCCTGACCCTGAGGCTGCTTTGGCTCGGGCTGCCAGCGTGCGGGTCGGTGCTGCTGCTGGCCGTAACCAACAAGATGTGCCAGGACGTGGCCGTCATTCCGTTTCTCTGGGTGCTGCCGCTGGCGCTCTACCTCGTGACCTTCATCGTCGCGTTCGACAGCCCGCGCTGGTATTCTCGGTTTTATTGGCTGGTGGCGTTGGTAGCGGCGCTGGTCTTTGGCTGCGTGGCGATCTACGAGGGCGCCGATGCGCCGATCCAACGGCAGGTGATAATCTATTCGGCGGTGATGTTTGTGGCCTGCATGGTGTGCCACGGCGAAGTGTGTCGGCTCAAACCGCACCCGCGGCACCTGACGTCGTTCTACCTGATGATCTCGGCGGGTGGCGCGGTGGGCGGGCTCTTTGTGGCGTTGGTGGCGCCGGCGATTTTCAACAACTTCTACGAACTGCACCTCGGCCTCGCGGCGATGTTGTTGCTCGCGTTGATCGTGAGCTGGCGCGATTCGGCCGCCATGAGCCCCGGGCGTTGGCGGTTGCTGGCGGTGCTGCTGGCGTTTGCGATGGCGGTGGCATGCGACCGCTTGCTGGATGGTGGCTGGGTCGGCTCGCCAAACTATCGTTGGATCGCGTGGGGTGTGGGCGGATTGGCGGTCCTTGTTGGTGGCGGGGCGATTTGGCGGCGGTGGGAGTTTAACGGCCATCGGTCGACGTGCGCTGTGTTGGGCGCCGGGCTCATCGGGCTGTCGGTGCTGCTGGCGAGTCACGTTAAGGAGGGCGGTCAGGACGTCGTCCTTACCGGCAGGAATTTCTACGGCGTCCTTTCGGTGCTGGAGCACCGGAAACTCGAGCCGGATGCGCGCTATTACACCCTCTTGCATGGCCGCATCACGCATGGTTTGCAGTTTGCTGCGCCTGAGCGTGCCGGCATGATCACGTCGTATTTTGGGCCGCGGACCGGCATCGGGCTGGCGTTCAAAAGCTATCCGCGTCAGGGGGGGATCCGGATTGGGTTGCTTGGACTGGGTGTCGGCACGATCGCCGCCTATGGCCAGACCGGCGACTACCTGCGCATCTACGAGATTAACCCGCACGTGAAGGAAATCGCAGAGAAGCCGTTCAGCTACCTTGCGCTCAGCAAGGCGAAGGTGGATGTCGTCATGGGTGACGGCCGTCTCTCCATGGAAAACGAGCCGCCGCAAAACTTCGATTTCCTCATCATGGACGCTTTCAGCAGCGACGCGGTGCCGGTGCATCTGCTCACCCGTGAGGCCTTCGCCATCTACCTTCGGCATCTCAAGGACGGCGGAGTTATCTTGGTAAACATCTCCAACCGTTTCCTCGACCTCCGGCCCGTCGTGGAAAATGCGGCGCGGGAGTTCAAGCTTCGCTCGCATACGATCGCGAGCGAGGATGGTGACATGGGCGAGGCCGAGGAAGGCGCGTGGTGGCTCTACGGCGCGACATGGATGGTGCTCAGTAAAAATTTGGAGTTCATGAACAACCGCGAGCTGACGTCTGCCGCGAGTCCGCCGGCCTCGGCGAACACCATCCCGCTCTGGACCGACGACTATACGAGCATGTTTCGCATCTTGCAGTGACGGGCAGGGCTCGGCCTTGGCCCGAGCGGATCGGAGCGCGGGTTTGCCGGGAACGGCCGCTCAATCGCGGAAAAAGTTGCTGAACGGCTCGCAAGCGTCCGCTGCACGATTGGGTGACGGTAGAAAATTGTTTTTGCAAATCATGGGCCGAACGACGTAGAGAATGGGTCGGGCGCCCCATAGGCGTGCCTGGGGTGTTTACGCTATTTTTAGTCCAGTCCTACCGATTCAATGAGCATGCATTACACAGCGTCGCGGCCCCCCGTGGTTCGCCGCCCTGCGAGCAATCGCAAGCTCCCAGCATGGAAACGCGCCATCGACGTCGCGTTCTGCTTGGTGGTCCTGCCGTTTTTTGTCCTCGGCACGCTCGTAGTCGCGATCCTTACGACGCTGTTTTCACCCGGCCCGATTTTCTTCAAGCAGGAGCGCGTCGGCTACCGCGGACGTCGGTTTTTGATTTTCAAGTTCCGCACCATGCATCTTGCGGCCGAAACCTCTTCCCATAGCGCTCACCTCAAGGAGCTGATCCGATCGGGCGCGCCGATGCAGAAGCTCGACGGCCGCGGGGATCGCCGGCTGGTGCCGGGTGGTTGGCTGTTGCGGGCCTCGGGCCTCGATGAGCTGCCTCAAATCATCAATGTGCTCCGGGGCGACATGAGCTTGGTGGGCCCCCGTCCCTGCATCCAATACGAGTTCGACGAGTATACCCCCGAGCAGCGTCGCCGTTGTGACTGTGTCCCGGGGCTCACCGGCCTATGGCAGGTATCTGGAAAGAATCGCACGACATTCGACGAAATGATCCGGCTCGACATCCAGTATGCCGAGGAATGTTCGCTGGGGCTCGATCTGAAGATTATTTGCAAGACTCCCGTTGCTCTTTTCGTCCAGATAATGGACACGCGGAGGGCGAAGCGTGCTGCCCAAGTGGCCGCAAACAATGCCGCCGTGGCGGCGGCCGGCACCGCGGGGGCGGCGACGGCAGAGCGTCGCTCTTAACCGCTGCTTGCCACGTCGTCGGCGTTCTCGCCAGAGTGGCTGCATGATCCCCAGCGTCCCGGCCCGCGTGGCCGGCCTCCTCCTCGCGGCCTTGGCCTTGGTTTCGTGCTCCAGGGACAGTGCATCTCCCTCCGCTTCCCCTGCCGGAGCGACGAAGGCGCCGCCTGCAACCGCTGTCACGGCGTCGCCGGACGCGCCTGATGCAGTGAAAAAACTCTTTGGCCGCTGGCTGCGCGCCGATGGCGGCTATGTGCTGGAGTTGCGGGGTGCTGACCGGAGCGGCGTGGTGCAGGCGGGTTATTTTAATCCGAAGTCGATCAACGTCTCGCGCGCGGTGTGGATGCAGGGCGGGGCGGGTTTGCAGGTGGCGGTCGAACTCAACGACACCGGCTATCCCGGCGCGACTTACGTGCTGACCTACGATGCGCAGGGAGATCGGCTTGCGGGTCAATACACGCAGCCGGCGATGCAGCAATCGTTTGACGTCGAGTTTATGCGCCAACCGAAACAACCCTGACGTCCGGGTTTGCTGGAGCAGCCCTT
>JAEUHB010000036.1 GCA_016794665.1 Opitutaceae bacterium
CGGGCCGGAGCAAAGGGACGCTAAGAGGATCGCACGCAGGGTGTTCATCGACGGGACCATGGGGAGGGGCGGAAAGCAGCAGAGGGGCGGGGCTAGACCGCCGCGAACAAAAAGGCGTCAGGCAGGCGGTCGCCAGCCGCAAAGGGGGCGGCGCACGAAAGTGTCAACGGCGTCGCGGCCGGCGGGAATCACGCATTGCCGCTGCCCCGGGCTTGGCCCACGCTGCGGCCACCATGCTTTCCCTCCGCCTTTCCCTCGCGCTGCTGCTCGGCCTTGCCACGGGGCTTACCGGTTTCGCCGCGCCCGCCGCGCCCCGCGCCCTCACCCACGCCGATTTCGACACATGGCGGAGCATCGCCACGCCCCAGCTCTCGCGCGATGGTCGCTGGCTCGCCTACTCGTTCATGCCGCAGGATGCCGACGGCGACCTTGTCGTGCGCGAGGTCGCGACGGGCCGCGAGCACCGCGTGCCCGTGGGCGCGATTCCGCCCCCGACGTCCGCTCCCGCCGACGAGAACGCCAATCCCGAGGCCCCGCCCCCCGTGCGCAACATCCGCCTCGCGTTCACGGGCGACAGCCGGTTCGTCGTCGCCACCACGCACCCGCCCAAGGCGGACGTCGCGGCCGCGAAACGCGCGAAGAAAAAGCCGGAGGAGATGCCCCGGGGCGGCCTGGTGATGATCGAACTCGCCAGCGGCGAGGTCACCCGTGTCGCCGAGGTGAAGAGCTTCCAGGTCGCCGCCAAAGGCGGCCCGCTCGTCGCCTACCTGAAGGAAGCGAAGCCCGAGGATCGCCGGCCGGCGGATGCGACCGAAGCCCCGCCGCCCAACGACGAGGAGCCGTTCCCCGCCGACGATGAGGATGCGGCGGCACCCGCCCGCGGCGGCCGCGGCGGCGCAGGGGCCGGCGGCACCGCGACGGGCGCACCCACGTTTGGCACGGAGCTCGTCATCCGCGACCTCGCGGCGAAGAGCGAGCGGACCTTTGCCGCCGTGACCGACTATTCGCTCACGCGCGACGGCCGCGTGCTGCTCTACCTGGTCTCGTCGCGTTCACCGACGGACAACGGTGTCTACCGCGTGCTGCCTGCCACCGCCGCCGAGCCCGTGGCGCTGCTCTCCGGCCGCGGCCGCTACAGCCGCCTCACGTGGGATCGTGAGCAAAATCGAGCGGTGTTTCTCAGCGACACCGGCGCGCCCGCCGGCACCACCGGACCCGCGCGCTACAAGGTCTACCTCTGGGAGCGCGGCACCGGACTCGCCCTCGACATCGTTTCAGCGGAGACGAAAGGCGTGCCGGCTGGGTTTACGGTAAGCGCGCAGTCGGGTGCCTCATTTTCGCGGGACGGAAAAAAACTCTACGTGCCCGTCGCCCGCGCCGCGCGCACCGCACGCCCTGCCACGGGCGCCGCAATCGCGCCCGATGACGAGAAAGTCACCGCCGATCTCTGGCACTGGCGCGACGGCTACGTGCAGCCGATGCAGAAAGTCCGCGCCGCCCAGGAGCGCAACCGCACCTACCGCGGCGTCTTCGACCTCAGCTCGATGACCTACGTGCAACTCGCCACGCCCGAGCTCGCCACCATCACCACGAGCGACGACGGCACCCGCGTCCTCGGCTACGACGACCGCGCCTACCGCTCGATGGTGGACTACGACGGGCGCTTCACCGATGTGCATCTCGTCGATCCCCAGACCGGCGCCAGCAAAACCGTGTTGAAACAGCTTCGCAGCGAGGGTGGCGCCGCCCTCCTCTGGTCGCCCGATGGCAAATGGGCCGCCTACTATCAGGGCCGACAATGGCACGCACTCGATACCGCCACCGGCCAAACTCGCTCGCTCACGGCCACGCTGCGCGTCGCGTTCCACAATGAGCAGGACGACCGGCCGCAGCCGCCCACCACCTACGGCGCCGCCGGCTGGACCAAGGACAGTGTTTCCTTCCTCGCCTACGATCGCTTCGACGTGTGGCAGCTATTTCCCGACGGCCGCGCCGCAAAAAACCTCACCGTCGGCCACGGCCGCGCCAACAAGATCCAGCTCCGCGTGCAGCGCATCGAGCCCGTCGATGAGGACGAAGACGAGCGCGGCATCGACCCCGCCAAGCCGCTCACGCTGCGCGGCGAGCACGAGGAGACGCGCGCCACCGGATTCTACCGAACCCTCTTCGAATCACCGTTCCCGCCTGACCGGCTCCTTTGGGGTGACAAAAATTTCCGCTACGTGGGCCGCGCGCGCGACGCCGACGCCCTGCTGCTCACCGCGTCGCGTTTCGACGAGTTCCCCGACGTGCACGTGACCAACTCATCCTTTGCCACACCGAAGAAAATGACCGACGGCGGCGCGCAGCTGGCGCAGTTCTCGTGGGGCCGCAGCGAATTGATCAGTTTCCGCAACGCCGACGGCGTCCCCTTGCAGGCCACACTCTACACGCCGGCCAATTTCGATCCGAAGAGAAAATACCCGGTGATCATCTACATCTACGAGCGCCTCTCGCAGAATGTGCACTCCTTCTCGAACCCCGCGCCCGGCACCAGCATCAACGTGCCGTTCTACGTCTCCAACGGCTACTGCGTGCTGATGCCCGACATCGTCTACCGCACCGGCCGCCCCGGCCAGAGCGCGCTCCGCTGCGTGCTGCCCGCGCTCGATGCCATCGTGGCGCGCGGCTTCGTCGACGAGAAGGCCGTCGGCATCCAAGGCCACTCGTGGGGCGGCTACCAGATCGCCTACATGGTCACGCAGACGAATCGGTTTCGCGCCGCCGAGGCCGGCGCGCCCGTCGGCAACATGACGAGCGCCTACTCCGGCATCCGCTGGGGCACGGGCCTGCCGCGGCAGTTCCAATACGAGCAGACGCAGAGTCGCATCGGGAAAAAACTCACCGACGCCCCGCGCACCTACCTCGACAACTCCCCGGTCTTCCAAGTGCAAAAGGTGGAAACCCCGCTGTTGATCCTGCACAACGACGCCGACGACGCCGTGCCGTGGTATCAAGGCATCGAGCTTTTCCTCGCGCTGCGCCGGCACGGCAAGCCGGCCTGGCTCTTCAACTACAACGGCGAGTTCCACGGCCTGCGGCGCCGCCCGGACCAAAAAGATTGGGCGAAGCGCATGAGTCAGTTCTTCGACCATTTCCTCAAGGGCGCGCCCGCTCCCGAGTGGCTCGAAAAAGGAATTCCCTACATCGAGCGCGACGAGGAGAAGGTGAAGTTCAACGCCCCGCCGGCCGCGGCCAAGCCCGCCGCGGCGCAGTAGGGTTTGTCGTAGCCCGCCTCGTGAGAGGCGGGACGAACCGCACCCAGCCTCCCGCCCGTCCCTGCTCTCACGAGCAGGGCTACGCACGGTGCTCGCACCGTCGCGAATTTCGATTCGCCCTCCACGTCGCCGTCCGAATGATCACCCTTTCCACCGTCATGTCGCCCACGTCCCTCGCGCTCCCGCACATCGCGCAGCTCCATGCCTACACGCCGGGCCTCCAGCCGACCGAGCCCGGCTGGGTGAAGCTCAACACCAACGAGTGCCCCTACCCGCCGAGCCCGCGCGTGGCCGAGGCGCTGCTCCGCGAAATCGGCTCAGGCGCCGACGCCGGAGCCTCGCTGCGGCTTTACCCAAATCCGAAGAGCACCCCGCTCCGCGCCGCCGTCGCCCGGCTCCACGGCCACGGCCTGCGCGAGGAAAACGTCTGCATCGGCAACGGCTCCGACGACATCCTCAACCTCCTCGTCCGCGCGTTCTGCACCGAAAACGCCGCGGCCGGTTTCACGCTGCCCAGCTATTCGCTCTATCCTGTGCTCGTCGGCATCCAGGACGGCGGCACCAGCGTGGTCGAGTTCGACCGCACGCTGCGCCTGCCGGTGGAAACGATCGCCGCCTCGCCGGCGCGCGCGTTTTTCCTCACCTCGCCCAACGCGCCCACCGGCGTCGCCTTCGCCAACGCGGACCTTGAGCGGGTGCTCTCCTCGTATCGCGGGCTGCTCGTCGTCGACGAAGCCTACGCCCCGTTCGCCCGCGAAAACGCGATCCCGCTCCTCGCGCGTTTCCCCAATCTCGTCGTCGTCCGCACGCTGTCCAAGGCCTACGCGCTCGCCGGCATCCGCGTGGGCTACGCCCTCGCCCACCCGGAGGTCATCGACCTGCTCGACCGCGTGCGCGACAGCTACAACGTCAACCGCCTCTCGCAGGCCGCCGCCCTCGCCGCTCTCGGCGACCAGCCCTACTACGACGGCGTGATCGCCAAGGTCGTCGCCACGCGCGACCACTTCGTGCGTGATCTCACGGAGCGGCGCGGGTGGTTCACTTATCCGTCGCAGTCCAATTTCGTTTTCACCGAGCCCAAGGACGCGCGTGGCGCGACCGGCCCCGCCGTCTCGAAGTCCGCCTACGACTTTCTCTGCGCGCACAAGGTCCTCGTGCGGCACTTCCCGAGCCACCCCTTGACCGCGCCCTTCCTGCGCATCAGCGTCGGCACCGACGCGGAAATGCGCGTCCTCTCCGACACCCTCAACGCATGGCAAAAAACGACAAACGCGTAGCCCGCACCGCCTCGGTCACCCGCAAGACCGCCGAGACCGACATCGCGCTCACCCTCGCGGTCGACGGCCGCGGCGCCTCCAAGATCGACACCGGCGTGGCGTTCTTCGACCACATGCTCACGCTCTTCGCCAAGCACGGCCTCTTCGATCTCACGGTGAAGGCCAAGGGCGATGTCGACGTGGACTACCATCACACCGTCGAGGACGTCGGCCTCGTGCTCGGCCAGGCCTTCAAGGAAGCGCTCGGCGACAAGATCGGGATCAAGCGCTATGGCTTTTTCCTGCTGCCGATGGACGAGTCGCTCGCGCGCATCGTCGTCGATGTCGGCGGCCGCCCGCACCTCGTCTACGAAGCCAACGCCCCGACGATGTTCGTGCGCGATTTCAACATCGTCCTCGTGAAGGAATTTTGCCGCGCCTTCAGCAACGCGCTCGGCTGCAACCTGCACGTGCAGCTCGTCTACGGCGAGGAGCCGCACCACGTGGCCGAGGCGATCTTCAAGGGCCTCGCCCGCGCGCTCGACATCGCCACGCAGATCGAGCCCCGCGCCGCGGATCAGTTGCCCAGCACGAAGGGGAAAATCTGAAGCTTGCCTGATGTAGCCCTGCTCGTGAGAGCAGGGACCGCATGACGCTTCTACGCCGCACGGTCCCGCCTCTCACGAGGCGGGCTACAACGGATTGAAACAATGATCGCCGTCATCGACACCGGTATCTGCAATCTCCGCAGCGTCACCAAGGCGCTTGAGGCCGTTGGCGCTTCGATTCGCGTCGTGCGCTCGCCCGACGAAGTGGCGGCCGCCGATGCGCGCGGCCTCGTGCTGCCCGGCGTCGGCGCGCTGCGCGATTGCGTGGCCTCCCTCCGCGCCTCGAAGCTCGACGCCACGGTGCGCGACTGGATCGCCGCGGACCGGCCTTTCCTCGGCGTGTGCCTCGGGATGCAGGCGCTCTTCGAGCATTCGGAGGAAGGCGGCATCACGGGACTCGGCATTTTTCCGGGCAAAGTCGTGCGCTTCCAACGTCCGCGCGATTTCAAGATTCCCCACATGGGCTGGAACACCGTGCGGTTCACCCAGCCCCTTTCGCCCCTGGCCGCGGGCCTCGCGCCCGAGGGCGAGGCCTTTTACTTCGTGCACAGCTACCACTGCGCCCCGACCGATCCCGCGCTCGTGCTCGCGGAGTGCGACTACGGCGGGAATTTCTGCGCCGCGATCGCTCGCGGGCGGGTGTTCGCCACGCAGTTCCACCCGGAAAAGAGCCAGGCCAAGGGCCTGCAAATCTACCGCAATTTCTCCGGCGTCGTCTGACGCGCTCGGCGGGTTGCCTCGGGCACGCGGTTCGCGATGAGGCCGGTGTAACCGCTGCCCATCGGCTCCACTGCGGGCATTCGCCTCGGGCCGGAGGCAGGCTCAACCTTTCAATTCTGTAATCCTCGCGCAAGCCCGGTGCAACGCGGGCGTGGCATCATGACGGGCATATTCAACGTCATGAACACCACTCCGCTTCCTTCCTCTTCCTTCAACCGCCGGCCGGCCCTCTGGGTCGCGTGCGCACTCGCCCTCGCGGGCGCGTTCGCCGCCGGCGCGCAATCCTTCGCCAGCGCCAAGCCCGCCGTCGCCATCAAGCGCGACATCGATCCGGTGAATCGCGGCACGCTCGAGTCCGCGAGCTTCTCCGGCGTCGTGAAGCGCGTCGCGCCGAGCGTCGTGAAGATCACCACGACCACCAAGGCCAAGCGCGTCGCGATGAACGGCCAGCAGTTCCCGGGTTTCGACAATCCGATGTTCCGCCAGTTCTTCGGCGGCCGCCTGCCTGAGATGCAGCAGCCCCCGCAGAGCGGCCTGGGTTCGGGCGTGATCATTAGTGCCGACGGCTTCATCGCCACCAACAACCACGTCGTGCAGGGCGCCGATGAGGTGCTCGTCGCCCTCGACGACGGCCGGGAGTTGAAGGCGAAAGTCGTCGGCCGCGACCCGCAGACCGACATCGCCGTCATCAAGGTCGACGCCACGGACTTGCCCGCGATCACGTTCGCTGATTCCTCCAAAATCGAGGTCGGCGACCGCGTCCTCGCGATTGGCAATCCGTTCGGCATCGGCGAGACCGTCACCACCGGCATCGTCAGCGCCAAGGGCCGCCGCCCCGGCCTCGGCCTCGACTACGAGGACTTTGTGCAGACCGACGCCGCCATCAACCCCGGCAACTCCGGCGGCGCGCTGGTCGACGTCGAGGGCCGCCTCATCGGCATCAACACCGCCATCCTCAGCCGCAGCGGCGGCTTCCAGGGCGTCGGCCTCGCCGTGCCCGCGAATCTTGTCGGCCAAGTCGTCGACGGCCTCGTGAAAACCGGCAAGGTCGTCCGCGGCTACCTGGGCGTCGGCGCGCAGGATCTCACGCCCACGCTCGCCGAGACGCTCGGCCTCGAGGCCAAGCGCGGCGCGCTCGTCTCCGACGTGCAGCCCGACAGCCCAGCTGCCAAGGCCGGCCTGAAGAATGGCGACGTCATCGTCGCCCTCAACGGCGAGAAGATCGACGACGCGAATCGCCTCACCTTCAGCGTGGGCGCGCTGGCGCCGGGCTCGAAGCTCGCGCTTGAAGTCGTCCGCGAGGGCAAGGTGCAGAAGCTCACCGCCACCGCCGCAGAGCGGCCCGGCGCGGGCAAGCGCGGCCAGCGCCAAGAGTTGGACCACGACGAAGTGGCAAAAAGCGACGAGGGCGTGCTGAACGGCGTCGCGGTCGACGACATCGCCCCGCAGATGCGCGCGCAGCTCAACCTGCCCGCCCGCCTCAAGGGCGCCGTCATCACGAATGTCGAGGCCGGCTCCGCCGCCGCCAAGGCGGGCCTCCGCGCCGGCGACGTTATCCTCGAGATCAACCGGCAACCCGTCACGTCCGCGCAGGATGCCGTGAAGCTCAGCTCCGCCGCCGACAGCAAGAAGACCCTCGTGCGCCTCTACTCGCGCGGCAACACGCTCTTCGTGGTCGTCGACGAGTCGCAAAACGAAAAGGCGGCGTCGTGAGGTAGGGCGCGGACTCCGCTCCGCGCCTTGTTCGCCACTCAAATCGGCGGCCAGCGGAGTGGCCGCCCTACCACCAGAACTTTTGTCAGGTCAGGGTCAGGTTGTGTGTCAGTCGTTGTGACTACGGAAATCGCCCCGGGCTCCCGCGAGCCCGGGGCTGATTTCGTTTCCACCCTTTCCAAACTTCCCCCGCTCCCCACACTCCCGCACCACTCACCATGCGCGTCCTCGTCGTCGAAGATGATGCCAAGATCGCCTCATTCGTCGTGCGCGGCCTCAAGCAGGCCGGCTACGCGGTCGATCACGCGCCTGACGGCGAGACTGGCCTGGCGCTCACCGACTCCACGGACTACGACGCCGCCATCGTCGATGTGATGCTGCCCAAGCTCGACGGCATCAGCCTCGTGAAACGCATCCGCGCCTCCCGCCGCCCGTTGCCGGTGCTGTTTCTCAGCGCCAAGAGCTCCGTCGACGATCGGGTGCGCGGCCTGCAAGCGGGAGGCGACGACTACCTCACGAAGCCCTTCGCCTTTTCCGAGCTCGTCGCGCGCGTGCAGGCGCTCATCCGCCGCGCCACGTCGTCGCCCGAGACCACACGCCTCGTCGGCGGTGACGTCACGCTGGACCTCGTGACGCGCGAGGTCTCGTGCGCGGGCCAGCCGGTGGATTTGCAGCCGCGCGAATTCGCGCTGCTGGGTTTTCTCCTGCGGCACCTCAACCGACCCGTCACGAAGACCATGATTCTCGAGCACGTGTGGGACTACAGCTTCGATCCGCAGACGAATGTCGTGGATGTCGTCATGTCCCGCCTCCGCGCCAAGATCGATCCGGACCACAAGCGCATCGAAACGGTGCGCGGCGTCGGCTACGTCTTCCGTCCGCACGGCCATGCTTGAGCGCCTGCGCCAGTCCCTCGCGCTGCGGCTCGCGGTCCAATACGCGCTCGTGTTCGCGTTCGGCGCGGCGCTGCTCTTCGGCGTGCTCTACTGGCTGCTCGCGGAGGCTTTCGATGCACGCGAACGCGCCGGCCTCGTGCGGCAAGCGGAGGAATTCGCGGTGACCTACCAGCGCGGCGGCCCGCTCGCGTTGCGCAATCAGGTGGAGAACGACTCCGCGCTCGCCGGCCGCGCGTTCTTCGTGCGCCTGCTCCGGCCCGACAACCAGCCCGCCTACGAGAAGTGGCCCGCCGACTGGATCGAGACGCAGGTCCGGCAAACGCCGCTCGGCGCCTTCACCTACACCGAGCAAATCAACACCCTGCGCATCCCGCAAAACGCCCTGCGCGATTACACCATCGCCACGCGAAAATGGCCCGATGGCACGCAGCTTCAGGTCGGCCGTCTGCTTGATAGCCGCGCCGTGCTGCTCGCGCCGCTGCGCACCGCCTTCGCGGTCGTGGGCGGCGCGGCGCTCATCCTCTCGGTCGGCGTGGGCACGCTGCTCGCGTGGCGCGCCACGCGCCCACTCCGCGCCGTGTCCGACACCGCGCGCCGCATCCTCGTGACCGGCGATCACAGCGCGCGCGTGCCCGGCCCGGATGGCAGCGGCGAACTCGCCGTCCTCGTGCGCCAGCTAAACACCCTCCTCGACCGCAACGCCGCGCACGTGCGCGTGCTGCGCGAGACTCTCGACAATCTCGCCCACGACCTACGCACACCGCTCACCCGCCTCCGCGGCACCGCTGAACTCGCGTTGGGTGACCACGGCGATCCGGTTTCGACCCGGGAGGCGCTCGCTGATTGCGTCGACGAATCCGACCGCGTGCTCCACCTGCTCGAGGCCTTGCTCGACATCTCCGCCGCCGAGGCCGGCGTGCTGAAGCTCAACCGCGACCGCCTCGATCTCCGCACGCTCACCGAGCGCGCCGCCGATCTCTACCGCGAGGTCGCGGAGGAAAAGAAGATCACTATCACGCTCGATCAGCCCGCACCCGCCGAGCTGTCCGCCGACGCCATCCGCCTCGGCCAGGCGATCAACAACCTGCTCGACAACGCGCTGAAATACACGCCCGACGGCGGCGCAGTTAAGCTCTCCCTCCACGCCGAGCCTCGCGCCGTCGTGCTCACCGTCAGCGACAACGGCCCGGGCGTGCCCGCCGCGGAGCGCGAAGCCGTCTTCCGCCGCCTCTACCGCGGCGACACCAGCCGCTCTCAGCGCGGCCTCGGCCTTGGCCTGAGCCTCGTGAAAGCCATTGTCGAGGCCCACGGCGGCACCGTCGCCCTCGACGACGCCCCCGGCGGCGGCGCGCGATTCAGCGTTCGTTTGCCAGCCTAGGCGGACTCGCCCCCCCCGGAGCGCTTAGATGAACACGAATTCATCTGGCGTTCAGCCACTGTTCATTTGTCTCACGTAGAGTGCGGGATGTTCTCCCGCCAATTCTTGGTTGCCTGTCTGGCCGCCG
>JAEUHB010000038.1 GCA_016794665.1 Opitutaceae bacterium
CACCGGCGACGACGGCGACCACGGCACCTCGACGCTCCAGCTCGCGCCCGACTTGGGATCTATCGCAGTCGGCGGACGACCCGAGGGCGAAATTCCAGAGGCGTTGGGGCCGCGAAATTGGGGCCAATTCTCGGCGGCGGAGGTTTCGGCGCCAACCAGCAGCGCGATGGAAAGGGCGAAGGCATGACGCATTACCGGCGACACAAGCCGCCGCCGCGCGCATCGCAAGCCATCAACCGCGCGGCCCGGCGATGCGGAACAGGTGCTTTTCCCCCCGGATGAGAAGCGCGCCCGGCACGGCGGCCATCGAGGCAAGCGCACGCTCGCCGAGCTTGTTCACGGCGAGTTTTTCAAACGTGCGACCGGCCTTCACCACGGTCGCGACGCCTTCCTCGCTGAGGAAATAAATCCGGCCCTCGGCCGCAAGCGGTGACGCGGAGTAGTTGCCGTCGATTCGCTCCTGCCAGCGCACCTCGCCGCTGCGCGCATCCCAGCAGGTCGCGACGCCCTTGTCGTCGACACCATAAAGTTCGTCGCCGATCACGAGCAGCGACGGCGTGAGCGGCGCGCCCTTGGTCGTGCGCCAGACGATGTGTGTGTCGGTGACGTCGCCCGCGCCGTCGACGCGCACCGCGAGCAAATCCGCGCGGTTGTAGCCCGTGCCGATGAAGATGCTGCCGTGTGCCAGCACCGGCCGCGGCACGACCGAGTAGCCGTTGCCGTAGCGTGCCCGCCAAATCTCGCGGCCGTCCACCGGATCGAGCGCCATGACGGCACCGCTGCCCGGGGAAACCACCTGCACGCGGCCGCTCACCGTGATCGCGAGCGGCGTGGAGAACGAGAATTTCTGCTTTACCTGGGCGACACGCGCGGAGCGCCAGCGAACGGCGCCGCTCGCCTTGTCGAGCGCCACGACCGCCGGTCCCGCCTCGCCATCAGCACTATAGATCAGCAGGTCGCCCACGAGCGCGGGCGAGCCGCCATTGCCGTGGACGGAGTCGTAGGAGTTACCGTTGTTGCGCCAGAGGACCTTGCCCGCGCGATCGAGGCACGCGGTGCCGTGCGCGCCGAAGTGAACATAAACCCGCTCGCCTTCGAGGATGGGCGTGGGGCTCGCATGGCTGTTCTTCTTGTGCCGGGGCTGCGGCTTCAGCTCGCCAGGCGCGAAAACCTCCGTCTCCCACGCGCGTTCCCCCGTTGATACGGAATACGCGAGCACGCGCAGCGAGATCGTCTCGCCCTCACCCGCGATGCCCGTGGTGAGAAACACGCGTCCACCACCCACGACCGGCGATGACCAGCCGGAGCCGGGGACCTCAATTTTCCACGCGACATTTCTCGTGTCGGACCATTCGACCGGCAAACCGGCCGCCGTCGAGTGCCCCTGCCCCGTCGGGCCGCGAAACTCAGGCCAGTCGGAGGCGATGCAACGGGCCGCAGCCAGACCAACGGCCGCCAAGCTGAACCTGCTTCGAAAACATTTCACGCCGCGCTTCTTACTTCGCGCGGGTGACGAGTCACCAAAAAACGACGGCTTGCATTCACGCGCCACCCAAACCGCGCCGAGAGGAAGTCGAGCATGGGCCGCACGCCATGCGTCCGCGCTTTCCTCCGTTCATTAGGCGCGGGAGTTCGCGCGGCGGCCCAAACCAAGAAGCGCAACGAATGAGATACTGATCAGCCAAACCGAGGCGCCCGTGTCGGGAACCAAGCCCGTGTTTGTCGGGCCGACATAGAAAAGCTGGGACTGGCGGTGGACTTCATTGGACGTCAGATTGAGCACCGCCGTGCCGTAGGAATTGGTCGCGTTGGCCTTCGCGCTGGCAACGGAACCAAACTGGCCGATCGCGGCAGCAAGGAAGGGGTTGGAGTTCGGGTCGTAGGCCCCGTAACCCGCGATTAGTTGGGTCTCGTCCTCAAGGAACCAGAAGGCGAGTTGCAAGGCGCTGTTCGAGGCAGCGCGACCGGCACCCAACGCATAGTCATATCCCGCCAGCGTGCCGGTCGCGAATTGCGAGTAGAGCCAAGCCGTTCCAGCCGAAACAGGATCGGATCCATTCACAGCACCACCGCTACCGAGCGTGGCGGCGTTCCCCACGGTGTAGTTATAGGTCGATCCGGGCGAGAAATGCTCCCCGAACTCAAGGCAGAAGGTCTGCAGCGCCCCGAGCGCGAATCCCGTCGTGACAAGCGGACTGTAGCCCGCGTTGCTAAGCGTCGCCGAAACAACCGAGAACTCGCCACCACCAAGACCGTTGCCGTTGGAATACGGGGTTGCCGAAATCGTAAGCGACGCGGCGATGCCGCTGGCTCCGGACAATCCAAGCCCACCTACGAACAGCAGGCGGCGAAAACAAGCGACTGGGGAGGCGAGATTAAGCAGCATGTGAATTTTCAAATTTGGAATGAGTTGAAGACCCCAGACTGCCTTCAACCGGCCATACGGTCAACGTTTCCGGCCAACGGTTTCCACGCAATGGATACGCAATCGCCACGCGCCGCGCGTCCGGGTGAGCCCCCTAGGTGGCCACCAGCCCACCGGTGGGATCAGCATTTTCGCCAGCCGAGCTCGCTTCGCCGCCAGCGAAGCGCCGTATGACCACGCTACCTCGCAGCGGAGATTGCGTAGAGTCTTTTCTGACCCGTAAGGTAGAGCACGCCGTTGGCTGCGACGAGGGTGCCGTGGCCGCCATCAGGGATCGTGAGCGCTGCGATCAGTTTCTTTTCCCGCGCGGCCGCGAAGACCAGGACGTTGCCCTCCGCGCCTTGCACGTAGACCTTGCCGTCGGCGACTAGAGGAGAGCCCCAAATATTGGATTTGAGGTCGGCCTGCCAGAGGCGCGCGCCGGCGGCGGCATCGAAACAACTCAGGTAACCCGGCGCGTCGGCCGCGAAGACGAGGCCGCCGTGCACCGCGGGCATGGAAATGCTGTCGTTCATCAACTCGCCGTCGGCGCGCCAGACCTCGGCAGTTCTGGTTACGTCACCCCGCTGCGTGGCGTCGAGGCAGCGCAGGGCGCCGGCAGCGGTGCTCGCCTCAGGTTCGCCGATCGCGGCAAAGACTCGGTCGCCGACGAAGACAGGCGCGGCGACAAACTGGAACTGTGTCGCGGGCTCGCCGTCGGCGGACGCCTTTTCGTGCGCCTTGCCGTTGAATTTCCAGAGGAGCTTTCCCGTCGCGGGCTCAAAGGCATACATCCAGCCATCGCCGCCAGGAAACGCGACCTGCGGCACGCCCGCCACGACGCCGTAACCGGGCGAGCCCCACTGGCCGGTGAGAATCTTGGCCCCCGGGGAGTTGTCCTGCCACGCAATCGCCCCCGTGTGGCGGTTCACCGCAAGGAAGCTCGGCACGGCGGGGTCCTTGATTTTACCGGTCTTGTGGTCGACGCCATGGCCGGTGACGACAAACACCAGATCGCCGACGACCAGGGGCGACGACGACGAGGCTTGGTTCGGCAGGACGCCGACCTTGGCGCGCAAGTCGAGAGACCAGACTTCTTTTCCATCGGCGACGTGGCGGCAGACCAGTTCCGCGCGATTGCTCACATAATAAACGCGATCGCCAGCAACGCACGGTGTGCCGGTCAACCCGATGGAGCCGTCGTCCTGGCTCGGGCTCGGGAGCTTGTCGTGCGCCGCAGACCAAAGCAGTTTGCCGTCGGCCTCGGCGAAACACATCAACACGCCCCGCTGCTCGGTGGGCACGGTCGAGGCGCTGTCGGTGCCGATGAAGACCCGCCCGCCCGCCACCACCGGCGAGCCCCACGTCGTCTTCCCGAGCGCCGCGATCCATTTCACATTTTTCAGCGGGCCCTTCTTCTCCTCGAGGTTCCAGTCGGCCGGCAGGCCCGTCTCGCGGGAGACGTTGTTCCGGTCCGGACGACCGCCGAGCATGGGCCAGTCGTCAGCCCGGAGCGCCGTAGCCCCGAGAGCCGCGACCGATAAGATTACGCCGCGCCTCATTTCCCGCCGATGCACACGAGGTGCGTAAAGGTCTTCACGTAAATGCGGCCGCCGTCGACGCAGGGCGTGCTGTGCGTGCCCTCGCCGAGCGGGTTGCGCGCGACCAGCTCGAACTTACCGCCGGTTGCGAGGACGAACATCTCGCCCTTCGTGGAAGGCACATAGATTTTACCGTCAATCAGCACGGGCGAGCTGAAGAACTCCGCACCAGGCAGCCGCTCCGACCAAATTTCTTTCCCCGTCGCGGCCTCGATCGCGCTCGCGATGCCGCTATCGCTAATGAGGTAGAGCGTGCCATTCAGGAACAGCGGGGTTGGCACATAGGGCGTCGCACGGCGCAGGGTATAGGCGACGTGGGTCTTGGCGACATTGCCGCTGCCGCCGAGTTTGATCGCGGTGAGATAGTTACCCGTGCCCGCGCCGGAGCCACAGCTGCCGATCGCGACATCGCCGGCCACGATCGGCGAATGGACCATGCGTTTGTCGTAAACCGGGGCTTCCCAATTAGGCTTGCCGGTCTTGGCATCGATGCTCGAAACGCCGTGGGCCTGGCTCGTGAATATCAACTCGGGCCTGCCGCCAACCGGGTGGTGAACGATGGGCGTGCAATACGCGGCGGCGATATTCGGATTGGCTCCAGCGCGGCGGGGCGATCGCCAAGCTTCGGCTCCCGTTTTCAAGTCCAGCGCAACGACGAAGCTCTCGCCGTCCTGATCATTGGCAATGATGACCGTCTGATCGAAAATCATCGGAGAGGCGCCGTGTCCGTGCTGCGCCGCAAAGGGCCCGAGGTCGCGGGCCCATAGCTCCTTGCCGGCGTGATTGTAAGCGCGCACCCAGAAGTGATTGTTCGAGACGAAGCACGCGACGACCCGCTCGGCATCCACGACGGGCGAGGTGTTGGCGTAGCCCGTGTTCTTGTTGCCGAGGCGGGCCATCGGCAGCACATGGGACGTGCGCCATAGCTCCCTGCCGTCTCGCTTGTCGAGGCAGAGGAGGACGCGCTCCTTGCCGGCTTCAAGCGCCGTGAGGAGAAAAATCCGATCGCCCCAAATCACCGGCTGGGAATGGCTGGCGCCCGAGATCGGCACGCGCCAGCGAAATTCTTGCCCGGTCCAAGCGACGGGGACCCCCTTCGAGATTGCATGGCCGCTGCCATTGGGGCCGCGGAACCGAGTCCACTCCTGCGCGCCCGCCGGCCCCGCCGCCAGGGCGAAACAAAACAAGAAGGGGAAGAGCGAGCGGACGAGGTGGTTCATGGAGCGTGATGACAGGCGGGGAATCGTGCCCGGCACCTGACGCAGCCCAAGCCCCCGGGGACGCGCGGTCAAAGCGAATTCCACCGCTCGTTGCACTTGCCGCTCACGGGCGATTCGGCCGGACTCCTTCCGCTTCCTCCCCATGCACCTCCCTCGCCTCCTTGCTGCCACCCTGCTTTGCACCGCGCCCACCGCCCTCGCAACCGACTGGCCCGCGTGGCGCGGCCCGTCGGGCGACGGCCACGCGGCGGCCGGAGAACGCGCACCTGTGAAGTGGAGCGAAACCGAAAACATCCTTTGGCGCGCGCCCGTGCGCGGCCGCGGCCACAGCTCCCCGACGGTCGTCGGCGATCGCGTTTACCTCGCGACCGCGGACGCCGCGACCAGCGAGCAACTCGTGGTCGCCTACGAACGCGCGACCGGCAAGCTTCTCTGGGAATCGGTCGTGCACCGCGGCCCGCTCGAGTCCGGCAACCACCGCAACTCGTCGCCAGCCTCCTCGACCGTCGCGTGGGATGGCGAGCGAGTCCTCATCAATTTTCTTCACGCCAAGGCGATTCATACCTCCGCACTCGACCCGGCCGGAAAAATCCTCTGGCAGACCCGCGTCGCCGACTACGCCGTGCACCAGGGCTTCGGCGCCTCGCCGGTCGTGCATGAGTCGGTCGTGCTCGTCGCGGCCGACAGCCGTGCGGGCGGCACGATCGCCGGACTCGAGCGTCGCACGGGGAAAATCCTGTGGACGCAGCCGCGCCCCAAAATCGCCAACTACCCGTCGCTCGCGGTCGTCCGCGCCGCCGGCCGCACCCAGGCCGTGATCGGCGGCTGCAACCTCGTCGCCAGCTTTGATCCGCTTACCGGCAAGAAACTCTGGGAGTTCGAGGGCTCGACCGAGGAGACGGTCGTGACCGCCGTGACCGACGGCCAGCGCATCTTCGTCAGTGGAGGCTACCCGAAGAGCCACACGATGGCGGTCGAGGCCGATGGCTCGGCCCGCATCGCATGGCAGAACCCGACGCGCGTCTACGTGCCCGCGATGCTGGTGCGCGACGGCCACGTCTACGCCGTGCTCGATGCTGGCCACGCGGTCTGCTGGAAATCCGACACCGGCGACGAACTCTGGCGCGAAAAGGTCGACAAGGACTTCTATGCCTCGCCCGTGATGGTGGGCTCGCGCATCTACGCGACGAGCCTGCGCGGCGTGACGAGCGTGTTCGAGGCGACGCCGCAGAAGTTCTCGCTCCTCGCGCAGAACCAGCTCGGCGACGAGGCCTTCGCCACCCCCGCGATCACGGGCGGGCGGATCTACGTGCGCGCCGCCAAGAAGGGCGAGACCCGGCAGGAGTTCCTCTGGTGCATCGGGGAGAAATGAGCTCGGTGCATTTTCTCCGGCTGTGCCTCTGCGCGTTCGCGTGGAACGCCGCCTCCGCCGGCACGGCCACGCTCATCTCTTCGCCCGATCCCGGATGGCCCCAATTCCGCGGCCCGCGGCGCGACGGGGTGAGTGACGAAAAACATCTCCTCCCTGCCTGGCCGGCCGAAGGCCCGCGACAGCTCTGGACGGCCAAGGGTGCCGGCCGTGGGTTTTCCTCCACGATCATCGGCGGCGGACGGCTCTACGTGACCGGCGACTTTGGCGAGGAAGCGCGCATCCTCGCCTACTCGCTCGAGGGCCAGCCGCTGTGGTCCGTGCGCAACGGCGACGCGTGGCTCAATCAATACCAAGGCGCGCGCGCCTCCGTCACGTTCAGCGCGGGCCGGCTTTACCACCAAAACGCCCATGGGCGGCTCGTGTGCCTCGAGGCCGCGACGGGCCGCGAGCTTTGGTCGGCGGATTTGCTCAAGCGCTTCGGCGGCGAGAACATCACGTGGGGTCTCAGCGAGTGCCTGCTCGTCGACGACCGCGCCGTTTACTCAACGGCCGGCGGGCGGGACGCGCTCGTCGTGGCGTTCGACAAAGTCACCGGCGCCCTGCTGTGGCAAAGCGCGCCAACGCCCTCGGGGAAGGACGCCGCTGTCACCGAGACCGCCTCCTACGTCGCGCCGATCCTCGTGCAATTTGCCGGCCGGCGGCTGCTCATCGGCTGCGGCACGCACACCCTCTACTGCGCCGATGCGGACACGGGCAAACTCCAGTGGACGCGCCCCCGCCCCACCACCTACGGCGTGCTCGCGATGTCGCCGGTGCTCGTGGGCGACGGCGTCTTCATGGCTGCGCCGCACGGTTCCCCAGGCCAGCTCTACCGGCTCGTCGCGCCGTCCCGCCCCGGTGATCCCGTCGGCGTCGCCGAGGGCTGGACCCATTCGATCGACACGTGCCAGGGCGGCGTGGTGCATGTCGCCGATCGGCTTTACGGCTCCACTTACGCCGGCCGCGGCGGCTGGGTCGCGCTCAACGCCCGCACGGGCGCGACGCTGCACGAGACCAAGGAATTCGCCAAGGGCTCGACGCTGTTTGCCGATGGCCGCCTCTACACCCTCGCGGAGGACGGCTGGATGCTGCTGCTCGAGCCCACCGATTCGAAGTTCGAGGTGCGCGGCCGCTTCCGCCTCCCCGGCACCAGCGAGCGGACGCGCGACGCGTGGGCCCATCCGGTGATCCACGATGGTCGCCTTTATCTCCGCTATCACGACACACTCGTCTGCTACGCCGTCCGCGCCCCCGCCTCATGACGCTCCCCGCTGCCCTTCCCAGCAAACTGCCCGCGCTGCTTGCCCGCACCCGCTTCTACTACGGCTGGATTGTCGTCGGCCTCGCGGCGCTGGCGATGGTCGGGACGCTGCCGGGCCGGACCCAAGGCCTCGGCCTCATCACCGAATCCCTGCTGAAGGACCTCCGCATCGACCGCGTCGCCTTCGCGCAAATGAACCTCTGGGCCACGTTGCTCGGCTCCCTCTGCTGCATCGGGGTCGGCCGACTCCAGGACCGGCTTGGCAGCCGGCTGGTGCTCGCGGCGGTGGCCGCGTTGCTCGGCGCAGTCGTGCTGCTGATGAGCGTCACGACGAGCGTCGTGGTGATGTTCGGGTTGCTCGTCCTGTCGCGCGGCCTCGGGCAGAGCGCGCTCTCGGTGGTGAGCCTCGCGATGGTGGGCCAGTGGTTCCGGCGGCGGCTACCGCTCGCGATGGGCGCCTACTCCATCGCGCTGAGCATGGGCTTCATGATTGCCTTTCCCGTCGTGGGCGAGGTCGTCCAACGCGAGGGCTGGCGCACCGCGTGGGCCGGCATCGGCTGGTGCCTGCTGCCCGGGCTCGTC
>JAEUHB010000092.1 GCA_016794665.1 Opitutaceae bacterium
ACAAACGCCAGGTTGCTCCACGTGTTCTGCGGCTCGCGCACGACGGCGGTGGCGACGCGCGCGTGATAGGCGCGGGCAAGCGCGTCCTTGACCACGGGCGGCAGCGTTGCGACGTCGAGCGCCTCGCACTGGGCCTTGGGAGTCTCTGGGGGGCCCCAGATGAAGCGACCGTCGGCCCACGCGGCGAGCAGCGCCGCGGCGAGCGCGACGGCCAGCGTTAAGCCGAGCGCGCGTTTCACGCCGCCAGACACCGCACCGCCATCTCGCGCAGGACTTCCTCCTGCTCGTCGGGGCGGCGCACGATTTCCTCGAAGGCCGTGATCAGCTCCTGCTGGTTGTCGATCAGGCGGCGCAACGTCGGGAGCTTGGCGTTGCCGGCGAGCTTGCCGAGATACCACGGGTTCTGCGTGAAGAGGTTGAACGAGCTTTTCTCGGTCGCGCCCGTGAACTTCGCGGCGTGCGCGGCCTGCGCCCGCGGGAATCCGTCGAGCCCGCGCGGGCCCACGCGCACTTCGCCGGCATCGACGAGCGCTCGCACTTGGAGCAAAATGCGGTTGCGGTTCTGGAGCGCGCTGATGACCGGGCGGGCGTCGCCCCCGGTGAAGAAATGCCGGTGCAGCGCCGCGAGCGTCCACTGCAGGTTGCCGCTGAAGAAGGCCTCGGCCGCCTCGAAGAAATCGCCCTCGGCGACGTTGGGCGTGAGCTCGGCGACATGCGCCTCCTCGATCAGCGCCTTGTCGCCGGCGTAGGTCGCGAGCTTGCGCGTCTCCTCGACGATCAGGCGCGTGTTGGCGCCGACCTTGGCCAGCATCAGCTCGACGGCGCCGGGCGCGAAGCTGGCGCCGAACGCGCGCGCCTCGGCAAGCGCCACGCCGGCGAGGGCCTCGCTTGCGCTGTCGCCGTCGCCTCCCACGAGCGTGAAGTCGGCGTTTTTCTCGCACCACTTCGGGAACGAGCGCCGCCGATCGAGCGGCGCGGCCGTGATGAGCACGGCGGTGTCGGCCGGGTTCACGTTTTCCAGGACCTGTTGCAGGTCCTCGACGAGCTTGAGCGTGCTCTCCGCGCGGCCCGTCACGGTGTCGGCGAGGAAGTTTACGTCCTTGAGCCACACCACCCGCCGGCCGCCGAACATCGAGACGGTCTGCACCGCATCGCGGAAGCGGTTCACGGCCGCCTCGACCTCGCTCACGTTGGCCGCGAAGCCGCTCAGCACCTCGCGGGAGAATTCGTCCGTCACCTCCGCGGCGAGCATGGCGAAGCGTTCCTTGCCGGCGCGACCCACGAGGAAGTCGTCGCCGCCGCAGATGAACGTGAAATTCTTTGCCGCCGCCATGTGCGCTGCATCCCGGCCCAAACCGGCGCGGGGCGCACGAAAAAAATCGCCAGCCCCGGCCGGACTCGCGAGCGTGCGCGGCGTTTCCCCTGATGCTGCTGCCCGCCGAACCCGCGCCTGCCGAACCCTGTCCCGCATCCCCGCCGTCCGCTGCGCGTGACCTGCTGTGGCTCGCCCTCGGCCTGGGCGCGCTTCATTTTTTCCTCCTCGGCACGGCGCCGTTGGTCAGTCCCGACGAGGCGCGCTACGCGGAGATTCCGCGCGAGATGCTGGCGAGCGGGGACTGGGTGGCGCCGCAGCTCAACGGCGTGCCGTATTTCGAGAAGCCGCCGCTGGTCTATTGGTTGGTGGCGCTGGCGCGCGCGGCGTTTGGGCCGGGCGAGCTCGCGGTGCGGCTGACGCCGGCGCTCTTCGGCCTCGGCGCGGCCTTGCTGACCTACGCCGCCGGCCGGCGCCTGTGGGGCCGGCGCGCCGGGCTGCTGGCGGCGGTCGTGCTCGGCACGTCGCTGCTGCACTTCGTGGTGGCACGGCTGCTGATGCTCGACATGCCGCTGGCGGCCCTCATGAGCGCCACGCTGCTATGCTTCCTGCTCGGTGTGCGCGAGCCGCCCGGCGCGGCGCGGCGCTGGCTGTTCCTCGGCCTCTACGCGAGCGCGGCGCTGGCGACGCTGACCAAGGGACTGATCGGCTTCCTGATTCCGGGCGCGGTGATGTTTCTCTGGCTGCTGATTTTCAACCAATGGCACCGGCTGCGGCCGCTGCACCTGCCGGCGGGGCTCCTCGTGTTTTTCGCGATCGCGGCCCCGTGGCACATCCTCGCGGCGCAGCGCCACCCGGACTGGGCTCACTTCTATTTTGTGCACGAGCACTGGCAGCGTTTCACCACGACGACGCATGGCCGCAACGAGCCGTGGTGGTTCTTCATCCCGATTCTGATCGGCGGCGTGTTTCCCTGGATCGGGTTCGTTGGGGCCGCGGTGCGCGACACGGTGAGGACCGGCTGGGCGCGGCGAAAGGAGAACGCGGACGTGTGGTTCCTCGTCCTCTGGGCGGCCTTTATCTTCCTGTTCTTCTCCAAGTCGCAGTCGAAGCTCGCGTCCTACCTGCTGCCGGCGCTGCCGCCGCTCGCGCTGCTGGCCGGCGCGTGGATTGCGAGCCGGTGGGAGGCGCGCTCGGCGCCCGGTTTGCGCGGGGCGCTCGGGGCGGGGCTCTTCCTCCAAGGGCTGCTGGCGGCCGGGTTGATCGTCGTCGCTTTCAAGCGCGGCGTGATCCGCGATGCGGAGCAGGCGGCGGGGCTGCGGCCGCATGCAATCGCTATGGCGGCGCTGCTGATCGTGGGCGGGGTGGCGGCGCATGCGCTGGCCCGCCGGCGCGGGCTCCGCACGGGGGTCGCGGTGACGGTCGTCGTCACGGCGGTCTTCTACGGGGCGGTGGTGGTGGCCCGGCCGCATTTTGAGCGCGCGGGCACGAAGGAACTCGCCCGCTTCGCCCGCGCCCGCCTCGCCCCGGAGGATCGGGTCTATCACTACTGGGCGTTTTTCCACGACTTCGTCTACTATACGGAGCGGCCCGTGGGCCTCGTGGGCTACACCGACGAGCTCGGCGTGCGCTTCCTCGATCCCGCGGAGCGCGCGCGGTGGTTCATCGACGATGCCGAATTACGCCGCCAGTGGCTGGGCCCGGGCCGGGTCTGGGTCGTGGTGCGCAACCGCGACCTGGCGCACGAAAAATCTGTGTTCGCGGATCCGGCGCTGCGCCACCACGTGATTGCCGCGACCAAGGCGCACAGTTTGCTGAGCAACCAACCCTGATGCCCGCGCCCTTTCTCCCGCTCACGCGCCCGACCATCGACGACGAGACCATCGCCGGCGTGGCCGAGGTGCTGCGCTCCGGCTGGATCACGTCGGGGCCGAAGGTGAAGGAGCTCGAGGCGAAGCTCAGCGCGCACTGCGGCGGGCGCCCGGTGCGCGCCTTCAACTCCGGGACCTGCACGATGGAAATCGCGCTGCGCATCGCGGGTGTCGGCGCCGGCCACGAGGTGATCACGACGCCGCTTTCGTGGGTCGCGACGAGCAACGTGATACTTGCGGTCGGCGCGCGGCCGCGCTTCGTCGAGATTGATCCGGTGACACGGAACATCGACCTCGAAAAAATCGGGGCCGCCATCACGCCCGCGACGCGCGCGATTCTCCCCGTGGACCTCGCCGGCCTGCCGGTGGATCGCGACCGGCTCTATGCGATCGCGCGGCACCACGGCCTTCGTGTCGTCGAGGATGCGGCGCAGTCGTTCGGCAGCAACTGGCGCGGGCGGGCGATCGGGGCGGCGGGCGACTTCGTGTCGTTCAGCTTTCACCCCAACAAGAACATCACGACCATCGAGGGCGGCGCGCTGGTGCTGAATGACGAGCGCGAGGCCAAGCTCGCCGAGCAATACCGTCTGCAGGGCGTGGTGCGCACCGGCTTCGATGGCATGGAGGTCGAGGTCGTCGGCGGAAAATTCAACCTCACGGATGTCGCCGCGCGCGTCGGCCTCGGCCAGTTGCCGCACCTCGAGTCGTTCAACGCCCGGCGCCGCGAGCTCGCGCGCGCCTACTTCGAGGCGCTAGACCAACCCGCGCTGCGCGCGCTGGGCCTCGAGTTGCCGCCCGCGGATTTCAGCCAGACCAACTGGCACATGTTCCAAGTCGTGCTGCCCGGCGAACGCCTCGCGATCCCGCGCGCGGTCGTGATGGAAAAGCTCCACGCGGCCGGCATCGGCACCGGCGTGCACTACCCGGCGATTCACCTTTTCGCGGTCTACCGGCGCCTCGGCTGGAATCCAGGCGACCTCCCGGTCGCCGAGCGCGTGGGCCGTGACATCCTCACGCTGCCGCTTTTCCCGGCGATGACCGAGGCGGACGTTGCGCGCGTCGCCGCGTCGCTCCAAACGATCCTGCTCGCCCACCGGAAAGCATGAGCGCCGCCCCCCAGCTCTCGATCGTGATCCCCGTTTACAACGAGGAGCTCAACCTCCCCGTGCTCTTCACGCGCCTCTATCCGGTGCTCGACGGCCTCGGCCGCAGCTACGAGATCCTCTTCACGAACGACGGCAGCGCCGACCGCTCGATCGAGCTGCTTCGCGCGCGGCACGCCGCGCGGCCCGACGTCACGCGCGTGATCGACTTCAACGCCAACTACGGCCAGCACATGGCGATCATGGCGGCGTTTGAGCGCGTGCGCGGCGACGTGATCGTGACGCTCGACGCTGATCTCCAGAACCCGCCGGAGGAAATCCCGAAGCTCCTCGCCAAGATCGACGCCGGCCACGACTACGTCGGCGGCTTCCGGCTTGAGCGCCAGGACTCGTTTTTCCGCACCTACGCGTCGAGGCTGATCAACTTGGTGCGGGAAAAAACCACGAGCATCGAGATGACGGACCAAGGCTGCATGCTCCGCGCCTACCGCCGCCCGATCATCGAGGCCATCGTGCGCAGCGGCGCGATCAACACCTTCATCCCCGCGCTGGCCTACAGTTTCTCCGGCAATCCCGCCGAGGTGGGCGTGAAGCACGAGGAGCGGCACGCGGGCGTCTCGAACTACTCGTTCGCCAGGCTCGTGCGGCTCAACTTCGATCTCATCACCGGCTTCTCGATCGCGCCGCTGCAGATCTTCACGCTGTTTGCGCTCGCGTGCGCGGCGGGGAGCTTCGTGCTCGTGCTCATCCTCGCGGGCCGGCGCATCTTCATCGGGCCGGAGGAGGGCGGGTTGTTCACGCTCTTCGGCATCCTGTTTTTCCTGATCAGCGTGACAATGGTCGGCATCGGCCTCATCGGCGAATACGTGGGCCGCGCCTACCAAGTCGTGCGCGCGCGCCAGCGCTACCACGTGCGGGAGATCCTGGAGGCCAAGCCGTGAGAATCCTGATCGTCGAGGACAACGCGGTCGCCCGCGCCGTGCTGCGCCAGGCGCTCCGTCGCCTGGGGCACGAGATCGTCGAGGCCGCAGATGGCGAGGCGGGCTGGGCCGCGCTCCAAAACCACGGCGACGTGCGCGTGATTGTGAGCGACTGGACGATGCCGCGGGGCGACGGCCTGGAGCTTTGCCGGCGCATCCGCGCGCGGACGGACGAGGAGTATGCGTATTTCATTTTGCTCACGGCGCGCGACGGCACGGAGGAGAACCGCACCGAGGCGGCGGACGCGGGCGTGGACGACTTCCTGAGCAAGCCCCTCGATGTCGACGAACTCTGGATGCGCCTGCGGGTGGCCGAGCGCATCCTCGGTTACACGCGCCAGGTCCGGCAGCTTGAGCAGATGATGCCGATCTGCACCTACTGCAAAAAGGTCCGCGACGACCAAAACTACTGGCAGCAGATCGAGGGCTACATCACCGCCCGGACGGGCGCGGACTTCAGCCACTCGGTCTGCCCGGACTGTTACCAGCGCGTGGTGCTGCCCGAGATCGCCCAGCTCAAGGCCGCGCGCCAGCCTCCGTCCACTCCGTGAACGATCGCATCCTGAGCTTGGAAGAAAAGGTCGCCTACCTTGAGCGGCACGTGACCGAGCAGGACAAGGCCATGCTGGAAATCGCCGATGAACTGGCCGCGTTGCGCCGCGAGCTGCGTGCGTGGCGCGAGCGCGCCGGGCAATCCGCACCCGGCGGTCCCGCCGGCGATGACGAAATGCCACCCGAGCGGCCGCCGCACTACTGAAAATTCCGCTCGCATGCTGGCAGCCCGCATCGTGGGAAGCGGGACGATTTCGCGCTTCATGTCCCGTCGGCCCCTGCTCTCACGAGCAGGGCTACCCGATCCGACCGATCCGCACGCGGTCTCAGAACCCCGCCGTGACTTCGTGTTGGTGGCCGGGGTCGAGCGACTGGGTGCCGAGCGCGGCGCACTCGATCTCGTCGTTCTTGTAGAGTTTGTAGCGCACGGGGGCGGTTGCCTCGTTGGTTTCCCAGCGCCATTTGCCGATGGAGACGAACTGGAGGGGCACGCCTTTGTCCCAGTCGAGGCCCGGGCCCTCGCCGCGGATAAAGAGCCGGTTGCCGATCCCGATGTAGGCTGTGGCGATGAGGCGCGTGGCGCCGTCGGAGGCGATCGTGCGCTCGTTGGTGGCGCTGGCCGCTTCCGCTTCCGGCAGGTCGAGGCCGAGGGTGGGGACGTCGGGCTCGGCGTCCTTTTTCGCGGGGCGCTTGCGCGGGGGCTCGACCGGTGGGGTGGAGGCGATGTGGCCGGAGAACGGCTCGGCCGTGAGCGGTGCGACGGGCGTCACTTCCGCGATCGTGGCGACGGGGATGGGCGGCGGCTCGCCGGCGCGGACTTCGGTGACGGGCGCGACCGCGGCCGCAGTGGGCGCGGGCTCCGTGACGGCTTCCGCGCCGGAATCACGGCGGGGCTTGCGCGGGCGGCGGGGGGCCGGGGCGGAGGTGTCGGACTCGGGCGCGGGCAGCGGCTCCGGGCCGGAATCGGGGGCAGTCACCGGAGTCGCCGCGCCAGCCACGATCGCGGCGACGGCTGGTGCGGCGGTGCGGGCGAGGGTGTCGAGCCGTGCGGTGCGCGCATCGAGTTCGCGCGTGAGCGCCGCGAGCTGTTCGCGGGTGGCGGACTCGAGCCTGGCCCACTCGGCCGTGAGCTTGGCGATGCGCTGGGAGACCTGGTCGAGGCGCTCGCTCTCGCTCGTGCGGAGCGCGAGCAATTCGCGCTCAAGCTCCTCCTTCTCCGTGTCCGCCGTGCTGGCGAGCTGGGCTTGGAACTCCGCGATTTTTTCCTGGAGCTTGTGCGGGAGCTGCTCGGCCTGGCGCAGGCTCTTGTGCGCGGCGTCGGCGATGCCGTGCAGCCCCGCGGCGGCGATGCCGATTTGCTCGGCGGCGGCGGCGACGGTGCCGGCGATGGCCTCGAGCGAGCGCTGCCGCTCATCGAGCGCGGCGTTTTTGGCGCGCTCCTGGTTGGCGACAAACGGCGTGAGCGCGGCGATGGCGCTGAGACCCACGCAGGCGGCGACGGCGACGATGGTGGGCGGCGCGAGCGGATCGGCGCCGCGGGCGGCGAGCCACGCCGCGGCGGAGAGCAGGACGAGGCCCGCGAGGAGGAACGGCCACTCGGGCAGGCGGGGGTGCGGGGCGGAGGAATTCATGGAAAGGCGGCGCCGGCACCGCAGCTTCGCGGGAGGCGAGGCATCGAGCGCGCCGGCGGCGGAAAAATTTCTGCGGCGCGGCGCGGCGCGGCTCAAGGGCAAAACAGCCGTCCGCCCGGTGTATTCCGTGATTGTGCGGCGGCGCCCGCGGGCCCAGCGTGCGGCCGCGCGATGAACGACTCCCCCTTTCTCCGGATCGAGCGCGACACGAGCGACGGTGCGCGGCACTTTGTCGTCCACACGGCCGATCCGCGGCTGGCGGTGGAGTTTGCGGCCGACACGGCTGCGCCGGATCGCGTCGGCCGCGGCGTGATTCGGCGGGTGTGCGTGCCCAACTCCTGGGCGGGTGACTACGGCCGGTATGCCAAGCTGCTGGCGAAGGCGCAGGAATTTTTCGCGGCGTCGTCCGCGGAACCCGCGCCCAAGGCGGAGACCCGGCGGCTCGCGCGCTAGCGGAGCTCGCGCCACGCGGCGGTGGCCAGCGCAAACAGCAGGCCGAGCCGGATGGCGCCCTCAAACATGAGGATGATCAAAATCCAGCGCAGCGGCGCGCCGCGGCGCACGGAGTAGCCGAGCACCGAGACGGCGAGCAGCCCGGCGCCCGCGATGCGCGCCGCGGGCACAAACAGCAGCGCCAGCATCCACACCCAGTAGCCGATCAGCATCATGCTCCACGCAAAGGCCGTGAGCTCGCCGAGCCCGCCCTGCCGCGGGTCACCCCCGCGGGCGATTTGCCTCAGGCCGAGGTGGCGCTCGCAAATCACAAGCTGCCAGATCTCGAAGCAGAGGAAAAGTGGCGTGAGAAGCGCGAGCAGGATCACGCTCCCAGTCTCGCGCGCGGGGCCGCGCGAGGCAAGGACCGGACCGAGGCGCGCGCCGGTTCAGTCCTTCTCCAGGGCCGCGGCGATTTGCCGGCACGAGGCGCGCAGGATCTCGAGGCGGGCGAAGCGCTTGTTGTCGGCGGGCACGAGATGCCAGGGCGCCTTCGGGCGGTCGGTGAGGGCGAGCATGTCGCCCGCCGCGACCTCGTAGGCGGCCCATTGGCGGCGGTTGCGCCAATCCTCGGCGTTGATCTTGTGGCGCTTGTAGGCGGTCACCTCGCGCTCGCGGAAACGGCGGAGCTGCTCGGCGGGCGAGATGTGCAGCCAGAACTTGAGCACGATGATGCCGTGGGCGGTGAGCTGCGCCTCGAAATCATTGAGCTCTTCAAAGGCGCGCCGCCACTCGTCGGCGCGGCAGAAGCCCTCGATGCGCTCGACGAGCACGCGCCCATACCACGAGCGATCGTAGATGGTGACGCGGCCGGCCCGCGGCAGGTGGCGCCAGAAACGCCAGAGGTAGTGGTGGGACTTCTCCTCGTCGGTCGGTTTCGCGATTGGGATCACGCGGCAGTCGCGCGCGTCGATCGCGCTGGTGAGTCGCCGAATCGCGCCGCCTTTGCCGGCGGCGTCCCAGCCCTCGAAGACCCAGACGATGGAGCGGCCACGCTGCGTGGCGTCGCGCACCGCGCGGTTGAGCCGGCCGAGCCACTTGTCGCGCTTCGCCTCGTAGTCGGATTCGGAGAGCGCGTGATGCAGCGGCAGGGCCTTCAGCCGGCGCAGGCCGGTCGCGCGCAGCGGGGTGATGCGCCGCGGCTTCTTGGGCGCGGGCGGCGTGGCGTGTGCGCGCAGGTGTTTCTGGAAACGGGCGAGCAGGGTCTCGGCGATGGCGAGGTTGCGGGCGCGCGGATCGGCGGCCTCGACGACGTGCCACGGGGCGGCGGCCAGCTCGGTGGCGCGGCGCAGGCGCGTGGCGAGCCGGACGCGGCGCTCGTAGTCGCGGTGAAACTTCCAGTCGTCCGGCGAGACGCGCCAGGCCGTGTCGGGATCAGCCTCGAGCTCGTGCAGACGATCGCCCTGGGCGCTCTGGCTGAGGCGGAGCCAGATCTTCACGACGAGGGCGCCGCCCTCGGTGAGCAGGCCCTCGAAATGGGCCAGGCGGGCGAGCGTCGCGTCGAACCGCGCCAGCTCGCGCGGCGAGCGGGGATCGGCGGCGAGCGCGTCGCCGTGCCACCCGCCGGCGTAGATGGCCATGCGGCCGCGCGGCGGCAGCGAGCGCCAGTAGCGCCACATCGGCGGCCGGTCGCGTTCCTCGTCGCTCGGATCGTGGAAGGCAAGGGTCTCGACGCCGCGCGGATCGAGCCAGCCGTTCAGGACGTTGACGACGTCGCCCTTGCCCGAGGCATCGTCGCCGGCGATGACGAGCAGCACGGGAAACGGCGCGGGCTGGAGCGCGATCTGGAGCTGGATGAGCGCCTCGCGCACGGCGGGCACGCGGGCCTCGTAGTCGCGTTTCGTCATGCGCCGGTTTGTCTTCGCCTTGGCCATGGCGCACGAGCAAGAGGCGGCCGGCCAAGCGTGTCGAGGCGAACGGCCAATTCACTTGGCGGGCCGCCGCGGCCGGCGCACGCTGGCCGTTTCCCATGGAAACCGTCGCACCTGATCAACGCACCCGCGCCCTCGCGATGCTGCTGGTCGCGAATTTTTTCTGGGGGCTGAGCTTTCCGCTCATCAAGTCGATCACGCTGCTGCACGCGAAGCTGCTGCCGCAGGCGGGCACGTGGTTCTCCGCGATCTACACGGTGGCGCCTCGTTTCCTGCTCGCGGTTCTGCTGATGCTGGCGCTGCGGCCGCGCGAAATCTGGCGTGCGACGCGCGGCGAGTGGACGCAGGGCGTGATCATCGGGCTGTTTTCGTCGGCCGGGATGCTGTTCCAGAATGACGCGCTGCAATTCACGGAGGCAAGCACCTCGGCTTTCCTCACCCAGTTCTACGCGATCCTGATTCCGGTCTGGACCGCGGTGCGCGCCCGGCGAAATCCGGGGGTGATTATTTGGGCGTGCTGCGCGCTCGTCCTCGCGGGCGTGGCGATCCTCGGGCGTTTCAACTGGCGCGAACTGCACCTCGGGCGTGGCGAGTGGGAGACGTTGCTCTCATCGCTGTTTTTCATGGGGCAGATCCTGACGCTGGAGCGAAAGGAGTTCGCGGGCAACCGGCCGGCGCAGGTCACGTTCGTGATGTTTGCGACGGAGGCGGTGGTGTTCTGGGCCCTGGCGGGCGCGACGGCACCGGACCTGGCGGCGCTGCTCACGCCGTGGAGCTCGGCGCCTTGGCTCGGCTTCACCGCGTTGCTGACGTTGTTCTGCACCTACGGATCGTTCTCGCTGATGAACGCCTGGCAGCCGAAAATCACGGCGACGGAGGCGGGCCTCATTTACTGCGTCGAGCCGATCTTCGCCTCGGTGATGGCGCTTTTTCTGCCGGCGTTGTTCGCGGCTTGGGCGGGAATCGCCTACGACAACGAGACGGCGACGTGGGCGCTGCTGGTGGGCGGCGGGCTGATCACGCTCGCCAACGTGCTGCTGCAGCTGAGGCCGCCGGCGCGATGAAGCGGCGAGGGCCGGCCTATGGTTTTGGGGCCGGCTGGGGCGTCGTCGCCGGCGGTGTGACGATGACGGCACCGGCGGGAGGCGTGACGGTCGTGGTCGCGTGTTCGGTCGTGGTGAACGTCATCACCTGCCGCTCGACGACGCCGCCGGGGGCCGGGATGGCGGTGTCGAAGGCGGGCGTGCCGCTGATGAAAACTTGGCGGGCGCCGCTACCGGTCGGAGCGATGCCGGCGGGCAGCACGGGATAGACCGACTGCTGGCCCAGGCCGAGCGTGCCGATGGAGCTGGCCTGGGGTTGGGTCGAGTAGGCGGTGCCGCTCGAGAGCATGCTGAGCCAGGGCGAGGCCTGCGCGTAGGCGGCGCCGGCCTCGGCGCCGAGGGAGCGCGTGACCTCGGCCTTGGCCTGGGTGGCGAGCGTCTGGATTTGGGTGCGACGCTCAGGAAAGGGGATCGACGTGTCGTTGGCGATGCGTTGCGACTGGGCCGCGTAGGTATCGCGCGCGGCCAGCACGGCATCGGTCGTGGCGGGCGGAAGACTCAGACGGGAGACGAGGCTGTCGATGTTGCGCACATCGGAATCGGCGGCGCGGCGGAGCGCAGCGTAGCGGTCGTCGCCGACGGCGGCGCGGAGGTCGGCATCAAGCTGGCGCTCGGCTTCGGCGCGGGCGCGAAGGGTTTCGGGCGAGATGCGGCCGGAGAGGGCCTCGCGGGAGAACTTTTCGTCGAAGGCCTTTTGCAGGGCGTAGAGCTTTTCGAACTCGGCCTCGGACGCGATGGCCTCGCCGAAGCGGTTGCGGACGGTGGCGGCGCTGGCGGACGTGCGGAGATCGTAAGCGAGTTTCTCCTCCGGGCTCAGCAGGCTGGCGATGTCGCGCTCGCGCTCGGCCTGCAGCAGGCGGAGCTTCTCGCGATCGGAAGGAAGCTGGAGGCCGCTGGCCGTGAACTTGCCCATCATGTCCTGATAGTCGGCGAGAATCTGCCTCAGCTTCTCGCTTTTCTCCGGCGGCAGGAAAGGAAACTGGGTGACTTCGCCCGTGACGCCCAGATCGATGCCGAGCGCGGCGGCGAGTTCGCGGCGGGCGGCCTGCTGCGCGTCGCGCGTGGCGGCGGTGTGCTTGGTGAGCCACCAACGGCCGTCGCCGACCGGCTGGCCCGGCGCGGATCGATGCTTCGCGGCGATGCGGGCGATGGTGCGGCCCAGCGCGAGCTCGCGGGCCTGCTCAGGCGAGAGCCCCGCGGCTTCCAGTGCGGCGACGTTGCCCGAGGCGAGCGCGGTGCGGAGGGCGTCGGAGGGCGCGCCCGAATTCCGCGGCGGCGTGGCGGCCGGACCGGCCGGAGTGGTGGCGGAGGGCGAGCGCGTGACGGCGACGGCGACAAAGGCGATGTTTGCCACCAGCGACGCGGCGAGGAGGAGGGAAAGCGCTTTCACGGTGAAGTTGGAATCGGGATCGGGGAGAAGCGTCATGGCGGCCGGCTTTTGTCTGAAGAAAATTCGGCGGCCTCAGGGACGCGGCGCGAAACACCCGTGCCGCAAGAAACGAGCGACCTGCGTCGCCGGGTCGCGCCGCAGCGCAATCCCGGTGTGTCCGCATCGAACGACCACGTGGTCCCTCGCGCCGGCAAGATGCGTCGAGGCGACGCTCACCTTGCCGTCGTGCGGCGACGGCAAGGCCGCGCCGAGGGTGGCAAACGTTGCGCCGCCGCCCGCGACAATGCCGAGATCGACGAGCGGAGCGGGCCACGGACCGAGGGTCGCTGGCAGATCCCCGGGCGCGGTGCCAAGGCGCGGACCGTTGGGACCGGTGAGCCAGCGGAACGGCGCGAAGGCCCGGAAGGCGTCGACGATTTCACTCCCCGAGTTGGGCGGCGCGAGCATGACGACGCGGCCGAAGTTGGGCGGCGCCCCGTGGTCGCGGAGCCAAAGCCGCACAATGATGCCGCCCAAGGAGTGCGTGACGATATGCACCCGCGGGGCGGCCCGCAGTGCCGCCAGCTGGTCGGGCAGCCACTCGCCGGCGATCTGCTCGATTGACAGTGTGCGGGATCGATAGGTGGGGCGGACGACGTGGAAACCTTCGTGCTCGAGCGCGCTGCCGAGCACTGCCATCGACCAGCCCGTGCGGCCGAGGCCGTGCAGCAACAGCACCGTCTCGGGGGGCGGGGGAGGCGTGGCGAACGCAGGCGAGGTCAGCACGATGAGACAACCCGCCAGCACGGGAAAAAGTTTCACTCGAAATCGGACCCGGTGGGCGCCCTCAGGTGCCGGCGTTGCGGCGGCGCGCCCGCACGGAAGCCACGGCCCGGGCCGTGACCGCGGCCAGCACGATCACGCCGCCGGCGAGAGCCCAGCCCGACGGTCGCTCGCTGAACGCGAGGAAGACCCAGATCGGGTTAAGCACGGGCTCGATGGCCGGGATGAGCACGGCCTCGAGCGCCGTCACATGTCGGATGGCGCGCGCGTAGAGCCAGTAGGCCACGCCGAGCTGCACGATGCCGAGACCCGCGAGCGCCGCCCAGCCTGCCGCCGGTAGCGGCGGCGCCGCGACGAGCCACGGCAACCCGATCAGGCCGGCGAGGAGGTTGCCGAGGATGATCGACTCGACGGGTGAGCCGTCCTTTTGCCGGCGCATCGCGATCGTCATGGCCGCGAAGCCGAGGCCGCTGGCGAGCGCGAGTGCATTGCCGACGAGATGGCCGGTGGCGAGGCCGTCGCGGAAAAACAGCACGAGGCCGCCCAAGGCGACGACCATGGTCAGCCAGTCGATGCGGGTGGCGCGCTCGCCAAGGAACCAGGCACCCAGCAGCGCGACCCAGATGGGCGCGGTGTATTGGAGCAGGATGGCGTTGGCGGCCGTGGTCAGGGTCGTGGCGACGCAAAACACCAGCGTGGTCGCGGCGTAAGCGAGCGCGCCGACGATCTGCGGCGCCGAGAATGTGAACCGAAGGCCCCGGCTGATCAGAACGAGGAAACCAACTGCGATCAACCCGCGTCCGCTCGCGACGGCCAGCCCGGTCCAATGCTGGGCGACCGCCTTGATCAGCACGCCCGCGAGGCTCCAGCACAACGCGGTGCCGACAAGCTGGAGGACGGCGCGGGAGTGTGCGGCGGGCATGCGGAAGCTGTGGTGACTGCGAAGCCGGCCGGGCGGCGGCAACGGCAAAAACGCGGGCGACCGCTGTGCGGGCTCTTTTTCAGACTGACTGCGGGCGCCCAGCCATCGGGATCCGTGGCGCACGGAGCACGCTGTGGTTGATCGGTCGCTGCTGATCGGCGGTGAGCGGGGGCAACGGGGGGAGCGCCTCCTCCCTTGACTCGCCGAGCCAATGGCGCGCCAGCGTGCGCAGTTCGTCCCAACGCTCGGCGATAAAATGATCGCGTCCCGTCATGGGCGCGCCGTCGCCTGTCAGCGGACCGGCGGCGGCGATTTGTTTCAGCAGGCTGCGCCATTCGGTGACGAGTCGGTCGAGGTCACCTCGGCCGGCGGTTTCGACCTCGGCGAGCACCTCGCGGGTGCGCGCGTGATCGGCGATGAGGGCCCGCACGGCGTCGGCTGCCCCGAAGCCGTATTGCACCGGCACGCCGTCGCAGAGCCAGCCCTCGATCGTCAAGCGGTGGCACGCGCGGGCGCTGGCGGCGGCGAGCCGGCCGAGCCAGCGCGGGTTGGTCCCGCAAAAGCGTTCGTTGCCGTAGAGATTTGCGGCGTCGAACAGCAGATCATCGATCGGGTAGCGCCGGTCCTCGAGGGCGGCGGCGAGGGCGAGGCCTTCGGGCCCGAGGAAAAACGATACGATTTCCCCACGCACCGTGAGGCGCAGGCGGCGATCGAGGACGTCGAGGCGCTGCCATTGCCAGAGAAGCGTGGGCGTGGGCAGGATCGCGAGGCAGTCGGCGCGGTGAGCGCAGGCCGCGCAGCCGGCGAACGGCCGGCGTTCGCGGCGCACGAGGTGGGCCCGGCCGGTGTCGGTGGTTTCGCCGCACGGCAGCGCGGTGGAACCGAGGAGCGAGGTGTGCTCAGCACCGAATGGGACAGGAACCGGCGTAAAGAAACGGCGCGAGGAGGTGCGCGCGAGCTCCGTGGCTGTGACGTGGCCGGCACGGAGTTCGCGCAGGAAGAACGCCCACGGCAGCGGTGCAGCCCGGCGCAGGTGCAGGGGCGCGGCCCGCTGGAGGCGCGGCGTGTTCCCGCTCACGAGGACGTAGCCCCGGTCGTCCAGGCCACGGCGGCCCGCGCGCCCCACCATTTGGAGCAGCTCATGCGGCGCGATTTCGTGCTCGTCGTCACCGTGGCGGTAGCTGCTGGCGGTAACGAGGACGGATCGGAGGGAGAAATTGATGCCAGCGCTCAGGCCGAGGGTGGCGACGACCGCGCGCAGCTGGCCGGCCTTGGCAAGCGGCTCGACGAGGCCGGCGCGCTGCGCGTAGCCGAGGCCGCTGTGGTGATAGGCGACGCGGGCTCGCAGGAGCTTGGCCAGCCGCGGGCCGGCGAGCTGTTCCTGTTCAGGCGTGAGGGTGAGCGCATCCGCGAGCGGCAGCTCATGGGCAAACTGTCGCGCGAGGCGCTCGGCGTCGGCACGATGCGGGGCAAACACGAGCACCGGGCCAAGGTTTTCCCGCAGCGCGCCGGCCACTCGGCGGGCCCAAAAACCCTCAATGCACCGGGGCAGGCCGCGAATAAGGTCGTCGGCCTCAATCTCTTCGAGGGGCACGGGGCGCTCGTGATGCGCGACGACCACGGCGCGGCGTCCGAGCCGTGTAAGCCAGGCCGCGACGTCGGCGGGATTGTCAACGGCCCCGGAGAGGAGGAGCAGTTGCAAGCCCGGAGAGGCCGAGAGCAGGGCTCCCTCGTAGTGGTTGCCGCGTTGCGGGTCGGCGAGCCAGTGGTATTCGTCGACGACGAGAAGATGGAAAGGCGGCTGCTCCGGCTTCGCGTGGGTTGTGCCCGGGCCAATCCGGCCGAGGACAGCCTCAAGGGTGGCGACGACCACCGGCGCGTCCGGCTGCACGCAGAGGTCGCCGGTCACGATGCCGACGTGCCAGCCGCGGCGGCGCCACTCGGCGAACTTGTCGTTGGCCAGCGCGCGCGTCGGCACGGTGAAAAGCGCGCGCCGGGCAAATCCACTTTGCTCCGCCCAGCGCTCGAAAATGTAGGTCTTGCCCGCACCGGTCGGGGCGGCGACCACGACATCCGCTCCCTCCCGCAGCGCGCCCAAGGCCTGCGCCTGCCAACGGTCAGGCAGCATCAGTTTCTGGAGACCGGCGAAGGCGTCGGTGAGCACGGGCGCAGCGTGGGTGGAGCTGCGGCGTCGTCAAACCGAGGGTGGCATGGCTTGGCTCGCCATCCCCGCGAAAACGAGCACGGGAAGGAAATACGAAAAAAAGCGCCGGATGCAGAGCATCCGGCGCTTCGGGGAATGACAGGATTCTGCGTGAACTTAGGCGCGGCGCTTGAGCGCGGCGAGAGCGAGCAGACCGAGACCGAGCAGAGCGACCGTCGAGCCGGAGTCCGGCGCACCTTGGGTGGACGGGGGAGTCGTATAGTTGAAGTTGATCGCCGAGACCTTGAACCCGTCGTTCGTGTCGCCGGGCTTCACACCAATCATGAAGTAGGTCCCGAGGGCATTGGCCCCGTTGACGCTGAAGGTTCCGGTGGCGTCGTTGTTAACATTGCTGCCCGTGCTGTAAAGAGTGGTCAGCGGACCGTTGCCGACGGACCAACGATAGTCGGCATTCGAGGCGCTCCCGACATACCATCCGGTATGGTCGACGAAGCCAATCGTGAAAGAATTCACGTCGACCGATGCGCCGCCGAAATAGAAGAGCAGGTATTCGAGGTCCCCATTGTTGTCGACGGTGTGAGAGCCAACACCCAAGCCGTTAGTGCCGTTCTGGCGGACATCGCGCGATGAGAAACTACCGCCGTTGTTTTCGGTATACCACCCGGTTACGGTTACCGTCGGTGCGCCTACATTTGCGGGGTTATTCACTGCCAATCCATTGATCGACGTGGGACTCGCCGTCGCGACGTTGCCCGAGGCACCGTGGAATTGGTAGGTGAACGTGGCCGCGTTAGCGGCGCCGGCTAGCGAGAAAGCCGCAAGTGCGGCTGTGAGCATTTTTGTATGTTTCATGGCGATAATTGTTAGGAGAATCCTCTAGGGAGGTTTCTGCCTATAACCATACTTGGTGCCAAGAACCTGTTTCTATATATAAGAGATTAAAAAACAATGATATAAAGCTATTTCGAGTGATTTATGAACTAGGTATGATACCCTAGTTTTGTAAGAAAAGCTTACAATTCTGTGTCCTGCGCACCAGACCGAAGTTTGGATTCTCACGGGCCTTCGCTACCTCCAAGGCGAATTCTACTCAGGAGGTATTGCGAGCCGGATTGCTCGGCGTCGATGCGGCCGGTGTCGGCCGGTCCTACCGGACCGCGCTCAGCACCATGTTCGGGGTCAGGATTTCCGGCAGTATGACGGGCGCATCCTTGCCGGGCTGCCACACCACGTTGAACGGCACGGCTGATCGGCC